>CAZTDS010000063.1:0-8176 GCA_964612535.1 uncultured Thermoplasmatales archaeon
GCCATCACTGCTTCGTTGCAAACTGCTGCAATATCTGCACCAGTGTAGCCCTCCGTCTTTTCAGCAAGCTCATCAATATTCACATCCTTGGCGAGCGGTTTTTTCCTTGTATGTATCTTGAATATCTCCTTCCTTGCTTCTTTGTCAGGTGGCGGTATGTATATAAGGCGGTCGAATCTGCCGGGGCGAAGCAGAGCAGGGTCTATTATATCTGGTCTATTCGTGGCTGCTATTACAATAACATCTCTAAGCTCTTCCAGCCCATCGAGCTCAGTTAGCATCTGACTTATAACTCTTTCCGTAACATGACTGTCTGCCGAGCCTCCTCTGGATGGGGCTATGGCATCTATCTCATCAAAGAAAATTACGCATGGCGCCGCCTGCCTTGCTTTTCTGAATGTTTCCCTCACAGCCTTCTCGCTTTCGCCCACCCATTTTGAGAGGAATTCTGGTCCCTTAACGCTTATGAAGTTTGCCTGGCTTTCTGTAGCCACGGCTTTGGCGAGCAAAGTTTTTCCTGTGCCAGGTGGGCCATAAAGCAAAATACCCTTTGGTGGCTTGGCATCCATGTGGCTGAATAATTCGTTGTATTTCATTGGCCATTCAACAGCCTCTTTCAGCTTTTGCTTCACATCTTGCAATCCTCCAATATCATCCCAGTGAACATTGGGTGTCTCAATCACCACTTCCCTTAAAGCAGAGGGACTCATTGATTTAAATGCATCGTAGAAATCCTTTTCTGTCACCTCTAACTTTTCCAAAATCTCTGCCGGAATCTCCTCTGCCTCTAAATCAATTTCAGGAAGTATTCTCCTCAAAGCCCTCATTGCAGCCTCTTTACAGAGAGCGGCCAAATCTGCGCCGGAATAGCCATGCGTCATTTCCGCAAGTTTATCCAAATCTACATCTTTGGCAAGGGGCATACCTCGCGTATGTATCTCCAGGATTTCTCTTCTTCCTTTCTTATCTGGTATTCCAATCTCTATTTCCCTGTCAAATCTTCCCGGCCTTCTCAGGGCTGGATCGATAGCATTTATTCTATTTGTCGCCCCTATCACAACAACCTTGCCCCTCTCCTCCAATCCATCCATCAGTGCAAGAAGTTGAGCAACTATTCTTCGCTCCACTTCTCCTGTCACTTCCTCACGTTTTGGAGCAATGGAATCAATTTCATCAATGAAAATGATGGATGGTGCATTTTCCTGCGCTTCCTTGAAAACTTTCCTGAGATTTTCTTCGCTTTCTCCATAATATTTGCTCATTATTTCTGGCCCACTAAGTGAGTAGAAATTTGCATTTGTTTCATTTGCCACCGCCTTAGCAAGCAATGTTTTACCTGTGCCAGGTGGGCCATGCAGCAGCACCCCTTTTGGCGCCTCTATACCAAGTCGTTCAAAAAGCTCTGGATGCTTCAAAGGCAACTCTATCATTTCCCTTACCTGCCTCACCGCATCATGCAATCCACCAATGTCCTCATAGGTGACACGGGGTATTTTCATTTCCTCTTTCGCAACTTTTTCACTGACTTTAATTTCCGTTGTGGCCCCTATTATGACGGCATCGGCAGGAGGAGAAACGGAGGTTGCAACCAGATCAATTCTTCTACCCATTATATTTATGGTGATTTTATCTCCTTTAGTGATAACATGACCCTCAAGGAGATGAGCAAGATACTCCTCCGCACCAACTATTCTCAACTCTTCAGTTGGAGCAAAAACAACTTTTTGAGCTGTTTTTGCAACTATTTTCCTCACTTTAACTTTATCATCTATACCAACACCAGCATTTTTCCTAGTGATTCCATCTATCCTTATAATTCCCTTTCCTGCATCCTCAGCATATCCTGGCCAGTAAATACAGGCTGTTTTTTTCTTGCCCTCTATTGAAATAACGTCACCTGGCGTAAGACCCATCTCTTCCGCTATTTCTGGATCTATTCTTGCTATACCTCTCCCAACATCTCTCGCCTTCGCTTCTTCAACCTTTAAAATCCACTCTTTTTTTTCTACCATTTTAATCACCTCCAAAAATTAACAAAAAGGGGGAAAAGAGATTACTCGATCTTTATTTTTCTACCCTTCTTCTTTGGTTTCAGTTTTTTGAGTTCAACGTCAAGCACTCCATTCTGGTATGTTGCCTTCGCCGTCTTTGGATCCACCTCTGCTGGTAGCTCCACCTCCTTGTAATATTTTCTGTCTTTGGTATCAACTTTTATTCGTAAGGTATTCTCTGTAACTTCGAGATCAATGTCCTCCTTCTTTACTCCTGGCACCTCTGCAGTAACACTTATTTTGTCATCGCTTTCTATTACATCGACAAGTGGTTCTCTGACTTCCTCTGTTATCCCTGGTTTCATTGGAACATTGCCAAATTCCCTTACCTCTGGCTTACCATCCGGCCCTATTCTGATACTCCATCCATAGATGTATGGCTTGCCTTCCATACTGCCGAGCTTGCCCTCCATGGCATCTCTGAGTATTCTGTTCATGTATTGCTGCATTCTGCGAAATCTCTCATCAAACTCCTCAAAGATGTCTTCGAAACCCCACTCTCCAAACCAATCAAATGGATCCTTAATTCTATCCTTATCTTTGTCCCTTCTTATCACCATTTTCATCACCTCGAAATGTATATTTGTTATTATATAAATAATTTACGCTCATTTTATGAATGCTATATCTATTGCGCCAGCAAGAAAAGCGATGAGTGCAAAAATCATCGCCATCAAAGTCAGTTTTCTGCACTTCTCATACTCCATTTTTTTCAACAGATATAAGGAAAAAATAAACATTGAGTCTGAGAGAATTAAAATGAGGAGAAACAAGTTATTGAAGTAATATCTTGCATCAATTTTGATAAAATATGGTAAAAAACTTACAATAACTGCAGAAAAAATTAGGAGGGAGGCGAAAATGGCAGCTCCTCTGATGCCAACATAGCCAGGAAACGATTTTGTTCCCCGCAATTTATCTCCTTCGAAATCCATTATGTCCTTTATTATTTCTCTCCCTGCTCCAGAGAGAAAAGCAAGGAAGGCAAAAAAGATTATAATGGCTGGCGCTTCATTACTCACTGCAACAGCGCCAAATACGAAAGGAATGGCCATGGTAAATGCAATATAAAAATTACCCGCTACTTTAATTTCCTTCAATTTAATATCGTAGAAAGTTGCAAGAACAAAGTCCAGTAAAGCAATAAAAAAACAAGTGAGATTCACAAATAGACTCGAAACTAACCCAAGAGGAGCAAAAATGAGATATGAGAGAAGAGCATCCCTAGGTTTCAAATCCCCTCTAACAAGGGGGCGATCCATTCTTCTATTTTTTTTGTCAACTTCATAATCGAAATAATCATTTAAAGCGAACGTCCCCATCTCAAGGAATATTGCTGTTGCAAATGCAAAAATATACGTCTTTATACTTGCATTTCCTTCTGCTATCAAAGCTCCAATTAAAATAGCCAGGCAGAGCATTATAGCATGGTCAATGCGTGTTAGTTCTAGAAATGCTTTGATTTTCTTCATGTGCGGATATCTTTTAACAATAAAAATACTTTTCATATTGATTGATTATTGCATAAAATTGCATAAAATTTGATATTTTGGAAATAAATTTATTAATAAATATTCCCTTTTTACAAAATTTTAATGAATTTACATTGATAAAGCAAAAATTAATATATTTATTTGTGTATATCTGATAAATGAGATATGTTAAACTTGCAGAAGAAAAACTATACGAGTTCTTGGAGAGATTGAAAGAGTACGGCAAATTATATGCTCCTGTAAAAATATCCGATAAATTTTATGATCGCAAGGAAATCGAAAATGTGGAGGACATTGCCTTTGAATATATCCGCACAATAACTCCTGCCAAAAAATTTTTCGTTCCGCCTAAAGAAAAAATGTTTGATATAGATATTGAAAATGGTGAATATAAAGAAAATGTTGAGGAGGTGGAGCCATTTGTACTCTTTGGTATGCATGCATGTGAAATCGTTGCTCTCCGTATCCTAGATGCAATCTACATGGATGAGTTTACTGATATATACTATGCAAGTAGAAGAAAAGCAGGAATAATAATAGGGCTAAGTTGTCTTCCAGATGAACATTGCTTCTGCAATCTAAGAAGAACGGATTTTGTTGACATTGGTTTTGATTTGTTCCTCCATGAACTCCCGGATGGTTACCTTATAAGGGTTGGCAGTCCGAAAGGACATAAAATAGTGGATGAAAATCCCTCATTGTTTACCCAAGTAACTCAAAAGGATATAGATGCGTTCAGGGAATTTGAAGATAAAAGGCAAAAGATGTTCCGTTGCTATGGGAGTTTTGATAATATTCGCTACCTGCTCGAATTAACAATGAATGATGAATTGTGGGATGAGGAAGCAGATAAATGTCTTGGATGCGGAAATTGCACAATGACTTGTCCGACATGCAGATGCTATGATGTGCAGGATATTCCTTCAATAGATGGGAAGGGGGCGATCAGGATAAGATTCTGGGATTCCTGCCAGTTCAGGAGCCACGGGCTTGTGGCTGGCGGGCATAACTTTAGACCGACAAAGAAAGATCGTTTCCTCAACAGATATATCTGCAAAAACTCATATTTCTATCCTCTCGGCACCTCATATTGCGTTGGATGTGGAAATTGCACATATTTCTGCCCGGCAGGCATCGATTTTCTCGGGAATTTACTAAAAGTGAGGAGCGTTGGGGAAGCGGAGGTGAAAAATGGATAACGTTTATACCCTCTACAAATGCAGAGTTCTCCGTACATATGAACTCACTGATGATGTCCGCCTATTTCTCTTCAGGTTTGAAAATCCAGAAATAGCTGAATCATGGACTTTTGTGCCCGGTCAATTTGTTCAATTAAGCATAGCAGGAATGGGAGAGGTGCCCATATCAATATGCTCCTCACCCATGAGGCGGGGATTTTTCGAACTTTGCATAAAAAAAGCTGGAAGGGTGACGAGTAAAATTTTTGAGCTTAAGCCAGGAGACATTGTGGGTGTGAGGGGGCCATATGGAAATGGTTTCCCTGTCGATAAGTTCGAGGGCAACGATTTACTTTTAATTGCAGCAGGTATAGGAATGGCTCCTCTTCGCTCCGTTTTTACCTATGCCCTCGACAATCGATGGAAATTTGGAAATATAACCGTTATAAACAGCGCCCGCTTCGGCAAAAAACTTCTGTTCAAAAAAGAACTTGAAGCAATGAGAGACGTGGCTGAGGCTGAGGATATAAGAATCATACAAACTGTCACCCGCGACCCCGACTGGCCCGGCTGGGTCGGGCGGGCGCAGGAACACATAAGACATGCAAATACGAGGCCGGAGAAATCATATGTATGTGTGTGCGGGCCTCCGCAGATCTATACAGATGTGTTTAATAAATTGATTGAGCATGGATATGATCCGAAGAAGATATATGTAACTCTGGAAAGGAGAATGAAATGTGGAGTTGGGAAATGTGGGCACTGTATAGCCGGTTCGTCAACATTTCTAAAATACATATGCATAGATGGTCCAGTATTCGGATACTATGATATAATTTCCACTCCCGGATTAATATGAGGGATAAAATGAAGCTGAAAATTGGAGTGCATGGTTTAACTTCCTGCTACGGCTGCCAGCTAAGAATGGCCAGCATAAAGGAGATTCTTGAAGCGGTGAAAAGATTTGACATAGAATACTGGTATATGGCTTCCAGTAAAGGAGAGATAAAGCACGTTGATGTAGCATTTGTTGAAGGAAGTGTGAGTACAGCAGAGGATGAAAAGGAGCTCAAGAAAATAAGAGAAAATGCTGATATTCTCGTCGCCGTGGGCTCATGTGCCATCCATGGAGGAGTACAGGGAATGCTCTTTGGAGAGGAATATAAGGAAATATTCGAAGAAATTTATGGAAAGCATGAAATGGATTTTGAAGGAAGAATTGGAGAGCCTATCAAAAATTATGTGGATGTAGATTATTTCTTGCCTGGTTGCCCGCCGGAAGAGGAGGAGGTGGTTTATTATCTTGCATGTTTTGCTCTTGGCAGTTATCCAGAAGAAAAAGATTATCCAGTATGCTCAGAATGCAGAAGAAACGGATATCCATGCATTATTATAGAAAAGGGAGAGATGTGTCTTGGCCCCTTAACAGTTGCTGGATGTAATGCAAGATGCCCCGGCCATAATGTTGCATGTATTGGATGTAGAGGACCTTTGCCATACAACATTGCATGGTTTGATTCTCTCGCAAAAACATTCAAGGAAAAGGGTTTCAGTAAGGAGGATGTTAGGAAAAGAATGGAAATTTTTGGCAAGCAGTATAAAAAGATGGATGAAATGATAGAAAAGGTGTTTGAAGATGAAGGTGGAAAGACAGATCAGGAATGACCATCTCGCCAGAATAGAAGGAAAAGCAGGGGTGGTTGTTGAAATAGGAGATGAAGTTAGAGCGAAAATCACGGTAACAGAAGGACCCAGATTTTTTGAGATGATAACAAGGAATAAACATTATGAAGACGCCGCCGCCATATGCCCCAGAATATGTAGTTTCTGCTCCATCCCTCATAAGCTTACACCTCTTGAAGCCATAGAGAAGGCTCTCGAAATAGAGGTGACAGAACAAACAAAGCAACTTCGAAACATGCTTTATTTTGGTAACATGGTGGAAAGTCACGCCCTCCATTTATATCTGTTTGCCATTCCAGATTATCTTGGATTCCCGGATGCATTTTCCATGGCTAAGGAATATCCGGATTTGATGAAAAATGGAATGGAACTGAAAAATTTTGGTGCAATGGTTCAGAGTATACTCGGCGGAAGAGAAATACATCCGGAGAATGCAGTTGTTGGTGGATTCGGTAAGTTACCCAGCCAGCAGGATATGGAAAATATTAAAAAAGCTGCAGAAAAAGTAAAGGAAGCAGCAATAGCAACTGTGGATTTCTTTGCAGAGTATGAATATCCATCATATGTTAATATACCCCGCAATCACCTTGCAATAAAACCCTATGAAGGATATGGAGTATATGGCGAAGAAATTGTAGCATCAGATGGCTTTTCGTTTCATATTTCCGGTTATAAAGAGCATATTAAAGAGGAGGTTGTTCCATATTCTTTTGCAAAAAGAGGAAAATATAAGGATTCGCCTTTCATGGTTGGCGCTCTATCGAGGCTTGTATTAAACAAAGAGTTAATGAATGGAACAGCCAAAGAACTTGTTAACAACTATGAGAGATTTTTGAGACCAGAGAATAGTTTTGCCAACAATTTCAGCCAAGCCATTGAAATTGTGTATTTTACAGAAAAAATAATGGAAATGGCAGAAAACATTAAAATAAAGGAGGAGAAGAGAGTAATGCCTGAAAAACACGATGGAAAAGGATATGCAGTTACGGAAGCGCCAAGAGGGCTGTTAATATATGAAGTGGATATTCAAAATGACATTGTGAAATACATGAATGTGATAACCCCAACGGCAATGTTTATTCCTATGATGGAACTCGATGCCAAGAAGATGGCAGAGGGAATGTGGAATGATGGTTACAAAGATATTGACCTCGTGGGTAAAAAAGTTGAAATGGTAATAAGGGCATATGACCCTTGCATATCTTGCAGCGTTCATGTAATAAAATTATGAACTGCCTAATTATATTTCTTGGCAATACACTGGCAGGAGATGACTCAGCAG
The DNA here is from genome assembly GCA_964612535.1 of uncultured Thermoplasmatales archaeon. Lineage (GTDB taxonomy): Archaea > Thermoplasmatota > E2 > UBA202 > JdFR-43 > JdFR-43. The sequence continues at coordinate 7,688 of CAZTDS010000063.1, forward strand.
GATATGAAGTTTATATGAAATTAAAGAACACTGTTAAGGAAGCGAGAATGGAATATCTTGGAACAGATTTTTTCAAATTTTATGGAATATATGAAGGCGAGGAAAAACTCATCATAGTTGATGCTGTCTATGGAAGTGATGACATTGTACATTTCATTAACGAGGATATATTTCTTATTGAAGATAAAAGCGAGGGAGCTCATTTCCTCGCAGCCATAGAAGCGCTTAAAATCTTGAAGGTTGTCATGGAGAAATTTCCCAAGGAGGTGCATCTTATTGGAATACCTGCAAAAAGTTTTGAGGAAGTTACCTACGATAAAAAAATTATAGATGAAGCAACGGAGAAAATAAAAGAAATTTTAGAGGGAAAGAGCAGCAGTGGTTGAGGAAGAATCTCCTCTCTCAAGCAATGGAAATACTTCTCTTCCAAATATACTTATAGCTTCATTATTTATTATCGCTGTTTTTTCAATGGGTAGTGATCTCACA
>CAZTDS010000064.1:0-7982 GCA_964612535.1 uncultured Thermoplasmatales archaeon
GAAAGATTTTGGAAAGCATTTGCTGGAAGTTAAAGCTTATGATGGCACTGGCTACTCAGCCAATGATTTTCTCAGAGCATTTATCCTTGCTTAGACTTCGTCAAATAAAAATCTTGAGAGAACCTTCAGTTTTTCTTCGTGTTCCTCTGGATAAAGTATTTTTTCAGTTGCTGCTATACTGCTGAGCAATGAATTTCCATCCTGCGGCGTGAAGCAGAAACCAAATACCTCCTTGCCTCTCCTCACCTTTAGTGTTGGCACAACAACGACGGTCTGGTTCAAAATTCTGCCATAATGACCATGATCCCTTCCAAAGGAGAAAACGAGGCTCGATAGTTTCTTGTGTGTTATAGCCACTCTCGGCTCATTCTGGAATCGCTGAATAACATCTTCCTCACTCGTTTCCTTTCTTACTTTTATATCAAACCATATCGCATGCATGTATTGTGTATTTATTTTGAGGGCTGAGGAAAAGACATTCAGATCATAGCCGAGAGTATTGTAAAGATACCATACATCTCTTGCGTGATGCGTTCCAAATTTTGCATCCTTATGCTCATTTACATAGGGCGAGGGAATAAATTTGCTTTCCTGTGATATATCGCTCGCCCTTCTTATGCATACAAACCTCCCGCTTTCAAAATTATCTTTTCCATCATCAAAGGCAATGCATTTTATTGCTACCGCAATATTATGCGTGTTGCAACTGACAATATGAATGTATTTATCATTGCCCAGCGCCTCATCATTTATTCCATATGCATATGGCTTTCCAAATCCAAACTCTGAGCCCTGAGCAAGAAATGCCTTTACCTTATCCTCATATTTCCTGTAATATTTCTCCTTATTCTCCAATCCATATCCCTTTGGTGAGCAATCTATTACCACGCTTGCCCTTGCTATGGCTTCTTCAGCAGTATATGTGGGCTCCATTCCAAGTTCCCTGAATTCCTTTATCTTTTCCTCCCTAACTGCCAGCACCCCTCCTCTCCTGAGCAGTCCTTTTATTTTTGGACGATCTGTCAAGACGGGGCTATGCTTGTAAAATGTAACCTCATCTATGCCAAGTTCATTCTTCAAATCACATAACAAACCAATTAAAGGTTCTCCAATGGTGCCCGTGCCCACAACATGAACGATATTCATGGTATGAAAAGCTTAATTCCTTTTAAATTTTATCAGTGCCTCTATAGCAGGCAACCTTTCACCCATCAACATTCTCTCAAGCGCTCCCCCTCCTGTCGAAACATAGCTGAATTTTTCTTCCAGCCCCAGCCTGTTTATCGCCGCCGCAGTGTGCCCGCCGCCAGCCATGGAAAAGGCTTTTGAAGATGCTATGGCTTTTAAAATTTCCTTTGTTCCCCTGCTGTATTTTTCTTCTTCAAAAACACCCATGGGGCCTGAAATAAATATTGATGCAGCATTTGAAATCTCTTCTTTAAAAATTTTTATGCTTTCTTCATCGATATCTTTTCCATCAATTGTGCCAACAGGCAGGATTAGTTTCTCCCTGTATTTATCCAAAATTCTTTTCACTTTTTCATCAACCTCCATTTCATATTTTCCTTCAGCAGCAAGGAAAGCATTCGCAGGCATTCCACCGAGCATTATTTTGTCAGCCTTTCCATCTTCCAGCAATTTTTCTATAACATCGATTGCATTTTCATATTTACCCCCTCCAAAAATAAAGAGGCGTGGTCTTTCCGCCTCCTTCAGCAACTTCTCAACCATCTCCACTTCCTTCTGCATCAGCCTCCCAGCAAATGATGGCAGCACAGGAATAAAGCCAAGGAGGCTGCAATGCTTTCTATGGGCGGCAGCAAATGCATCATTTACAAATGCATCTCCATATTTGGCAAGTTTCTGGACCATCTCTGCCTTTGCATGCTCCTCAGCATCTTTCTTTTCCATTTCTTCGCTACATTTCCTTACATTATCAAGAAGTAAAATTTCTCCTCTTTCCAGCTTCTCTATTTCATTGATTGCCTTTTCGCCATAAACATCATCCACATACTTTATTTCCTCTCCCATTAACTTGCTAATTTCCTCCGCATGCTGCTCCAGACTTGTAAAATCCCATTTTCCTGGCCTTCCCTGATGAGCAAGAACAATCACCCTTGCATTTTTTTCCTTAAGTTCTTTAAGAGTGGGAATAACTTTTTTTATTCTCCAGTTGTCCATTATTCTAAGTGTATCTGGCTCCAAAGGGGAGTTAATATCTACCCTCACTATAACGCTCTTGCCTGTAAAATCAAAATCATCCATTGTTGGTAGCATGTTTTAGAATGGTATAGCAATAAATAAAATTTCTTTTTGTTGTATTGCAGCTACTCTACCTCCATTTCAAGTAATTTCCCTCTTTTGACTCTCCTGATTTTCATTTTTTCCAATATCAATACCACTATTTCATTCACCACCTTTACCCTCCCGCCTAACAAATGCCCGCCTTTAAGCATGTGGTCAGAGGTTGCAAGGGCAACATGAGCATGTATTATGTATTCATCCTCACTTTTCCCGATATTTCCCTGAAGGGAGACGAGTTCTGCAGGCTCCTCAATTTTCTCCTCAATGTATTTTTCTCCATCAAAATATCCTATAACAGCACCCTCCAGCATTCCTATGCCATTGAGTATTACAGCTGAATCAGCTCCTACATCTTCCATGAGTTTTTTCAGATTTTCGATAATATTTCCCTCTGTAAATTTCGCCACAACAATATTTCCCTCTCTACTAATCATGAAAATAGATAATAACTTACAAGATAAGTTTAACGGATAAGATGTACATTTCCTATTTTCACTCTTTTAAGCCCAGCTTTTATTGCCGCACTGTAACACTCTTCCGCCTGCTTTTTTGTTGTAAATGGTAAATCATTCATTTTATGCGAGGGATAGAAAGCAAGCAAGGAATAAGGAATGTTTTCGTCTATTGAAGCAATGAATTCCGCTATCCTATACACTTCCTCAGTCGTAATATAATATGGCACGAGGAGTGTGCTCGCCGCCATGCTGCAACGGCTGGCCAGCCATTCAAAATTCCTCAAAGTATTTTTGTTGCTAACTCCACACAGTGCAATGTGTAGCGATTCATTCCATGCTTTTAAATCAAATTTTATTATTCCATCTGTAAAATCTGCTATTCTCGAGAGAAATTTTGGAGAGAAATTTCCATTTGTTTCCCAGCATACTGTGGCAGTGCTCTTTTCTGCAACATTCAGAGCATGCTCAATCTGGCAACTTGGATCGCCTCCAAAGAAACATATGCATGTTGCTTTTTCCACTGCCCTCACAAGCTCTTTTGCCTCCATTATCGGTGTTTTCTTCGCAGCCATCTCGTGATATATCCAGTTCTGGCAGAAAAGGCAATCAAAATTGCATGCTCCATAAAAGACGGCGAGATTATAACCTTCTTTTTTCCCACACACCCATGATGCAACACAGTTTGTTGGAAGGGCATCGTAATAATATTCTCCTATTGCTTTTTCCTTATCGCTATAGCTGATTATGCCCTTCTTTCCTCCCACCCTTAATCTGCAAAAACCTTCCTTTCCCTCTTCAATGCCGCAGCTATTGCCACATATTGTGCATTTCCTTCCATTTTTGGGGATGCTACGATGAGCTGCTTCGATAAAACTCTTTCCCTTTCCTTTTAATATACATTCTCTACAAACCTTAAGTGCCTTCGATGCCTCACCTTTTCCACATACAATGCATTTCATACGAATATTTCCTTTATAACACTATAAGGGGCATTTGTTTTTACAGCATTGAGCATGAAATGGGTTCTTCCTGCATCATACCCTCTTTTTTGTAATTCATCTATTATCTTCTGGAGTTTGGGCTGCCTCACCTTTACATCCTTCGCAACTTTCCCTGTCTCATAATAGAGAGGAAGGAGAGAAATTTCTTCTTTAATAAATGTGAGCAGTTTCATCAATTCTTTTTTCCTTTTCATTTCTTTCTTTTCAACAATCTCTTTTACAGCATTAACCACATTTCCCTCAGAAATTTTTCCTATCCACATTGGGCCAGCAAGTGGTTTGCTATCGATTTTTTCAAAAGCAAGGAATTTCCATCCATCATCCCATACAACCCATCCTATATTCTGAATGCTCTCCTCCGCCCTTCCCGCTCCTCTCTCCATTATGCCATAAACTCTGAAAAAATGCCCCCATGCATAACTCAGCAGGGGTTTAAAACCGTAGTCAAAACTTGCTGCTTGCTTTGCTATATATGCAAGGAGTATCCTCAAACCAGCTTCTTTCGACGCCATTCTCCTTAAAGGAATGGAATGATATTTCCTTATACATGCTTTTTTATAAGCCCCGCATAGCGTTGCAGTATCAGTTGCTGTTACGGCAAGATATGTTCTCTTTTTTAATGCTTTAAAAAGGCATGAAATGAATGGAATGGGAGAGCCATAGGGATCGATATCTATATAATCGTATCTTCTTTTCTGCAGCAATACACATAAATTTTCATTTATGGCAATCGCATCAACATTGTTCAACTCAATATTTTTCTTTATAAGCTCGTATGATTTTGGATTGTAATCATTAATTTCCACCTCTATATTTCCTACCTCCTTAGCAAGCCTTATGCCTCTTATACCAGTTGCTGCAAGTCCATCAAGAAACCTCTTTGCTCCATTTTTTGCAGCATATGTACAAAATGCTACATTGATGTCTCTATCTATTTCCAGTGCAGGATTGTAAAAACCCGCCTGCCGCCTGCCGGGGCCGCGATAATTATGATATTTCTCGAGGAAAATTCTTACTTTTCCCTCCTCAACTATTGGTGCCATTCTTCTTTCAGCAATTTCTCTATTTTATAGGGAAGAAAGTTTCTATTCACAGGAGTTATTTCGAAAATTCTCACATTGTTCATATTCCTTATGTCCTGTAGCAGGGAATCGCGTGATTTTTTGTGGAGTGTGAGTAAAACGGGTTTTTCGCGATCTAAAGCTTCTTTAACCGTCTCCCTAAATTTTTTGCTTTCAAGAGTAAGTTTTCCTACTTCATCTATCACAACAATATCAATCTCCTCGGCCTCCATTGCCTTCTGTATTGCAGGAACTCCAAATTCATCAAGTACTTTAATATCCAGTTTGTATTTCCCCACCCTGTATGCTGTATCAAGATTTATGTGAGCGAACATTCTTTCTTCCTTTGTCATCCAGTCAACGATTTTAAAACCCACTCTCTTTCCATTTTCTTCTATTCCAACTGTTACCATTCCTCCAAAACTGTATGTATTTTCTAATCGTTTTATAACTCTCACCAATCCTTCAGTTTTCCCAACTCTGGACATCCCCGTTATGCCGATTTTCGGTATTAAACTCATTTCAACTATGTATATAATTTAAATTTAAAAACTATATGCAATTCAATGCTTACTGTGTTCGACATGGATGGTGTGTTCATTGAAGAAAGGAGTTCATGGAAACTGATTCATAAAAAATTTGGAATAGATAACTCTGACTTAGTTAAAAAATATTTGGATAACGAAATCGATGATGAAGAATTTATCAATGAGGATATAAAAAGATGGAGAGAGAAAGGGGTGAGAAAAAAAGATATAATCAGGATATTGCAACATGTTCCTCTTACAAAAGGGGCAGAGAATTGCGTTAAATTTTTCAGTAAAATAGGGAAAACTGCCATAATATCGGGTGGTATTGATATTCTGGCAAGAAGAATAGCAGAATATGGAATTGATTATGTTTTTGCAAATGGGATAGAATTTAGGGGCGAAATGCCATGGAAAGGAATACTTAGGGTGCCAATTAAAAGAAAAGATGTTATTCTAAAAAACCTCATGAAAAAATTGGATGTAAAGGCAAAAGATGTTATTGTCGTTGGGGATACAAAATATGATTTGGGTATGTTCCAAAATGCCGGTATAAAAATCGCATTTAATGCCAGAGATGATTTAAGCAAGCATGCTGATTTTGTTATTAAAGAACCCGATTTAAATGAATTAATTAAAATATTTGAAGAGTATTAACTTTCGATGCTTCCCCTACTTACTCTCTTAATATTTGCCTTAATATTCTACGTATTTTACATTTTAATATCATCCGCATTTGAGGAAGTGGGATTCAAAAGCTGGGAAGCAAGCCTCATAGTTTTCAGTTGCATAATTTTTGGATGGGTTAATTTACCGCTTGTAAAATACAATGGATGGATTCTTGCAATAAATGTTGGTGGTGCTTTGATACCCATGCTCATAAGCATATATCTCATGCTTTCAAGGAAGGTGGCGGGGAGAAGTGTGGTGGGTATGATAATTGTTGCATATTTTGCATATAAAATTACGAGTGTCACACCGGAGGGTGTAGTTTCTTCTTTCCCTAACTGGCTCATCCCTCCAATTGTAGCAAGCCTTTATTCAATAATTGCCTCATTAAAAAATAAAAAGAAGGCAGCATCAATAGCATATTCCTCAGGCACAATGGGAGTGCTGATAGGAGCCGATTTACTCCATCTTAAGGAACTTCTTCAAATAAAAACATCTCCAGCAACAATAGCAAGCATAGGTGGGGCAGCCATTCTCGACATGGTCTTTTTAACCGGAGTAATAGCTGTACTTATTGATGCTCTACTATACGGAAAATAGAAAAAATAAATAGTAAAAGAGGGGAAAAGATTATTTCACGCCAAGCACAAATGGGCCCAGCAGGAAGCCACTGGCTGTTATTGAGGTTCCTCCAACTGTAGCAGTTATTGTTGTCTTTCCTATGCCAAGTATAAGTCCAGATTTAATTGTCGTGCTTTCTCCGGGAGCAAGCGATGTTATTGTGCCCTCCTTTTTACCCCCCATCAATATCAATCCGCCAGAAAGCTCGATGCTCCATGGAACATTTTCGGCGGCGGCGGTTCCTACATTGCTAACTGTCACTGTAACTCCAAAGCCTCCTGTTATTTCTGCTGTGAGTACTGGAACTGGGAAGGAATTGTAATAGATGTCAGCATTTCCATCTCTTGTATCAGTCCATACAGCACCTGATTCTGTTATGCCTGCTGTTCTCCATTCGGAGGCAACGCTTCCATCCACATCATTTAATTTAATTGGTTCTTCCCATGTAGCCCCCCAATCCTCGCTGTATGTATAATAAAGGTCTCCATTCCTCACAAAAGTACAGATTATTTTATCCCCTGAAACTACTGCTGAAGGATATAGATCATCCTCTGGAGAGTTTGTTACATATGAAAGCTCCCAGGTTGCTCCACCATCAGATGAATAGAAGCATGCTATATCCTGATTTATATGCTCATCGCTCTGGCAGAGCACAACAACATGTCCATCATGAGCGGCTATTGCTGGATATTGAGCATAGAATGTTGATGGGATTTCATAAAGCCAGCTCTCTCCTTCCAGCGGATCTTCATAGCTTCTTCCCCATACAAGAATGTTGTATGTGGCAGATGTTTCATTATACCAGTCATAGGCACAGTAAATCATATCCGTGGCTTTATCTATTGTTGCCGTAGCGTGGGCAGAGTTGTTATACGACCACCAGCTTATATAAGCATATCCCTCTGCTCCCTGTTCAGTTGGATCAGCAAAGAACATGTGTGGAGCGCTTACGCATGGTGCCGATTCATAGTCCGTAGATGCTATAAATCCGATTACTCCAAATTCCCATGGATCTTGGCTATTATGACATGCCATTGTTGGTGCCTGCATATCATACCATCCATATGAGGACCAGTCGTAATATACGAGTTCCCAAGTTGCTGTATCTGTTATATCATTTATTCTCATTAAATATGTATATGGTGTGTTCGGGTCAGGCATAAATGTGCCGTAATATGTATTTCCTCCCCAGTGATCAAAGGATGGATAGTCTTCAACACCTTCTACAGTCCAGTAGCCAGCGGGCGTAAATGTTTGTCCTCCATCTGTCGATAGAACCATATATATGTCCTGCTCGAGCAAACTCGTAGAATATGCATAGCCTGCAAATAATGTGGTGCCTGA
>CAZTDS010000065.1:0-7958 GCA_964612535.1 uncultured Thermoplasmatales archaeon
CTCCAAATAGAAAACATTTTTAATATCCCTTCATTTCAGAAGCGTAAATGATAGAAGAAATTAGGAAGATAAAGGAGGAGGAAGCTAAAGTAATGGAAGACATTGAAAAGGCAAAGAAGGAGGCGGAGTGGATAATAAAAAAAGCAGAGGAGAAAGCAAGGAAAGAAAAAGAAAAATTAATTGAAAAGGCAAAGAAGGAGGCGGAGAAGAAAATAAAGGAGGCGGAAAAGGAAGCAAGGAAAGAAGCGGAGAAAATCATTGAAGAAGCTAAAAGAGAAGCGGAAATCATGAAAGAAAAAAAGATTGAAAAAGTGGAAAAAGTGGCTGAGGAAATTATTGAGGAACTAATAGGATAAAATGCTTCTTCCAAGCGAGATGGCAAAGGTAACCATTCTTATGCATAAAAAAGATAGTGATGAGGTTATCAAAGCACTTCATGAAAGCGGATTGATGGAAATAGAAAGAGTTGCCCATAAAGATATAGAAGAGGGAAGAATACATCCTGATGCAGGAATACTTGCCAGCTATGATTTAAGGATAGGAAGAATAATAGAAATTCTGAAAGGTTATGCCCCAAAGAAAAAAGGAATAAAAAATCTTATTGGCAAGAAGGTGGAGAAGAAGAAGGTAAGGAAAAGAGATATGCATGAAATAATAGAAGAGGCAGAGAGCATATTAAAAGAGATTGAAAATGAGGTTTTAGAGAAAGAAAAAAGAATAAATGAAATAAACGAGGAATTAGAATATTTTCAGGGAGAGGAAAAGAAGCTCGAATACCTATCTCTTTTTGATATAAATGTGGAATGGCTTGGAGAGAGTAAATATCTTATAATAAAATTTGGCATATCTACAAACCTTGATGCTATAAGGGAGAGAGATTTAGTTTTTTATTATAAAAAGATAGGGGATAAAAAAGAGGAAAAATGGGCAGTTCTTATAGTTGCACCTGTTTCAAAGAAAGAAGATTTGAAAAAATTGAAGGGTTTCGAGGAAATAAAAGTAGAGGGGAAAGGAAGGGCAAAGGAATTGTTGAGCGAAATAAGAAAAAGAATAAAGAAAGCTGAGAGGGAAAAGAGGGAAATAAAGAAGCAACTGGCAAAAATCTATAAAGATAAAAGAATTGATTTACTTGCTATAAAGGAAGAAATAGATATTGAAAAGGAACGCAAGGAAATCTACAGAAATTTTGGCGAAACCTCATATACATATCTAATCGAAGGATGGTGTCTTGCTGAAAATGTGGGAAAAGTGAAAGAAATTGTAGAGGAGGTGACAGAAGGCAGAAGTGCGGTGAAAACAAGAAGGGCGAGGCGCAATCCAGATAGCAACATACCCATCCATTTAAAAAACCCAAAATGGGCTAAACCATTCGAAACATTTCTCGAGCTTTTTGCTTTACCAAAATATAATGAGGTGAATCCCACCATATTTCTTGGCATAGCATTCATAATTTTCTTTTCCGTCATGCTTGGCGACGCTGGCTATGGGTGTGTAATTTTCCTTCTCTCATTACTTGCCTTTATTAAATTTAAGGAAAGCGAATTTATAAGGACATGGTCCTTCCTTGGTATATGGCTCGGCTTGGGAAATATTGTTACGGGATTTTTATTTAATAGCTTTTTTGGCGATTTCATCCCCCGCTTCATATATGGGGATGTTGAGAAAATGATATATCAAACGAAGATTTTTGGTATCGAATTGCCTATAGATGCAATTCACAAACCAGTTCTTATTCTTTCCATAGCTCTTATTCTGGGTCTGATACATCTCAACCTGGGCTTTATCCTCGGCATATATCAAAATCTGGCAAGGGGGCATGTAAAGAATGTTTTGAGTGAGCAGATTCCTTGGTTTTTACTGCAAATTGGTGGAGGAATGCTTATCGGTGAAACTTTGCTGGAGTTATGGAGTTTGAGCAGCGTGCTTAAGCTCATGGCAATCATTTTTACAATCATAGGGCTAATCGCCCTCTTTAAAAATAATGGACCACTTGGCTTCTTTGAGATTACTGGCTATCTTGGCGACTGGCTTTCTTATGCCCGTCTCCTTGCTTTGGGTTTGGCGACGGCTGGCATGGCCCTCGCTTTTAATGTCGTCGCCCAACTGTTGCCGGATATAGTTCCTTATATAGGCATAATATTAATGCCCGTTCTGCTCGTCGTTGCCCATTTTGCAAATCTCCTCATCCAGGCTTTAGGGGCAGCTATTCATGCCCTCCGCCTTCAGTATGTGGAGTTCTTCAACAGATTTTATGAGGGTGGAGGAAAGAAATTTATGCCATTCCAGATTAAAAGAAAATATACGGAGGAAATAAAATGAAAGCGAAATGGAGAATATTGGTTGTGGGAGCAATGCTGCTGGTATTAATGCAACCGGCTATGGCAGCAGATGCAGAAGGCACGGTGAAGCAGGAAATAATACTTGGCTGTATGGTTGCCGTGGCTATAGCAGGAATAGCATCCGCTATCGGGCTGGCATTGGCAGGAAGTTCTGCAGTGGCTGTGACAGCGGAAAAGCCGGAATTATTCGGTAAGCTGCTTGTGTTGCAAGTGTTACCAATGACTCAATCAGTATATGGATTGCTGACAGCTATACTGCTCATGATGGGCGCAGGACTGTTGGGAGGAGCCGCGAAGGTGGATTTTGCAGCCCAACCATGGATAGGCACAGCAGCCATATGGATTGGAGCAGTTGTTGGCTTAACAGGCATATCTGCCATAAATCAGGGAATGGTTGCATCTGCCAGTATTGCATCTGTAGGAAGAAATCCAGAAGTGGCAGCAAGAGGCATCATATTTACTGTGATGCCAGAAACCATAGCCATCTTTGGCTTACTTGTGGCTATACTCCTCATGACTGGCCTTGGCTTACTCTGAGAAAATGTCACTGGAGCAGTTGATAGAAACAATAAGGCGAGAGGCAGAAAAGGAGATAGAGGAAATTATAAACAGTGCAGAAAAAGAGGCGAAGGAAATAATAAAAAAGGCAAAAGAAGAGGGCAGGAAGGAAGCGAAAAAAATAGAGGCGAAAGGAGAAAAGGAGGCGAAGAGGGCGAGAGAGAAAATTATAGCAGCAGCCAAAAGAGAGGCAAGAATGGAAATAACAAATGCCAAAGAAGAAATAATACAGAAATGCATGGAGGAAATTAGAAAAAAGCTGCAGGAAATGGGCGGGAGAAAATACAGGAAGATTGTTGAAGAGTTAATCGAGAGAGCTAAAAGGGAAATGAAGGATTTCTATATAGTAGCTACCAGAGAAGAGGACAAAAAAATCGCAGAGAAAATGGGGGTGGAAGTGAAAACAATGAAGAAAGGCATAGGAGGCATAATAGCAAAGAGCAAGGACGGAAGCAAAGAAATGGATTTGACATTTGACTCCATGCTCGAAAGAAAGGAGGAGGAAATAAGAATAGCAATTGCAAAGATATTATTTGAAGAGCATGATAATTGAAGCAATAATTGTTATAGCCACAGCTGCTGTAGTTGCCAAATTTATGCCCTCTCTCATACTTTTATCCAGATTTTCCTATCCAAACGCAAAGTTTTCGGCAATACCAACAACTTTCCTGAATGAAAAGGAAATTGCAAGGCTGCTTGAAGCAAAAACACTCGACGATTTAAAAAATAACGTTGTGAGCAGAGATTTTATACTTGATGGGGGGAGTGTTACGGAAATACAGAAAAGTATTGATGCCTCTCTAATAAAAATAATACAGATGGCGAAAAATGATTCACCAAAGCAGGTGAGAAATTTCTATGATGCATATCTGCAAAAAATGGATGGAGAGGCGATAAAGAAAGCTATAAGGGATATTATAGAGGAGAAAGAAATGGGCGAGTATGTTGTCTTCAGCGAGGTTGCAAAAAAACTCATGGAGGAAATCAGGAATGTTGAGAGAGGGGAGCTATTTGAAATAATGAAGAGATATGGTTACGAAATAGAGGAGAATATGTCAATTGAGGCAATTGAAAGAGAGATAGAGAAAAAATTACTTCAAAATTTGCTTGATGCAAAACTTCCAAAATCCTGCAGAAAGGTGAGAGATAAGTTTGTAAAGACACTTATAGATGTGATAAATATAAAAACGATTCTGCGAGGCAAATATTACGGGCTGAAAAATATTGAGGATAGTATATTATCAGGAGGATGGGAAATTTCGGAATGGCAGATTAATGAATTACTCAAAATTGATTCCATACCCGAGATAATCTCAATGCTTGAAGGCACATCGTACATGCCTTTTTTGAGGCAGGCGATAACTGATTTTGAAAAAGAAGGAGTGGTGGCGCTGGAAAAGGCGCTTGATAAATACATGATTAAGGCTGTGGCAGATATAGCCAATGAAAATCCTTTAGGCATTGGACCTGGAATAAGATTTATAGTGGAAAAAGAATATGAAGCAAGAAATTTAAAGGCAATAGCCAAGGCGGTGGCGGAGGAGATGCCCTCGGAGGCATGGAAAGTGGTGGTGGTAGCATGAAGATAGCTGCAATAGGGGATGAGGACACGCTTGCATTACTTCGTCTTGCTGGTGTTGAGGAATGTTATAGCGAAGAAGAAAAATTTGATGAACTGGTGAATGACGGAGATGTGGCGATACTCATTATGACATATGAATTTGTGAGAAAACTTCAGAATAAAATCTTTCAGCATCGTCTCATGAAGGATGCGCCAATAATTGTTGAGATTCCTTCAAAGAAGGGGGTTGAGGGGGAGGATACAATCAAAAGGCTTATTGTTAGAGCTGTAGGAGTTGAGGTGGAATAAATGAAAGGAAAAATAGTTAGTGTTGCTGGCCCGGTTGTCAAAGCAAAGGGAATGAAAGGAGCAAAAATGTATGACTTGGTGAAAGTGGGCGAGGAAGAACTTGTGGGCGAGATTATAGAGTTGAAGGAAGATAGGGCGACAATACAGGTGTATGAAGATACCACTGGTTTGAAGCCGGGAGAGCCTGTTATAAATACTGGAATGCCCCTGGCGGTTGAACTGGGCCCTGGTTTGCTCGCATCCATTTATGATGGTATTCAGCGTCCATTGCCAAAAATAATGGAAAAAGCAGGAGATTTCATCACAAGAGGTATAGAAGTTCATGCTCTCAATAGGAGAAAGAAATGGGAGTTTATACCCAAGGTTAAGGAAAAAGAGAAAGTTAAGGCGGGAGATATTATTGGCGTGGTTAAGGAAACGCCTATTGTTGAGCACCGCATCTTGGTGCCACCTGAAATTGAGGAGGGAGTTGTGGAGAGTGTTGAGGAAGGAAAATACAAGGTTGAGGACACGGTGGCTATAATAAAAACAAAGGAAGGAAGAAAGGAAATTAAAATGATGCAAAAGTGGCCGGTGAGAAAGCAACGCCCATTTAAGCAGAAACTTCCTCCAAGTATTCCCCTTATCACTGGCCAACGAGTTTTCGATACCTTTTTCCCCATGGCTAAGGGCGGCACAGGAGCAATTCCAGGCGGCTTCGGCACAGGAAAAACAGTTTCGCAGCATCAGCTGGCCAGATGGAGCGATGCTGACATTGTTGTCTATATTGGATGCGGGGAAAGAGGAAATGAAATGACGGAAGTGCTGCGAGATTTTCCAAAGCTTAAAGACCCCAAAACAGGACATCCGCTAATGGAAAGAACCATTTTGATAGCAAATACATCAAACATGCCTGTGGCGGCGAGAGAGGCATCGATATATACTGGTATTACACTCGCTGAATATTATAGAGATATGGGTTATGATGTTGCTTTAATGGCAGATTCGACGAGCAGGTGGGCGGAGGCGTTGAGAGAAATCTCCGGAAGGCTTGAAGAAATGCCGGGCGAGGAGGGTTATCCTGCATATCTTGCATCTCGCCTTGCAGAATTTTACGAAAGAGCAGGAAGAGTGAAGGTATTGGGAAGCAAAGATAGAGAGGGTTCGATTTCAATAGTTGGAGCTGTTTCGCCTCCTGGAGGTGACTTTTCAGAACCAGTTACTCAGAACACACTTCGTATTGTCAAGGTATTCTGGGCTTTAGATTCCGATTTGGCTGACCGCCGCCACTTTCCAGCAGTGAACTGGCTTCGTTCCTATTCTTTGTATCTTGATAGAGTAAAGGAATGGTGGGAGGAGAATGTTGGCAAGGACTGGCTTGAATTGCGTAATGAGGCAATGGCTTTGCTGCAAAAAGAGGATGAGTTGCAGGAAATAATAAGGCTTGTGGGTCCAGATGCTCTGCCACCTCTGGATAGAGTGGTGCTGGAGGGAGCGCGCATCATAAGAGAAGATTTCTTGCAGCAGAATGCATATCATGAAATCGATACCTATTGCCCATACAAAAAACAATATGAAATGCTTCGAATAATGCTAAAATTCTATCATTTAATGAGGGAAGCGGTGGAAAAAGGAGTTGATTTTGAGAAACTTAAAAATCTGAAGGCAAAAGAGGCTATAGCCAGAATGGCCACCACACCTAATGATGAATATGAGGAAAGATTTAAGCAAATAGAAAAGCAAATGGAAGAGGAAATAAAAAGATTGATGAAGGAATGAAAAGCCACTATATCTAAATCAACATTTAGAATCCTCTTGCCTTATCCGACTATGGTGGCAATTAAAAAGAAAAACACACTCGCTAGAAATATTTAAATACACAACATCTTAATATTATAGATGAGGCGGCGAATATTTTGCATTTTACTTGCTATCATGGTTTTATTTAGTTTTCCTTTTCCAGTTGTTTATGAGAAGAGTTTGGCAAAAAATGTGCCAAAATGGAATATTGGAGATAAATGGGTGTATGAAGGGGAGGGAAACTATAGCATTGAAGAAACTGGAGGAAGCATACAAATAGACGGAAAGATAGCAAATCTTGCCCTTGAAGTTAGAGATATAGAAGGAGGAGATTACATACTCTCCCTCAACGGATATGTGCATGCGAATGCACACATCTATATTGAAGACGCATTGGAGGTAACTGTAAAATTTAGCCTTGGGAAAATAGGAGGAAAATTCATTATTTCTAAAAATCTTGAGATAAAAGAAATGATACTCAATCTAACTGGAATAATAACCATATCTCTTGCACCCGTTCCCCTTCCATTTTCTGCGGAAATGAATGTAATTTTCACACCTCCTTGGAAGATAATCGATTTTCCCCTCATGGAAAACAAGGAATGGAATACCTCCTCGAGCACACTCTTATTAGATGTAAGTGAGGATATCTTCGAATTTCTGGAGAATCTTCTGCAGGCTCTCGCAAACTTTCTCCCGCAGGAATATATAGATTTCTTCCAAGAAATAATAGATATGCTGAGGGAATTTTTCCCAATAGAAATAGATATGCCTGTAGCTCATATGAAATGCGAGGGATTGAGAGAAGTGAAGGTGACGGCAGGAAGTTATACCGCTTTCCTCATAAATGTTGAGGATTTATTCCCTCTTTATTTTGCTGAAACTCTTGCCAACTTCATAAAGGTTAATTACAGTGAGGAACTCTACACTGAGAAAATGAATGCAGATATCGAGCTGGTTAGCACAAACTACGCGCCGCCTGGCGCCCCGGAAGCGCCTTCTAAACCGAGTGGGAAAACCAGAATTATTAAGGGAAAAGAGTATGAATATTCCACTTCAGCTGTTGATCCTAATGGAGGCATGATTTCATATGGATGGGATTGGGATGGAGATGAGATAGTGGATGAATGGACAGATTTTTATCCCTCAGGGGAGGTTGTAAGTGTTGTCCATTCCTGGGATGAAAGAGGAAAATATGAGGTGAGAGTGAAGGCGAGAAATGAATATGGAATGGAGAGTAAATGGAGTGAGCCACTTACTGTAAAAACATGGATTTCCTTTCCCACAGATGCTTTTTCCAGATATCTTTATCTCCTCTTAAGGGCTTTAATATTTTTAGAATAACACTATCTCATGAAATTTTTAAAAATCTTCTTATAAGGAAAATTATTATGGGTAATGTGAATAGCATC
>CAZTDS010000066.1:0-7893 GCA_964612535.1 uncultured Thermoplasmatales archaeon
CCTCCACATGTGGATTGTATTTGCCGCATAATTTTATCTCCTATTTTCTCCATTATTTCTTTTCCCAACTTTTCTTTTAATTTCTTTTTTAATTTTTCGCTTAATTCTTCACTTAACTCCTCAAAAGCCGTTTTTAATTCATCTTTCAATTCCTTTATTGTTTCAGTTACAGCTTTTTTATAAATTTCTTCTATTTCATTCCTTATAATATTTTTTGCACTTTCTGCCATCCATTCTTTAATTTCTCCTGCATTTTTCTTTTCCTCTATCTTTTTATTTAGTTCTTCAATAATTTGTTGATTAAAATCACTTTCATTTTTTAGCAATTCGAATTTCTCTCGATAATTTCCCTTTAGCACTCTGTTTATTGTTTCGTTTATTTCTTCCATAGACAAAATTTCTTTTTCTAACCATATATGTTCATTTACTTTCTTATATATCTTTTCACTAATCCTATCCACTATACCTTTTCCTCCGTCTTTTTCTCCTTCTATTAGTAATTCGGCTACATTTTCTATTTTATCTGTTATATTCTCTATATCTTCCTTGGTAAGAACATCATATTTCTCCGTTATCTCATTTCCTTCTTCATCCACATATGTTATGTTCAATCCCTCCTCCAATTTTATTAATTCTTCCTCAATTTTCTTAAATCCTTCATCTATTGCATCAAAAACTACCTTATTTAAAGCATCGAATCCCAAATCAATCAAATTATCTATTCCCGCTAACGGAGAAAAAATATTTATGTTATTATAGGAAAGAGTAACAGCTTCTAGCAACTCGGGATTCTCCACAGTTTCAAGTAATTTGCTTTCTTCCTTGTCTTTTTTCTCTTCTTTTTTTTCATCAAGCTTTTCGCTTAATTCATTATAATAATCTACTCCTAAGAAATGTGGTATCTGGTGAACACATAAGCTAACCCTCTCCCTCCATTCACCATTTAACATCATTGTTTTTGGCTTTGTGATAAACTCTTGGTCCTGCATCTCTTTAGCATTTTCTGCATCCTCTACATTATCGGAATATGTTCTATTCCTAACTTTCCCTTTCAATTCTTTCGCTTCATCCCTTTTCAACTGGGTCTCATTTGCTTTTTCATAAGCCTCCTCAATTTTATTTCTTGCATCATTCTTCTCATTTTCCAATTTCTGGCTAATATTTTCCACATAATCTTTTCTCAGAAGACATATTACCTTGGCTGCAGCAGAGATATACTTTCCATCTTCCATATAACGAGATTGGGCAATAAAAACATCTTTATTTTTTTCAAATTCTTTTTTAAGCTCACCTATTGTTTCAGATAGAAAAGCTCCCGGATCTATTATTGGGTCACTTGCGTTAAATTCTTGTGGAACAACAACCTTATTTACTATATTATTTTTTAAATTTTGCAATGTCTGGGTAGCGATTTTAATAACTTCTCCAGGGAAGCATCTCTCTCCTTCTTCCATACCGGTAACAACCGTCATTCTATAATCTTTATCGATATTTCCTTCAAAAACTTCTATTTGTGTTTGAGAAAATGGATTGTCTGTGGGCCAACTTATATACTTCTCCCCTTTATACATCTCCAATATGCTAATAACATCATCAAGTTTTCCAAGATTTGAATCATCTAAAACAGCGTCTCCGTTATTTTCCTCTCCTTGATATATAATTACGTTCTCTTTCTGATGGAAAGGTTCCACAATATCATTTTTTCCAATATCTCCATCTCCATATGCATATAAATCGGAAATAAACTTTACGATAACATTTTCCTCGCTCCATTCTGTCTTTGTTTCAGTATGTGTTTCCTGAGTGGTTACACTAATTGTTTGGCTATCAGTTCCATTGCTTACAGTTACAGTCCATTCCGCTTTTGTATCCCATCTAAAATCAAGTTCTCTCGTCCTGTTAACATGCCACTTTTCCTCATCCAAAATTACTCTATCAGCATTGGAATAATCAAGCCCTCCGCTCTCTAAAAGATATGTATCCTTCTTTATTAAACTCCAGCTACCTTCCTCTACTCTTTCATTTACAGTATAAGCAGAATTTAAATCGCAAGAAACAGCGTAAACAGTGCCACTAAGAGTTGAGGAATCTTCTGCCTTAGCTTTTGCCTCATCTTCCATATCTTTTTTAGCATTATTTTCATAAAATTCCTGTAGCTGTCTTATTTCATCTTCTATTTTTTCCCTATTATCTTTAATTTTATTCCTTGTTGTTTCAATAAATACATCTGCCTTATAAACATCTCTTATTCTGTCATCTATATCATTCATTATTTTAACAAGTTCATCCTCCGCCAATTCTTCTATGCTAACAGATGTTTCTATTACTTGCCAGTTTCTATTTGATAATGCTTTCTGAAAATCTTCAATAGCATTCTCTGAACATGGCAAATCTTCCTTCCCCTCCTTTATATATCCTATAATTTTTTCCGCTACCCCATTAATGCTTTTAAGATTTGTTACAATATACTCTGTCAAATCTTTCCCTGCCTTGAACATTTCTTGTATGCTATCCAAATGTTCTCCTGTAATATCAAAAAATATTGCATCCGCCGTTTCATATCCAACATATAAAGGACCGAGAGGATCGGCAGCATTAAAAACAAAACCCTCTTCAAGCAATATAGCACCTGTTGTTGCAATTGCAACCCACTGGTTGCTTATTATATTTGCAGGCATCGTCTTACCACTAAATGAAGTAGCCCATTGTAGATAGCCGCGAGTCCATGTAAGGAGCATTATTGATGCCAAGGCCTCTATACCCAAATTACCAAAGGTTTGCAAATTATCTTCAAAATCTCTTGTCATGTGTTCCAAAAGCAAAAATCTATTCATGATGAGCGTGTTTATTTTTGTTTTATTTACAAAAACAACTTTTCCTGTAGATGCATTTTTAACTTCAATTTCCACTGGCAACCCCATTTTCATATAGGCATGGTAACTACTTTCCATACCACCCAGAGGATGGTTCGCTCTATCCTCTATATTCATCGTGATTATATCCACTTCAATATTGAGAAAATCATTTTGTGGAACTACAATTTCCACATTTTTATCTACAATTTTTTTCACATTTATAATGTATCCTCCTATTTGGAATGAATCATCGTAAAAATTCAGCAATACATAATTCTTTAGAGATTTTAAAGCATGATATCTTGCCCTATTTATATTAACGGTGGTTGCTAACTCATTTTTATCTTGCGCATTTAAAGCAGGCTCTATGTTATCTGCCCTTTTGAAGTTTTCCACTTGGCAACTTGATGCATCTGTTACAGGTGTTTTCCCTATTTCTTTGAGTGCCTTTCTTGCTGCTTTATCCAATGCCTTTGCTAAATCGGCTTCCACATACCATATAAAATATTTTTCTTTTTCTGATGGCAACGCATATGAAATCCCCTTCGCATACTCTTTTTCTAAAGAATTTATAACTGTTGAGGTAACAATGCTTCCAAAAATCAGAATTACGCCAACCACAGCAAATGGCACCCTTCCCTTCCTATCTTTAATAAATCCCATTTTATGCCCTCCATATCTGCAAACTAATTCTTGCACGATAAAGATTGCAAAAACTATAGATGAAATCTATTGCATCCTTTTGAATGTTAAAACTGGAGAGCAGTTCCTGCGCCTCCTCCTCTATGTAATGCTGATATGCATTTTTCTCGAAAATTTCTTTTTGTATTATTTTCCATGTGCAATTCTGCAAAGCATATATTTTTTCCTCAATATTTCCAGCATTATCAATATCCTCATAATATTGATCAGCAATAGATGCATCATATGCTATGAGAACATCATAGAATTTATCCAGAGAATCATTAAAAACATCTATACAATTTTTCAAAAAGATATTCTCTCCCGTTATTTCTTTCAAAAAATTATTGAAAATATCTGCTGAGGTAGCATTAAAGCTTGCATCATTAAAACAATAAAGGATGGTGAGGTTGGCAACACTGGTAAAATCTTTGTCAGAACCTATAAGAAATTCTCTGCACATATAGACGAGTTCATTAGATATATTCTGTAGAGCCTCGGCTTTTGAATATACGTTGTTCTTATAAGCCGTAACATTTTCCTCAATATGTATCAAATTTTCTTGGAAGACCTCATATAACTGGCTTTTTGTTAAGAGTTTTTCATGTAAAGAGAAGGGCATTATAATTGTAGCCTCTGATGTAAATTTTTCTTCTGGAGGATGATATCCAACACATAATTTGCTTCCTATTGGTGCCAGATAAACAGGTTGCCATTCCGCGGTTAAATTATACATAATTCTTTTACCGAATCTCTCATCAAAAAATTCTTTTATTTCCTCTCTTAAAGATTCTTTATATGCTGTAGCTATTGGATTAATGGTGTAGCCAAATATACTTAGTTGGCAAGCAAGGCAATCTGCTATTAGATTTGCAAAAGATTGATGGATTAAATAATTGGTAGAGATTAAAGGATCAATTGAGTCGTATATGAAAGAGGATGTTATCTGTTCACCTAAGATGCTTAAAACGGCTTCTCCAACCTGATAGTTAAATTCATCTTTCCTTGTGATGAGAAAGGAGAATAATTCCTCATTTACTCGTTCCTCTAATTCTTTTTCAGAATGTGCTTCTTTCATAACACCCCCCAAAAGAGTAGGTAACAAAATAGCAGCCGATATTGATACCATAATACAAAATATAATTGCATCCTGCATTACAGAGATTCCCATTTTATTCTTTATGATCATTCAATCAACCTCCCAAATAATAACAGTAAGTACTCCAGGCACTATTTCAGCATCATTAAGCCGTACGGCAACCTGTTTCGATGCCGCCGCCTTATCAACATTATCAGGGATATTTGTCCATTCTATCGGTGGCTGCTTCTCGCCCTTTTCCCAATACACCAATTTAAATCCAAATTCTATTCCAACAATTCCACTTTCCTCTATCATTGTCTTGATAACGTGTTGCTTACTCCCATCAATTTCAAATTTTTCCTTATCAATAACCCCTCCTACAATTATTCCTTTTTCTGCCAGCAAGCCATTTGTCGAAGTTAATTTTTCCAAAACAAAATTTGCCGTTTCATAGTTATCTAAACTTTTTACCCGCTCATTGTGCTGATAATAAACCCCTGCCATCATAGTAAAGAAAAGTGCAAATCCAATCATAACTACAGCCAATGCAGGAAGAGATGTAAATTCTTCTGATATGCCCTTCCTATCATTGATAAATAATAACAAGCGATTTTTCATTTCCTCCCTCCACAAATATAAAAATTTTTTCAATATAGAGCGGCTTCTCGCAATCGACTTTAAACGGATTTTTCGCCAATTCATTTGCCATTATTTCCATTTCTCCTTCAAGCACACCAGCTGGCAATTTGGAATCCGGACTCGCCCCATTATGACGTATGCCATATATACTTCCAAAATAATTGTATATTCCATCCGCCCCCTTTCCTCCGCTCATAGGAGGATTAATCCAAGGGCGCGTATGTAGTTCTTTCATCGCCACAATCTCCTTACTTATTCTTCCATCATATCTTTTTACAATAATATAATCCGTGGATAGAAATACCTCATAGTCATAATTTTTATCTGGCAACATATATTTTATTTGTCCCGGATAATCCTTCACCTCAACTGCATTAATGGTTTTTACAATCTCCGTAGCTATAACATTAATCTCTGCTTTCTTTTGCCAATCACTATAGAATGCTAAACTTGAGATTGATGCCAATAATATACCGACAGCTATCAAGAGGGCAATTTGACTCATAAGCCATGATATATCTCCTCTTTTATCACATCTTATAAATTTTAACATAATTTCCCCCCTCTGCTGTAACAAGCTCGAGTATGATGGTTTGTTTCCCTCCATACAAAACGGTATGTGAAAATCTTGCATTTTGAGTGAAAAAAGTTTTGTTTGTGCCCCACTTCATAATCAAGCAACAGCGATTCTTGAGTTTTTCATCATTTGAACCCAAAATCACTTTGTCCACGCTATCGGGCAAATTGATGTCCATGGTAGTTTTTGTTCCTTCCGCCGCCGCAGCCATCATCTCCTCGGCTTCATCAATTATTTTCCTTACTTCCTTCATTGCCATTTTTATCTCATGATCTCTCCAAAGATTGTATATAGTGCTGCTAAGTAGAAAAATAGCCATTGCTGCAACTACTATTGCCACCATATATTGCACAGGCAACTCAAATACTCCATAATTATTTTTTAGAAACTTCATCTTTTTGAAGCATTTATAAAGTATGTTTTAAGGGCTGTAGCAACCATCAGCACAATCCCGATAAATATAACAAAAGGAGGAGAGACAACCAGATTTTTGTATCCTGCAAATAGTAAGGCGGCAATGAGAAAGGCTAGCAAGCCGCCGATTATGCCTGTTATTTCAATAGGCACTTCTATTTTCCCTACTTTTACAGTTGGTGTGTTTTTTCTACTTTTCTCTAGTTTTTCTAATCTTCTCTCTATACTGGCTAATTCCTTAGAATAATCTGGCCCTCTTTTTATGGAAATTGTTACAGGTTTTTCCGCATTTTCTCCACTTACATTAGCTGGTGCTCCATTCCTTTGCACCGCCTCAATATTCTTTCTAAGAGAATCTATTTCTTTCTTGAGATTTTCAACAACCTCCTTCAATTTGGCTGAAGATTTTTTCTCTTCTTCGGTTGTTCCTCCAAACTTTGCTCCTGTAAAAGCTTCGTTTGAGAGTCTTCTTTCAACGGCATCGAGTCTTTTCTCTATGCTTTCTATTCTCTGTTGTAGTCTTTGCAGCCAATCTTCAACATTTACTTGCCGTTGTTTATGCTCTTGCTCTTTTCTTTCCTTTTTATCTTTTCCAATTTTTACCATTTTAACCCCTTATAACCTTTATCGCGTTTTCCTGATGGAACTTTTTATAACAACCTTTTGCTCTGACTTCCAAATCAAGATATCCTTCATCTCTATACTCTGGCAATTCTATAGTCATATCTAAGGTAGTTTTACCATTGTTATCAGTTTTCCCTGAAGAATAACCCAATCCCGTAATAGTAACAAATGCATTTTGAATTGGATTGCCTTTTTCATCTTTTACAACTATTTCTAATGAATAGGTATCGACACCTTCGTTAAGTACTATCACAGATGGATGCCAACTTACTTGCAAGTTCTCTTTTACCCAACAATTTGATGAAATGTAATACACAACTATACCTAGAGTAGCCCCTCCGATAATCACTGTAATCACTAAACGTATAGGCAAGTCAATTACGCCCTTTTTATCTTTAAAAAGTGTTTTTTTCATGATTATATTCTAACTATTTTTATTCCCTCTTCATCTACAAACTTATTATATCCGCTCTTTGTAACTTCTATTTTTAAATCCACCTCGTCAGCATTCTCCGGTAATATGCAATTTGACACTGTAATTGTTGCTAACCCACTCCCATCTGTCGTCCCAGAACCAAAGCCATTCCCGCCAGATATAGAAACCTTTGCTCCACTTATTGGATCGCCCGGTCCATCTTTAGTTAATTCGTATACATAGATATATGCAGTAAACGTAATACCTGTTTTTTCTTCACTTCCGGTCGCATCTACAGGCACTTGGAAGCCATCATAAGTTTCTCCATTATATACAATTTTCGCACATTCCGCAGTCATATTTTTATTAGTTCCAATCATGTTAATTATGGCCATAATTGCAGCCAAAACCGCAATTGCCACAACCAAGATTATAATCAGTCGCATTGGCAGCCCTTCTATACCTCTCCTATCTTTCAACCATCTATTCTTAAACATTTTTTCTCCCCCATATTTGAATAAATAATGTGTTTTTAAATTTTAAGGAAGGACGGAGGTTGATGACATGTTAAAGCCCGCCTCCATATAAGCATGAAGGAGGCGGTAAA
>CAZTDS010000067.1:0-7620 GCA_964612535.1 uncultured Thermoplasmatales archaeon
TCCATAAATAATGTTTTTCTGCAAATTAACCCTTGCATAATAACCTTTGCTGAATTTAAAATCAAGCTCAGGCTCAAGAATGGGAAAAAGAAGTTTTGCTGGAATGAGTTCATTGTATGTTTGCACATCAGCATCATGAAGAGCCATGGCATATGAGCGAAGGCTTGCTATGCCCAAAGCTATCCACACATCTCTTCCCTTGCCTTTATATTTCAGTACATTTATTCCTTCTTCCTTCAGCTCATGCAGTAACTTTGTGATTTTTCTTCCATTACACCAGATCACGTAATGTTTTGTCTCAAGCTTTGAAAAAAACCTTTTTACTTTTTCAAACTCTTCTTTATTTTCCGCAGATAGAGGGATAAGTATATCTTCAACATAATCACATTTGTTAAGACCCTTAACAATGTTATTTATCGCCCTATTTTTTATCTCCCTATAAAGCATTGGCATTATGATGGTAATCGGACGCTCTACTGCAACCTCTCTTATACTCTTTATTAACTCCTCCTTATCAACACAAATATCATGAAGTGTTGTAACCTCTTCCTGTTTTATATCCATGTCTCACACCCTCGCAGCATATTTTAATATTTCGCTTAAATCACTTATGCTGACATCTGCAGCTTCTCTAACCCCATAATCTGCATTAAATGCAATTCCTAATCCAGCCTCTTTCAACATGCATATATCCACGCCACTATCTCCAACCGCTATCACTTCCTTTGTTTCTATCCCAAGTTGCTTACACAATTTCTGAAGAACTTCTTTTTTACAAATGGAATGGATTTTGCATTCCTCAAATTTTTTTGTTAGCATCTTGTTATTCAGCGTTATCTCCCCTGTTATATGTCCATCTTCCACCACGAGCTCATTTGAAAATACATAATCTATGCCTAATCTTTCCTTTAAATCTAAAGCTGCTATTTGATAGCTATCCGTCACTATCGCTATTTTCATTCCCATTTTCTTCAACTCTTTCACCACATACTCTGCATTTTTATTTAGGGGTATTTTCCTGAATATTTTCAAAAATTCTTTCTCCCTCATACATCTTAGCAACTTTGCTATTTCTATCGTCTTTCTATATGCCTCCTCCTTGCTATCTATTATCTCAATCAATTTATCCATAAATCCTTTTTCTTCCGCTATTTTAAATATTGTTCTTCCGTTCAGTAAGGTGTTATCCATATCAAATACCACAAGTTTATACGCCATATTTTTTCTCCACGGCAGCTTTTATGAATCCGTAGAATAGTGGAGCTGGTTTTAGTGGGCGGGATTTAAATTCTGGATGGAATTGTGAAGCAATGAAATAAGGATGCTCGGGCAACTCCAGAATTTCCATTCTTATCCTGTCTTCTGCAACACCGGAAAACACAAGACCATGTTTTTCCAGTATTTCTATATATTCGGGGTTTACCTCATAGCGATGGCGATGCCTTTCATAAATTTTTGTTTTTCCATATAGTTTGTGGGCAAGTGTTCCTTCTTTAATAATAACTGGTTGTGCTCCCAGCCTCATTGTGCCGCCGAGCTGTTGAACGCCGTATTGCTCTGGCAAAATCATGATAACTGGATGTTTTGTATCTGGCTTTATTTCCGTAGAATGGCAATCCAAGCCAACAACATTTCTTCCATATTCAACGACTGCCAGCTGAAAGCCAAAGCATATGCCCAGAAAAGGAATGTTATTTTCTCTTGCATATTTTATCGCCATTATCTTTCCCTCAGCTCCTCTCTCCCCGAATCCACCCGGCACAAGAATGGCATCCGCACCCTCTATTTTTTTCCCTTCTTCTATTTCTTCTGCTTCAATCCATATAACATTCACCTTTGTATCCAACTCGGCGCCGGCATGGCGAAAGGCTTCGAGTATGCTTATATAAGAGTCGCCCAGCGCCGTATATTTTCCAACCATGGCCACATTCACAACCTTACTTGCATTTTTGATTCTATTCACAAAATTCCTCCACTTGTCCAGGTCAGCCTCTCTGTATGAAAGATTGAGTTTTCCCGAGATGTATTTTGATAATCCCTGCTCCTCAAGCAGAAGAGGAACTTCGTATATGCATTCAACATCCGGCGATGAAAATACGGCATTAACTGGCACATTACAGAAAAGAGATATTTTTTGCTTTGTCTCTTTTTTCAACGGTTCTGTGGAGCGAGCAACAATTATATCTGGTGATATACCAATTGCTCTGAGCTCTTTCACGCTGTGCTGCGTGGGTTTTGTTTTCTGCTCACCAACAACTTTGAGAACCGGTACAAGTGTTGTATGAACAAAAATAACATTTTCCCCTCCTTCCTCAAGGTGGAGCTGTCTTACGGCTTCCAGAAAAGGCATCGATTCTATATCTCCAACGGTTCCTCCTATTTCAACAACACATATATCAGCATCGCTTTCCTCAGCCACCCTCCTTATCCAGCTTTTTATTTCATCTGTGATGTGTGGAACGATTTGCACCGTTTTGCCAAGATAGTCACCCCGCCTTTCTTTTTCAATCACGTTTTTATAAACTTTGCCTGTCGTGATATTATTGTCCCTGCTTAGATTTATATCAAGAAAGCGCTCATAGTTGCCCAAATCCAAATCCACTTCGCCACCATCTTCCAGAACAAATACTTCACCATGCTGAAAAGGATTCATTGTACCTGCGTCGCAGTTGAGATATGGATCAATTTTTATTGCCGTGATTTTATGCCCTCTGCTCTTCAAAAGCAGGGCTATGGAAGAAGTAACTATTCCCTTACCAAGCCCGGATAAAACACCTCCTGTAACCACAATGTATTTAGGCATAACTATAATAGAAAAGCGATATAAAAGAATTAAGTTATGTTGGTATTTTCTTGAGTTTCTCTTCGAGTTGCTTTATTTTTTTCCGTATTTTTTCAAGCTTCTTTTCATATTTCGTTTTTAACTTCATATATTTCTTTTCATCCATATTCTTTCTGTTTTTCTCAATCTCTTCTAAATCCTCCTTTACCATTGCCCTCATTTCGTTGAGATCCTCAATTTTTTCAAGAATTTTTTCTCTGCTTGCCATGTACATCAAATATAAATAGGGGAGAAAAACTTTACTGTATGCATGTTGTCCGCCTTCTCGGCTTTGGCTTCGAGTCAAATGTTTATTTAATCCTGGCTGAAAAAATTGCGGTGATAGATGCAGGGACTGGCTTTTATATGAATGATTTAATTGATGAAATGCAAAAATATGTAAATCCTAAAGATGTTGAATGCATAATCCTTACCCACGAGCATTTTGATCACTGTGGAGGTGTAAAGGCGCTGCGGGATATATGTGATGCGGACATTTATATGCATGAGAAAGGAGCGGAAGTGCTTGAGAAGGGTTTAGATTGGAGTGCATCCTTTTTTGGTGCAGAACAGCCCAGGGCAGAAGTGAAAGTAAAATTGCATGGAGGAGAAATATTTAATCTGGGAGATGCGAAACTCCATGTTATTTATACGCCTGGACATTCAAAAGGCAGTATATGTTTGTATGAGGAGGAAACCAAATCTCTCTTTTCTGGAGATACAATTTTTGCTTATGGAGGTATAGGAAGAACAGATTTTCCGGGAGGAGATAAATTTGAACTTATAAAATCGATAAAAAAACTCAAGCAACTTGATGTGATGAATCTGTATCCAGGGCATGGTGATTATATTATTGGTGATGCAAAAGCCCACATAGAGATGGCGGAGCGAAACAGCCTGATGTTCTGATAAAAGGCCAGCTTTCAACTAACTGAAAGGCAGAACACAACTTTTTTACCTCCTCTGCCTTTCATTTACATGCCTCGCATCCGTATAGTATGTGAAGATGGTCAGGCAGTTGCAAAAATTTTGGATAAAAATCCGAAAACTGCAAACACCATTCTAAAAAATTTGCCAATAGAAGGCACAGCAATAAAATGGGGAGAGGAATATTATTTCTATACGGACATTGAAATAGATGATGAAAATGCTCAAACAGAGATGGAAGTCGGCGACATTGCCTACTGGCCGGAAGGAAAGGCAATATGCATTTTTCTTGGCCCTACGCCAGTGAGTAAAGATGAGAAGCCACTTGCAATTTCCCCTGCCAACCTTTTTGCCAGACTGGAGGACAAAATAAAAATTGAAGACGGCAGTAAAATAAGAATTGAGGCATTGGATTGATTAAATAAACCCGTGATGTTCATAAAAGCCGATACTTTCAAAATCCATTTCTTTTCCATTTACCCATATTTTTCCAGATGCTTTTCCGAGGAGATACGGCTTTCCTTCATTTTTAAATCCCAAAATATATGCTCTGTGCAGTTCAACATAAAAATCAATGCCCAAACTTTTATTTCCGCCATATAAATGAATTTTCACTGGCTTTTCAGCCCATCCAATTTTTCTCCATTCCAGATATTCAACATTTATTTCGTCATACGGAATGAAAACATGGCTGCTGTTATTTACAAAATGCACTCCACCCCTCATCTCATCATCAATTCCAGCTATACCGTAAATTACCGCATATCTATTGGCAACATTAAACTCTCCCCAGTCCCATGAAAAGCGATGCATTTTTGAAAAACCCCAGTTGTGATCATGATAAGTATCTCCTTCAATATATTTCCTCCTGCCTTTGTATTCAATCCATGCTTTGCCCACACCATAAGGGGCGGCGACATACCATCCAGCCCACTGCCAGTCTTTTATTTTGGCCTCGCTTCCATACCTCTTGCCATATGCCTCCATTTCCATTTGAATCTTCAAATTTCTGCCGGAAAATTCAATAAAGAATTTTCCATTTTCCTCATAAAACCTGTTGCCTGCTATGCTTACATTGCATTTTTCATAGTCGAGATGAAAGGGAAGAAACGGATGGCAAATTATTGCCTCAATGCACTCGCTTTCATTAAGATAGGATATGAATATGCCCACCAATCGGGAGAAAGTGTTTAAATTTCCAAAGGTGAAGAAAAATGCTATCACTCCCTCCTCACTATTCTTCAGATTGGCATACCACCATTCATACCAGTTTATTAAATGACTCTCATTTTCATAGTATTTGAAATGGGCAGCATCGTTTTTATCATAAAGGGTCACGATTTCATTTCTTTCAAGTGATATGGATGATGCAACAATTACAAAAATAAGAAGAAAGGGAAAAAATTTCATGACATGAACTCTTCTATACCAAGTTCTTCAAGCTTTTTTCTCGTTGGCACACCGTTTTTATCCCATCCACGAGCTGCAAAGTAGTCCGAGAGCATTTTCTTTTCCTCTTCCTCGCTTACATAACTGCCCTTTGAAACTCCTTCAGGTATAGGCTGATGGATTTTTTCTGGCAACCTTGCATCTTCCTTCTTCCATCCTGCTTTTATGTTGAATATGTGTTTAAGGTTGCATATTCTCTCTCCTATAACGAGCAATTCCTCTTCCTTCAGTGCCTTTCCTATTGCAGCATCCAATATTTCATCAAAGTTAAGAAGGAAAATTCCTCTGCTGAATTTGCACACACCAAGGGTATCATATACAGCCATGAAATTCTCCATTTCCGCTATTTCCTTGCCTTTATTATCGCTGCTGAATCTATCGACTCCTTCAAATTTCCAGAATTTGCCCACAAGCTCAAGAGCATATGCACCAGAGCGAAGGTGGCACGCTCCACGAGGAGATGTCATGAAGGCGAGAGCCATGCCTTTTATGCCCCGCACATCATAGGCTGGCGGCTCCATGCCCCGCACATGAACAGCATATTTGCTTGCCTCGCCACCAATTTTTTCTGCTGCCTTTTTCACTCCTTCAGCCAGCACATCACCTATGCCCTCACGATGTGCAATCTTTTCTATTAACTCGAGCATTGCATCGCCATTACCGAACTTTGCATCAACACCCACCTCTTCTTTGCTAATCAGTCCATTTTCGTAGAGATCCATTATGAAGCCAATAACTCCCCCTGTGGAAATTGTATCGATGCCATATAAATCGCACAGCTCGTTACCTTTAGCAACATGCTCTATGCTCGCCACTCCACAATTTGAGCCAAGAGAGTATAGAGTTTCATATTCAACGCCATCAACCATGCCCTCGAATTTTTTCATTACAAATGCCTTGCCACATGGCTTTACACACTGGATACATGCTTTATTTTTAACTGCATATCTTGGAGCCCAGTAATATGGGTCGATTTCCTTCCTCTCCTCAAAAACACCCTCTCTCCAGTTTCTTGTTGGAAATGTTCCGCGCTCTTTGTTCATCCATTCAAGAAATTCTCCTGTTCCATATTTGCCATCATCTTCAAAGGATGGGTGATTTATCATCATTTCATAATATTTTGCCATCAGTTCATACATTTTATCTGGCTTAGCCACTTCTATGTCATTGCTTCCATACACAGCTATTGCCTTCAAATTTTTGCTTCCCATAACCGCACCAATGCCTCCTCTGCCCGCCTGCCTCTCATCGCAATCAACGCATGCAAATCTTACAAGTTTTTCTCCTGCTATTCCAATGGATGCGACGACAACATCCCCTTCATCTTTCTCTATCTCCTCAGCCGTCTTTCTTGTTGTTTCCCCTCTCAAATGCTCTGCAGATTTTATCGCTACCTCATTATCTTTAATCACAAGATACGAAAGCTTTTCCGCCTTCCCTTTTATAATCAATACATCATATCCTGCCTGTTTGAGTGCGAAGCCAAATCTTCCTCCCATAACACTTTCATTCCATCCATTGTTCAATGCGGATTTTGAAAAGAAGGCGGTTTTTCCTGCAGTTGGTACTGGCGTGCCGGTTAGCAAACCCGGAGCAATTATTATGGCATTATCGGGCGAGAAAGCATCTGTTTTAGCATCCACTATTTTATTCATAAAATATGCTCCAAAACCATCCCCACCTAAATAGCGAGATGCAAGTTTTTCATCGAGTGTCTTTTTAACTCCCTCTCCTGTGCTCAAATCAACACTTAAAATTTTCCCCCCATAACAATACATTTTCACACCTCCACAACTATTGCCTCCTGCGAACAATATTTCACACACTCCGGCTCGCCATCGCATAAATCGCATTTATAAGCTTTTTTCTCGTGAATCCACACAGCATTGAGCGGGCAAGCCCTTTCGCAGGCTCCGCAGCCAACACAGTTTTCATAATCAACATATACAATACCATTGTTTTTCTTCATTGCATCAAATTTGCAGGCATCTATACATTCAAAGTTGCATTCATTGCCATGGCTGCAAACATGCTGTATATCCTCAATAACACTCTTTTTCTCTATTCTTATTCCTGATTTATATCTATTGACAACATTCCAGTGTTTCATTGAGCACACAATCTCACAAACCATACAACCAGAACATTTTTCAGGAATAGTTTTAACATACATCATCATGATATGAAAAAAGAATTTATAATTTTTAGGGGATATCTTTCAAAATTTGAGGATCAATGAGAGAGAATATCGCTCTTTTTATCAACAAAGGCAATTCTTCTATCTATTCCTAGAGGGTTTTTGAATATCTGGGAATTTGCGAAAATTCCTGAAAGCAACTTTTATATACCACTTTCTCAATCTTCCAATATGAGGAAATTAACAATTGTTATTGCTTTTGCAGTCGTTCTTACTTTTATCTATC
>CAZTDS010000068.1:0-7470 GCA_964612535.1 uncultured Thermoplasmatales archaeon
GGATGCCAGCAACTTAGCCAAGGAATGAAAACTTCTATGAAGCTGAATGTTGGCAATAGATGAAGCCAAAAATTAATCTTTGCTTAAGTTCTTATCCAGTCATCCCAGCGGTTCTCATTCCATAAATTTTGAGGTAAGAAAACCAACATAGAAGAAGGCATCTTGCTTTTCTCAAGTTAAAATAAAGCTGGTGACTCTTCGTTATGGAAGTGCCATCATATATTTTCATAAAATTTAATAAGTATGCCATCTATTACCTTGAATGCTTCCTATACATGAAGTGGCACAGAAAATTGGCATAAAAGAAGATGATCTTGTTCTTTATGGAAAATATAAAGCAAAGGTGAAACTGGATATTTTTGACAGAATAAGGAAAAAAAGAAACGGGAAACTCATTTTGGTAACAACAATAAATCCAACTTTTGAAGGAGAGGGAAAAACAACCATAACCATTGGCTTAGCGCAGGCTCTGGCAAAACTCGGCAAAAGAGTGTGCCTGGCTATAAGGGAGCCGAGCATTGGCCCTGTAATGGGGATAAAAGGAGGAGGAACAGGCGGAGGGAAAAGCCAAGTGTTGCCAGCAGAGGATATAAATTTGCATTTTACAGGAGATATGCACGCGATAACAACAGCCCATAATCTCCTTTCCGCTCTTCTCGATAATCATATTTTTCACGGAGATAAATTTCATATTGACCCCCGCTACATCGTATGGCCACGTGTATTGGATATGAACGATAGAAGCCTTAGAAATGTTGTTGTGGGGCTGGGTGGCCCGAAAGATGGTGTGCCTCGCCAAGACAGGTTTTCCATAACGGCGGCAAGCGAGATAATGGCCATTCTGTGTTTGAGCGAAAATATGGAAGAACTCAAGGAAAAACTTTCAAGGATAATAGTTGCCTATTCCTACGATGAGGAGCCTATAACGGCGAAGCAATTAAATGCTGTTGGAGCGATGGCAGCGCTGCTGAAAGATGCTATCATGCCTAATTTAGTTCAAACGACGGAAGGTGTGCCCGCTTTTGTTCATGGTGGGCCATTTGCCAACATAGCTCATGGGACGAGTAGCTTAATCGCTGCAAAACTCGGTCTTAAACTTGCTGATTATTTTGTTACAGAAGCTGGCTTTGGCACTGATCTGGGGGCAGAAAAGTTTTTTAATATTGTTTGTCGGCATGGCATAAAGCCAGATATTGTTGTTCTCGTTGTCTCTCTCCGTGCCTTAAAGTGGCATGGAGGAATGTCGCTGGAAGACATAAAAAAGGGAAGAAAAAGCATAAGAGCTTTGAAAAAAGGGCTGGAAAATCTTGAAAAGCATATCGAGAACATACAGATTTTTGGATTGCCTCTCGTAATAGCTTTGAATAGGTTTTCTGGAGATAGAGATGAGGAAATAGATATAGTTGAAAAATTTGCGGAGCAACATGACATTCCATTTGCCGTCGCCGACGTATATACTCAGGGAGGAGAGGGCGGCATAGAACTTGCTGGAAAGATAATCGATACCATATACAACCGTAAGCCCCGCTTTCGCTTTTTATATGATTTGGATATGGATGTCAAGGAAAAAATAGAGACAATAGCCAAAAAAATATATGGAGCAGGGAGAGTTGTATATAGCGTGACAGCAGAAGATGACATTCGCATAATAAAAAAGCTTGCACTCACAAACCTTCCAATATGCATGGCAAAAACACCGTATAGCCTAACTGATGATCCCTCCAAAAGAGGGAGACCCAAAAATTTCAAAATAACGATAAAAGAAATTCGCATTTCAGCTGGAGCGGGATTTCTTGTGCCAATAACTGGAAAGATAACTACAATGCCCGGATTGCCAGCGAAGCCAGCGGCTGAAAAAATAGATGTGAAAAATGGCAAAATTGTTGGAGTGAAATAGCGTTATTCTATTCCATCCTCTGTTATAAAGAAGTAAATGCTCTTTCCCTCTGGCAGGCTACGATGCTTAACTATTGTTGCCTTTCTTTTTTCTCTTCCATTTTCAGTTCCTGCCTTCTCAATTTTTATTATAGTTTTTGCAATGTGGTCAATGCTCCTGCCAGCAAACGGCTTTATGTCATCTCCTGCCGAATACACCTGGCTGGTTATTATTACAGGAATGTTCTTCTTCCTTGCCTCTATCTGGAGGGTTACAAGTTGCTTTGTGAGGGAACGAGTTGCTCTTGCCTCATCTTCATTCATCTCAAGGCGGTAAAATAAATTGGCGCTATCAAGAATGGTGATACCCGCATCTATTTTGATTGCCTTTTCCACCATTTCTTCCTGTTCCTTCAACGAAAACGGGAAGAAGAAAAGAATCTTTTCGAGTTTCTTTTTATCCTTGAAAACTTGCAGGAGACGCTCCTTTGATATGCCCTCTGTATCTATATAAACAACTCTTTTACCATTTTCGATACATTTTTTTGCTGCCTGAATACATATATTTGTTTTCCCTGTCCCTCCCTCACCATATATCTCCGTTATTATTCCTGCCTCTATTCCTCCTTCAAGCAATTTGTCAAGTGAGCAGTCGAGCGGTAACTTATCCACAAATATAATTGCAAGACACTCTAAAAACCTTTATGATGCTGGCTTTCTTTTGGAATCACAATCTTTTCTTTTTCCCCAACTTCTCTCGCCCTTCCATGCAAATAGAGATATGCGGTATATGCGGCCAGATAGGCATCAAGCTCGTGCTTGCTCCTTGCTTTAATGCGGAGTTTTTCAGCCATTTCCCTCCAGTTTTTGCTATATACTCCAAGAATTTTAGCTGTCGCTGTGGGAAATACTTCTATAACAGGGCAATTAATTTTTTCCACCAGCTGTCTTGCCCTTTCTACAAGCTTCCTCATTGATGGCATTGTGGGAGGCATCGCTCCGTATTTCTTTAATTGCCTATCCGCCTCTCTTACTCTTACTTCATCCATCAGAGGAGCATCTATCGCCACAATTTGTGGTTTTTCTGTTCTTATGACTGCGAGTATTTCATCATCTTCATGAAGGGTGAAAAGTTCCGTATT
This sequence comes from uncultured Thermoplasmatales archaeon, assembly GCA_964612535.1. GTDB lineage: Archaea > Thermoplasmatota > E2 > UBA202 > JdFR-43 > JdFR-43. The sequence continues at coordinate 3,018 of CAZTDS010000068.1, forward strand.
TTTCGCCCTAACAATGCATATGCCGGTTGGATTTTTCGGCAGCGCCGCCAAATCAATGCCTACTATTCTAACATCAGGCTTGGATCTCCAATGAGGAGCCATGATTCCACTGTCTTTGCATCCCATATATCCAGAAAAGCATCATTCCATTCAACTGGAGAGGTATTAAGATATTCCGTTATCGCATCCCCCCATATATTGCCAAGGACTCTCTCGCCAATACTATAATGCTTGAAAAAGAGCAAATCTATGTATCCGCTCGCATATTCTATTATATCTGGCTTTCCATTGCCATTTACATCATCATCCGCCCCCCACGAAAGGCTTGTGAAACCGATGCTGGCAATGGCACCGCCAGGCTTGCGGAGGAGGCGGTAGGCAAAACATTCATATATCATTCCAATCTGGCTGCAGTGACATCCACCTATTATAGCAACAAAGGGTTTTCCATAATTTTTTATTTGCGGCATGTCTGAAACACTTATCCCTATCCATGTGTCATAATCATGCACAGGATGTGTTGCCCAGCTCAGATAATTTCCATGTCCTTCGAACTCAACAAAACCAGCTCCTTTGCTTAATTCCTTAATAATATTCTCTTTGCTTAAATTGCCATTGCTTGCCCATATTTTTATAGGGTTAAAATCCGACATATATTTTATTGACTCCGCCACGGTAATTTCTCCCTCAATATAATCGGTTCCCCATGGAGAATCATCAAAGGAATCGCCTGCAATAGTTATGAAGCGACGATACCATGCTCCTTTCTCAATTTCCCTATAATTAATTATTTTATGAACGAGGAAAAATGCTTCTATAAAGTTTCTGCACGGAAGGCGACCCACATAGACATCCGGATACAAATCAATGATATCCTTATTGCCAGAGTGATTATATTCTCCATAAAAACCATTATCATTTGTATCCCAAGATGAAAAACTTCCATCGGCATTGAATACATCGGCATAATACAAATCGCTCAGGAAATAATTTTCACTACCTTCATACGCATATACTTTGCGAGAAGGGAGGCGAAATATATCTCCAACGAGCAGAACATATTTTATTCCCCACTCCTCGATGGCATTTTTAATGAAGTATTTTATCTTCTCTGCATCATCTCTTCCTTCTGCTGCAAAATACTTTCCGCCATATATTTCATTCAAGCTTACAACAATGCTTTTTATTCCCCTCCCCTCCTTATATTCTGCGAGCCTTTTCATAGCAAATTTATATTCCCATGGACATACTATAAGCAAGTCGTAGCCATCTGCAAGGTTGCGCCCGCCCCAATACTTTATCTCTATTTCATATTTTTCTGCCCACAGGATTTTTCCTTCTTCATATTTAACTGGATAGAATGTAATTACAAGATAATTTACTCTTTTTCCATTTTGAATTCCTGCTGCCATACGCCATGCATACCATTTCCATTCATTTTCATGCTGGCTGAAAACTGCTTTATTCGATGCCCCGCAATGGAAAAAACCTCTTCCTTTGAAAGGTTCTCCCGATATGTTTATCTCTTTTATATCTCCTACTTTACAAATTACTTTTGCTTGAGAGGCGAAAGGAAGAGTATATACCTTGGTATAAAAGGGTATTACTGGCTTATTTTCCTGTCTGATGTAGGAAGCGTTGTTCATTAAAATTTGGAGGCTGCCATCTCGTTCTACAATTTCTGGTTCTGAAGTGATGAAAATTTCTTTTATTATTTTTTCATCATTAGATAGCGAGACAGGTGGAAAAATCAGGAGAATGGCTATACCTATATACAGCAACTTTTTCATGAGTATAAAATTGGTTACATTTTTATAAGTTTCTTCCAGTCATACAAAAACAATATAAGCCCAGTTTTTTATTCCATATATGAAAAAATTTGTGGTTGGCTTTATTGGCATGGTGCTTTTAATGATGCCTTCAAGCCCTTTAATATACGGGTTCGATGATGATTTGGATCCGCTCGTTGACCTCTCAATCAATGTTGTTGTAAAAAGAATAAGGAGCATAGATGTTGATCTCGCCGAAAAACCATCGTTTGTAGTTAAAATTACGGTAAATGTAGAGACCTGGGAAAGCGAAATGCAGACAGGCTACGATATCTTAAATTTTGGAAAACACTCTTTTGATATTCCAGATGATGAAGAAAATATTGCCATCACCATAGAAGTTATGAAAAATGGTGTGGAGGCAGATGTAAGCAAAAATGGAAAAGCTTTGCATATAACGTATGATGTAAAGAGGGGCGAGTGGTATGGCGATGACTGGCGGGGCGATGAAAGCGGTTATGGACATGCTGGAGGGCATGAGGATGGAGATTATGAGGAAAATGATTGTGAGATATGGTTTGATATTATTCAGAATGATTATGATGGAGATGGCTTAACTTACTGGGAGGAAACAAACATATATGGAACTGATCCAAGGGAGAATGATAGCGGTATTGATTATGATAATGATGGTGTGCCAATAGAGTGGGAGGATAAATGGGGCTATGATCCTTTTAAAGCAGAAGAGCATTCAAAACTTGATGTAGATGCCGATGGATTGCAAAATGTTGAGGAGTATATGATGGCTCAGTGGTTTGCCGATCCCTTCAGACAGGACATTTATATAGAGAATGATTACATGGAGGAACACAATGGTATAACACCTATAATGCCTGATGAATCTCTGCAACTCCAATATTCTGCCTTTACAAAGCATAATATAATGCTTCTCGTGGATAATGGAATGATGGGAGGGAGCGAAATAATTCCGTATGAGGATTTAACATGGAGCAAGCTTAGAGACATATACGATAAATATTTCCTTCATAATCACGAGGACAATCCAAGAAAAGGAATATTTCACTATGCAATAATAATCCATAATTTCAGGGATTTTGGAAGGGGCGTTGCTGGATTTAACTTTAAAAGGGATGCATTTGCTGTATGTAGTGCATACATCCAGAAATGGAGACCTTGGCGCAATGCAATGATTATCGCCCATGGTGGTGCATATATGCATGAATTGGGACATCAACTTGGATTACCCCATTTAAGGGTATTTCCTTGGCAGCTTCTTTATTGGCTATCGTGGAATTACAAGAGCTGCATGAATTACAGATATACATTTAAAATAGTAGATTATTCAGATGGAAGCCACGGTTTCATGGATAGAGATGAGTGGAGTAATCTCGACTTACAGAGATTTGAGAGATAAAAATTACTTAACATCCCGCTTTTACCATCATGAACAACATCCTTATTACAGGCAAACCGGGCGTGGGCAAAACAACATTGATAAAAAAATTGATAGAAGAACTTGATTTGGATGCAGGTGGTTTTTACACGCAGGAAATGAGGATAGGAGGGAGAAGAGTTGGATTTAAAATTATAACATTAGATGGAGAGGAGAGCATACTGGCACATGTGGATATAAAAAGCCCTTACAGGGTTTCAAAATATGGAGTGAATTTGGAAGGGCTGGAAAAAGTGGGTGTGGAGTCGATCTGGAGAGCTTTGGAAGAAAAAGATGTTATTGTTATAGATGAAATAGGAAAAATGGAGCTCTTTTCTCCTCGTTTCAAAGAAGCTGTAAATTCTGCTTTAAACAGTGATAAAATTACGATTGCAACAATTTTACTTGCTCCAAATCCATATACAGATAAAATAAAAAGAAGGCAGGATGTAAAATTATTTTATTTAACTCAGGAAAATAGAGAAAAAGTAAAGGAAGAGATTAAAGATATTCTTCAACAACTTCTTTAATCTTTGCCAGCTTTTCATCCATTTCTTTTATCATTTTTTCCATGTTTTCTTCCATCTCTTTTTTGAAATTATCATCTTCAATGTATTTTAGATTAATTTTCACATTTAGCAATGCTGAATTAAAGCCCGCATGAGCCATATATCCTGCTACTCCTGCATCTGTTATGGAATTTTTATTTCCATCTTTTGCAATGACAAATATATCATCCATAATTGACAGACAATTTGAAGCAGTTTCATAGGGCACTTTAGCAGCCTTTTTCAAAGCTTCCTGCTCATCTCCTCCCTCCTTATATGCTTTCATCACCTCATCAAATGCTTTTGCATCTTCTTCAACAAGCTTTAGAAATTCCTGCCTTTTCTGCCTCATTTTCTCCGCCAGCTTTTTCATTTCTTCCTCAACATCCGCATATTTTTTCTTTCCAATGGTGAGATTGCAGACCATCTCCGCCAAGCTACATGCCATCGCTACTGCCAGAGCGGAGATGCTTCCTCCTCCTGGCGTGGGTGTTTTTTCAGCCACTTTTTCTAAAAACTCTTTTACGCTTTTTTCCATCATAGGAATTCCTCCAGAAGGCGCTTTTCTATGATTTGTTTGCTGTCGAAATCATCGAGCTGGAGATAAAAGGAAGCAACATCAACGATAGCATCTAATGGAACCATGCCTATGATTTCCGAAGATAAAACATGCGTGCCATATC
>CAZTDS010000069.1:0-7216 GCA_964612535.1 uncultured Thermoplasmatales archaeon
TTTTAATAGGATGAACCTTTTTCGGAATTGGTGGTTATAAATGAAGAAGATGTTGCCCATATTTATTGCGATTATGCTGGCAATAACTCTGCCAGCAAGTATTGAGGCAAATAATAATAATCCTCCATCGAAGCCAACGCTACAAGGGCCTACAGAAGGAGAGGCAGGGAAGAGCTATACTTATACAGCAACATCAACAGACCCAGATGGAGATAAAATATACTACTGCTTTGACTGGGGAGATGGAAATGAATTCTGCACAGATATGGTGAATTCGGGCGAGAGTGTTCAGGCAAGTCATACATGGGAGGAGAAGGGTACATATGTCGTAAAAGTTACAGCAACAGATGAGCATGGAGCAACAAGTGAGCCAGCTACTCTGCAGGTGAAAATGCCACTGAATTTGCCACTTGCCAGCGATTTCAGAATTTCCAAGCCGAGATTTGGCATATACATATTTGGCATAAAAGTAATGCCAATTTTGGGGCAAATAGTCATAGGCGATATAACTGTAAAGGTGAAAGCAGATGATAAAATAAAGCGGGTGGAGTTCATGCTGCAGCTTGCCTGCAATTGTGGGAGGGAAATAGTGCATGTTGATACTTCGCCGCCATTTGAATGGGAATGGAATACCGACTTTGATGATACAGAAATAAGAGATGAGGGCTTTATAGAGCTTTATGTCAGAGGATATGACGCGGAGTGGAATGAATATACAGATGGAATAACCCTCTACAAGGTGAGAATATGAAAAGATTTCTCCCCCTCTTCATTATTTTTATGTTTTCCTTTTCATATGCAGCAGAGATAAAAAATGTGTACTGGGAGCCAGCTGAGCCAAAGCCGGGAGATGACATCACTGTATATGCAGAAATTGATGGAAATGTGAGCAGCGTGGCAATACAGTACTGCATAGGTGATGCATGTTTCCCGGCTACGATGGAAAAAGTCAGCGATAATCTATGGAAATATGTTATCGATGGAGAACAGGTTAAGGAGGGCAAGATAGAAGTGAATGTTACAATAAATGTAAATGGAAGTAAAATTTACATGGAAAAAGAAATTGAAGTGAAGAAAGAAGGGAAGACACCCGGATTTGAAATGATGGCAGTGGTTTCAGCAATAGTTGCGGTTGCTTTGTTAGTAAAGGTTAAATCCAGAAAATAATTGCCCTGATATGAAAAAGTATCTTGCAACCCTTTTCCTTATTCCAATTCTATTTTTTATTGCATCAGAGGCGAAAGGAGCGGTTTTTGCTGAAGAGCTTACCTCAACAACATGTCATGCTTGCCCCGCCGTAGCAGATATACTCCATGAAATTTATGCCTCTGGCGACTACCCATTTTATTATGTTGCTATGGTTGCAGATAAAAATGATCTTGCTGCTGAAAGAGCTACCCATTACAATCTCTATGGTTATCCAACAACTTTTTTCGATGGTGGCTATGAAGTGGTTTTTGGGAAACAGGCGAAGGAAAATTTTGAAAATGCCATAGAAAGCTGTCTTGAGAGGGAGAGAGCAAAAATAAGGCTTTCCCTTTCTTTAAGATGGCTCGGAGAAAACAGGATAGAGGTGAGAGTTGCTGTTGAGAATACGGGCAATGACAAATATGATGGCACACTCCGCATTTATATCGTTGAACCAGTGTCCAGATGGAAAGATAATGAAGGAAGGCCCTATCATTTTGGTTTTCTCGATTACGCAATAAATGAAGAGATTTCTTTAGAGGCAAATGAGGAAATGAGAAAAGAAGTAATATGGGATGGTGGGGAAAAAGGATACGAGATAAGCAAGGATAATATCATGGCAATAGCAGCAGTTTTTAATAAGCAGGGAGTAACAAGATATTCTGATCCACCAAATAACAATCGCCCATTCACTGCCCATTTTGTTGATGCATGCACCGCAGCAGAACCAGCCGCTGATGAGCCGCCAACACTTTACTTCACTGAAAAGCCAGATAGTGTGGTTGGCTACAGAAACGTGAGTTTTAAGTGGTATGGTGAGGATGATTTTGGCGATGTTCTCTTTTCATATATGCTAAAGGGTTATGAGACGACGTGGCATGAATGGAGTAGCATTACATCTGCCAACTACACGAATCTACCGGATGGCGAATACGAATTTCTGCTGCGTGGTAAGGATAACGTGGGTCAGATAACTGAAATAAGCTGGAAGTTTGTTGTCGATACCTCTCCTCCATACATTGTTGAGCATTATCCAGAAAACAATGCCAGAAATGTGCCCGTATATGCAACAATAAGAATAAAGTTCTCTCACGAAATGGATAAGCAATCTGTTGAAAAAGGAATAGAAATAAAGCCATCGATACAATACACCATTGAATGGCGCGATAGCAATGAAATAATAATCCACCCCTATGAACTCTCCTATGAAACATTATACACTGTAACCATAAAAAATGCCCGCCGCACCAGCGGGCAGGAAATGAAAGAATATAGCTTTTCTTTTGAGACATCTTCTGAAGACACCTCGCCTCCTTCTGTTGTCTCCTTTGAACCCTCCGATGGAGAGTATCTTGGAGAAATAAGAATAAGGTTTTCTGAACCAATGAATACATTCATACACAGAGGACTGGAAATAAATCCATGGGTTCGATATACTCATGACTGGGAAGATAATGATACGACGCTTGTGATAAAATTCCTCGAAATAAAAGCAGGAAACTATACAATTACAGTCACAAAATACATGGAGGATAAATATGGTAATGGTATGGAAAGCAACTTTTCTTTTAATGTATCGATAAACTATCCACGAATTGTATATACCAGCATAGAGAATGGGGAGAAAAATGTTGATTTGCATAGCATACTAGAAATACATTTTTCCCATGAAATGGACAGAGAAAGTGTGGAAAAAAATATGAGTATCGTGCCGCAATGCAACTATGATATAGAATGGAATGGCAGCATTATGAAAATATACTTAGAACTTGATTACGGGAAGACATATTACATTAACATTTCTGGAGAGGCGGTCGATATTCTCGGATTACCCCTGAAAAATAATTTTTCCCTCCATTTTTCCACATTAAAGGAAATAGAAAGAGATATTGAAACAAATGAGGCACCATCTTTTTCATTAATCGCTGTGCTCATAGCCTTCCTTGTAATCATGAGGAGGAAATTAAAATAGCACCTTTTCCATGAGGAAAGCGGGTGAGCCATCTGTGTAAAAATCTTCAATCTTCTCCTTTATTTTAAAACCGTGTTTTTCATAGAATTTTATAGCTTCTCTGTTATCTGTTCTCACCTCAAGATAAATTCTTCTTGCAGGAAATCTGAGGAGGAGTTCTCTGAGGAGGGAACTGCCAATACCCTGCCTCCTAAAATTTTTATCTACAGCTATCATTAAAATACGCAACTCCTCACTGCACGGCTGCAATGCTATGATAAAACCCACCACCCTTCCATTTTTCTCAGCCACGAGAAAGCCATCCGGGCTAATCTGCCATAGATATAAGAAAAAATCCAAGGTATATTTTTCCTGAAGTGAATGGGAAGCTATCTCTGCCACTTCCTCCAGATCCTCATATCTAAACTTTCTTATTGCCATGTGAATTTGAATTCGAGGGCATTCTTCGGACACGCATCAATGCATTTTCCACATCTTATGCATTCTCCGCTTTTGTTTTCATACGGCATATTTATCTGCATTGGACAGACAGCAGCACATCTATAGCATTTTATGCATCTCTCCTCATAAAATTTAATCTGTAACACACTCACTTTATTGAACTGAGCCATCATCGCCCCTACAGGGCATAGATGGCGACACCATCCTCTTGTAATAAAAGCCACGAGTATGAAAAAGCCTACAACATTTATCATTTTTGGATAGAAAAAGAATGTAAAGGTATAGCCATAAGGATCGATGGCGAGATGGGGAAGCGTTGCCGTTAAACCGCCAATCGGACATATGTCTGTGTAAGCGAGAGTCCTTGTGATATAGCTTGCTACTGGAATGGCAATCAGAATCAGATATTTTATCATCCTGAGTTTTTTATCTATCTCCTTCCTTTTCTCCACTTTCCTCCCCTTCATCACATCCTGCAAAAAGCCAATGGGGCACGCCCACCCGCAGGCAGCCCTGCCGAATATTATGCTCACAAATGCAATAAAGCCGATAAGATATGGAAGGAGATACCATGTTCTATCGGCAAAGGCGTGTTCAATCACGCCAATGGGACATGCCATCAGAGCAAATGGACTTTCCCAGCAGTAAAAGTATGTGTAAATCAAGCCAGTTGCCCCAAAAATGAGGGCTGTGTTGCTTATAAATAAAAAGCCAAGTTGCGAAACAAATCTTTTCTTCTGCAATTTTCCCTTATATCTTTTAAATGCTATGGCCGCCCCTATTGCAAGAGGAATGCATATATATGCCAGAGGGCAGGATGGACAGTTTAAATTACACACCACCATATTTTTCCTCCTTCGCTTTTTCAAGAATATCTATCAATCCATTAATATCGGGCCTCCCTCCCTTTCCATTTGCCTCTCCCGAAAAAGCATACCAGTATATAGTGCCATTTTTTTCAAAGAGTATTACAGTTGTAGGCGCCTCCATTATTTGCTTTGGATGATATATTTTCAACACATCCTTATCCTTGCTATTTACTATGTCTATGGTTATCAGCTTTGCATAACTGAAGGCGTTGGTAAAACTTCCGTTTGCCTCGCCTCCCTCCACCATCTCCGCTTTTTCCATATTTTCCCATTGTCTTTTGCAAGCCTCGCATCCTTCAAACCAGAAAAACAGCATAACAACCTTTTCTTTTGCCTCATCCACGATCCATTGAGGGTGTGGAGGGACGCCGCTCTGTTTATAGTTATCCGGGTATTCTACCCAAAAACTGGCAAATTTTTCCACTTTTGGCTCCATTGCAAGGCAACCCAAGCATCTGGCAATATTGAGTGATTCCACTTGATAATATGCAATATATGCTCCAGCGGAAAGAAGAATGGCTGCAACCAGAGCATATACCACCTTTTTCATTTATATCCCTATCTGCAAAGGATTAACTATTTTTTTTAGCACGGCTATGGCAGAGAGAGAGGCTAAATAGCTTGTGCTCGGATTTTTAGGATTGGGGAGGTTTTCCACCTCCGCACGCAACCTGCCAAATTTTCCGTGTGCAAGTATTTTGTGGCTGTTGAATTTTATTACAGGGTCAGCAACAACCTTAACCTTTGTTTTATCGAAACCTATCCCGGCAAGAGATAAACATGCTGCAACATTTATGTTTTTTGGAAATAACTTTATTGCCTCCCTTGCATTTCCATCGAAAAGCACTGTTCTTTTGTCAAAATGTTCTCCAAAAGCTTCTGGCGCCTTGGTTGTAACGAGCGTTACTTCATCAAGTCCTCCTATACTCGCCGCCTTTATGCCATCCAAACCAGCGACTGCTCCAGAGGGCAAATAAATTTTGCATTTCCTTTCTTTCGCTTTCTGGACAAGCCTCTCTCTAAATTCATCATCAAAAAGGGCCCCAATGGACATTATTATCAAATCCCTGCCTGCCTCTATGATTTTCTCGGCATATTCATAAACTGCCTGCTGTGATGCCGCCTCAAATACAACATCGACAGCTGGAAGAAAATCCTCGACTTTTTTGAAATGAACTTTTTCAAGTTGCTGGGCAAGTTTCTTTCCTTTTTCCTCATCTATGTCATAAACATAGATTTCCTCTATCTCCTCCATATCATTTGCGGCTTCCGCCACGTCGCTGCCGATTGCGCCGCATCCTATCATGCCTAGTTTCATAAGGATATTATGTGGCAAGAATATAAATTGGTTGCGAGCAACTTCATAAATTTATAAATACACCCTGCGATTAAGCACTGATGGATGACATAGACAGGTTCCTTGAGGAGGATCTGGATGAAAAAGGAGATATTACCTCCGAAGCCCTTCTTAAAGATGAGAAGGGGAATGCATATATAAAGGCAAATGAAAGCTGCATAATTGCTGGAGTGGAGGAGGCGAAAGAAGTTTTCACACGTCTTGGATGTGATGTTACTATTTTAAAAAATGATGGCGAGGAAGCCAAAGCAGGAGAGAAAATAATAGAGGTGGAGGGGAAATTGAAAAGTATTCTTGCGGGAGAAAGACTTGCCCTGAATTTTATATGCAGGATGAGCGGGATAGCCACACTTACTCATGAATTGACAAAGATGTGCAGGAAGAAGAATCCGAATGTGTGGATAGCTGCAACTAGAAAGACGACACCTGGCTTTAGAAAATATGAAAAAAAGGCGGTTGCCATTGGAGGAGGTTATCCGCATCGCATGGGATTGTATGATGGAGTGCTAATTAAAGACAATCACCTTGCATGCCTGCCTATAAGAGAGGCAATAAGAAAGGCAAAAAAACTCGGGATGGAAGTGGAAATAGAGGTGGAAAGTATAGAAGATGCGGTCATAGCAGCTGAGGAGGGGGCGGATGTTATAATGCTCGATAACATGCCACCCGCAAAGGCGAAAATAGCCGCAAGCAAGGCAAGAGAGATAAATCCGCAGGTGAAAATAGAGGTTTCTGGAGGTATAACCCCAGAAAATATAGTGAATTATACATTCGCAGACCGCATTTCTCTGGGATGGCTCACACACTCTGTAAAAAGCAAGGATTTCTCACTTGAGGTGGAAAGAGTTTTTTAGTTTAGCCATAAAGTAAGTATCGCTGAAATTTAATGAAACACGGGCAAAAAATATAAAAAGTCATTTCATTCATCCATTTAATGAATCCTTTCCTCAATCCGTTAGTGCTTGCAAAGGTAGCAAAATATTATCTCACAGATATAGAGAGACTGCACAAATACGATGAAGAAAAGCTGGAAAGATATAGAGAGAAGAATTTTAGGCGTGTTTTAAAACTTGCATCAAAAACTCCAATGTACAGGGAAAAGTATAAAGGAATAGATTTGGATAAAATATCCCTCGAAAATATCAATGAGCTTCCTTTACTCACCAAGCAGGATTTAAGGAGACATTTCCCCAATGGAATAGTGCCGGAAGGATTTGACATAAAAAAGGCGCATGTTGTTAGCACATCTGGCTCAACAGGTCAACCTGTTTCCATATACACGGATTTTTTTACAATAATAAAGGCGTTGATGGGATTTGTAAGAGAAATAAGGGAGTATGGAATAAACTGGAGAAAGGACAGAATGACCATCATTGCAGATTTAACACC
>CAZTDS010000070.1:0-7145 GCA_964612535.1 uncultured Thermoplasmatales archaeon
TAAACGTCTGGATATAAATCCATTACATCCTTGCCCCTCATACTCCATTCTGCAAAAACACCGTTGCCATTGCTGTCCCAGTCGTCAAAGACTGGCTGTCCATCTTCATATTTATATATGTCTGCAAAATATAAGTCGGTTAGATATGATTTTTCTGCCTGATCATCGAGATGGCTATAGCGCACGGGAACAAGCCATGTATCGCTTTTTATCATGGAATTCAAACCACCTACCAGCATCACATATTTTATTCCATAACTTTCTATCGCGTCTTTTATGGCATATTTGACGCGTTCAGCATCATCTCTGCCATTGTAGCTTGAAAGAATGCTTTCCACAGTCATCAGCGTTGTTTTTATACCATGGCTTTCCTTATGCTCAATTAAAGGTTGCAATTCATCGCCAAACGTTTCAGGTGCTATTATAAGCAAATCATATTCATCTTTATTCAGCATCGCTTTTTCAGGAAGCTCATATTTTATATTTATGTTGAATTGTTCAGCCACTTCAGCAACATTGCGATATGCATTGTATCTCATTGGATATATATGCAATGAAAGGAAGATGACTCTCCTCTCGCCCTTTATACCAACGCCTATCCTGTAATCATACCATTTTTCTGGATAAAAAACATCCTGCGAATATATCTCTCCCTCCTCCGCCTTTGGCAACACGCTGCTTCCTCTCACCACAGCAGGCGGCGCAGGTGCAATTTTTTTATCCAGATGAATTTCCTCCGTGTGCCCAGCATTCACCTCCACCTTTTCTATTTTTGTTCCCACCGGAAACTCATATGTTTTAACATAATAAGGGAGCATGGGATAGCCAGCAATGCGGAGTGTCTGGCAGTTGGAAGCTAGAGCATATATATAGCTGCCGTTTTCCTGTAAATCAACAGAAATTTTCACTGCATCATTGATGTATTTGCCGTTGCTCGCAAAAGACACAGTAAAAGCCAGCAAACTAGTCAGTAATATAGCTACTACTTTTTTCATGCAAATATAATGAGGAAGCATTAAAAAAATATTTCTATCTTCATGTCCTGTTTAGCGCCGAAATATTTTGAAGCATCTCCTTCCCTCCTTGCAATTTCAAGAAAACCACTGCTTCCTATAGTGGCAAGAATTTCCTCCTTCTTTGCATATCCATATGATGGATATAGCCTTACTTTCTGCTCGACAAGCCCTATTTTAACATTAAAACTTTCCTGTTGAATATTCCTGCCCTCAATATTTGTTATTATATTGCCAAATCTGTCAATAAACAGAATTTTTCCGGTTATTTTCCCATCCTCTATAATTGCCTCACCAAAATCTAAATCAACATAGGAATCAACTTTCTTTCCCATTTCCTCTGCCTTTTTCCCGGCAGAAAGTTTTGCCGCCGCAGGAGCGAAAACATCTCTGCCGTGGAAAACAGGGGATGCATTCTTAGGTATTTCTAATTCATAGATCCCTTTTATCCCGAGACGCTTTGCTGCCGGTATAAAAAGCCCGTTGTCGGGTCCAACAAAATACACATTGTCCTTGCATTCAATTATTATGGCTTTTCTATCTGTTCCTACGCCCGGATCAACAACCCCCACATGAATTGCTTTTTTAAAATAAGGTGCAATCGAGTATAAAACGAAGGCTCCCTCTCTCACATTCTGGGGCATAATCTCATGGCTTATATCCACTATTTTCGCATCTGGATTTATACTCAGAATTTTTCCTTTCATTTCCGCTGCATACTCCCATCCAATATCAGTTGTAAGCGTAACAATCATTTTACCACCTCGTCAATCCATTTAAGGTAGCTCTCATTTCCTTCTTTAATATCAAAGCAAATGATTTCGGGCACTTCATATGAATGCACACTCTTTATTTTTTCTTCAACTTCCTTATACCTCTCCTTTTTTGTCTTTATAAAAAGCATGTACTCCTCATCCTCCTCGATTTTTCCCTTCCATACATATGTAGATTTCACCTGCCAGCTGTTGATGCAGGCAGCGAGGCGGGAGGAAATGAGGGCATCTATAATCTTTTTCTCATCATCTTTTTTACATGTTGTAATCACGACACAGTACATGATAAAAAAAATGGAAAGGTTTATAAAATATTATCCGATAAATTCCCATGAGGGGATGGGTTCATATAGATAACTTTGGAGAGAGTTTAAAGATTTATGGCAAGGGCAGGATGCGTCGCCTTGTTGATAATAAAGGCAGGATAATAGTGGAATACAGAATGGAGAATTGATTTAAATCAATAGCCATTACAAATTGATGAACATTGAGGAGGCAGTAAATTATCTCAGGAAAATTGTGGAAGAGAAAATAGAGTTATCGAGAGATGATTTCATACCTTTTGAGAGTAAAGGACACGGAGAGATATATGCAGTAGATGGCAGTTCTGTTAAACTTTTCGATGCATATTCTTTTGCCATATATGCAAGGCGTGTGGGTTATGTGCATGCAGATGAGGAAAAAATCATGGAAAGAAATGTTGGAGAAGTAGTAATAGATTTCATTTTTGAGGAAAATGGAGATGCAGTAAATGATGAAAGGAGGGAAAAGGAGGAAATGCTCATTGCTGAAAATCTTGATGGATTAGTTTTAATTGATGGATGCATTAAGAATAATAAAGATGGAGTGGTGGGAATAAGTAAAAAGAGCGGGCTGAAAAAAGGAAATATTCCTCTCCTTCTCCTTATAAAGAGATTCGGTGATGAAATAATGGAAGGTAAAAGATGGTATTATGAAATAGAAAGAGGAACATATGCTGTAAAATTCCATCCATATGCAAGATTTGCCTTCAGGGTAGATTATTACGGAAATGATGTTGAAGAAATTCTGGCAGAAATAGCAGCATTTTGTAATGATGTGAGCTGTTTGGGTTATCCATATCCGCTGGCTGAAATTCACAAAATTGTCAAGATTGATGGTGATGAAGCGCAATATCTCAGATATTCATTGATAAAGATGGCGAGAGAAAAGGAAATCAGCATCGATGATATAGAAAACCTGTTTTATGATTATCACGAGCATCTGGAGGGATAACATGATAGGAAGAATAATTGGAAAGAGTGTGGGCGAAATAATTTTCAGGCTGAATTACAGAGAGGATGTTAAGATAGGAGAAATCCTTGTTGCAGATGATGAAGAAAAGAGGGCTTTATTCTTCCTGCGGGTGGTAGACATACACTATGGGCAGGAAGGAGCAGAAAAATGGGGGATAAAGACGGCGGGCGATATGCTCTTGCTTGATGAAAGGAAAGAGAAGTATGATTTAAGGGAAAAGGAAAGAAGGTTATTCAAGATATGTGTATGCAAGCCACTCGGTTATGTAAAAAATGGGAAATTTTACAAGCCCAAAACGCTGCCATCCCATTTCTGTGCAGTCAGAAGGGCATGTGGCGAGGATTACAAATTTCTGGAAAAATACATGGGGGATATAGAGATAGGAAAATTGAGAAGCGGGGAAAAAGAGATAGATGTGAAAGTTGGAATAAAGGGAGAGTTGCTTCCATATCACATCGGAATTTTTGCCACCACAGGCATGGGAAAGAGCAATCTGATGCGTGTTCTCGCTGCCTCCGCCATGAGGCTTGGTAGATACGGTATTCTTATAATAGACCCTCATGGGGAATATTATGAGGGAAGCAGTTATGGAAAGGGGCTGAAGCACCATCCGATGGCATCAGAAAGGCTTGTGGTATATTCTTCCAATCCTTCAATCGGCATTAATAGCCTTAATATATCGGCTTATGAAATAAGTGTTGCTGATATTGAGGATATTTTTAATTTCAGCGAGGCACAGCGTGAGGCATTATATGCCCTCCAATCTAAATTTGGGAGGAGATGGCTCATTGAATTGCATGAAAGAGATGTGGAAGAGCTTTCTGAAATTTTCGAAAGAAGAATACAGGATATAACTTTCAGCGTGCTGAAAAGAAGGGCGGAAAGAATATTGTCATCGGATATCGTGCACATGGATGAGGAAGTCAGCACAACAGATAGCATCATAGAAAATTTGCTCTCCGGCAAGGTTGTTTTGATCGATACCTCAGGCTTATATGAATATGAGGAATTGTTGATTAGCGTTGTGATGGCAAGAAAAATTCTCAATCATAATAAGAGGCTCTTCAGAAATAAAGAAAAGTTCTCAAAAATCCCCCCACTCCTCATCACAATCGAGGAGGCGCAACGAGTGCTGCAGGATGGCATATTTGCTCAGATAGCAAGAGAGGGAAGAAAATTTAAGGTGGGATTGTGTGCCATAACACAGCAGCCAAAACTCATAAAAGAGGAGTTGCTGAGCCAGTTTAACACATTTTTTATACTCGGATTAGCTGATGAAGGAGACAGGAATATTTTAAAATCATCTGCCAAACAGGATATTTCAAAACTAGAAAAGGAAATACAGACACTGGAAGTGGGAGAGGCTTTAATAACATATCCCGGCGCACCATTTGCCATACCTGCCAAGATCCATTTTTATGATGAATACATAAAAGAGATTGAGAAAAAGGAGATGGTGCAGAACACAATGAATGAAAAAATAGATGAGGACTTTTATTAAAAAGCTAAGCCTCTGTTATCTTTCATGCTAACAATAACGAAAAAGATTTTTGGAGCATAGCCATACTACATGATGAAAAATAAGATGAAATATGTGATTGTGGCTGGTATAGTTGCCATTATAATTCTTGTAGCCTTCATGCTATACTCATTTAAGGAGGAGGGAAGAGAAAATGAGGTGAGCGTAGATGCCATGTATCTATTAAAGGAGGAGGGAAAAGGAGAGACAATGAATGCCTCAGCAATAATTTATCTTACAAATGTGGGAGGTGAATCGGGCAATATAAAAATTATTGCATATCTGATGGAAAGGTGGAAGGGAGTTGCTGTAGCCAGAAATGAGGTGAAAATAGGAAAGATTGCTGCGGATAAAACAAAGGAAGTGCAAATTCCGATGGAGATGGGGAATAAAAGTTACGAAATAGAAGTACTGGTTTTTGAGGACGATTTATTGAAAATTAAGGGAGGAGGCGCTCTTCGAATTATACATTATTCTGTAGACAACAAGGTATACTGGGATGCATCACTGGAAGAAGTGCATTTTGAAAAAGTGCATCAATAAGCTTTAATTTCCTGCAACTTTACCATTATAATGATTTACTCATACTCAGCCATTTCATCCTTCGAGTCATGCCCGCTCAAATTCAAACTTGCCTATATTGATAGAATAAAGCCGCCGCGCCGCAGCATAGAAATGTTTCTTGGCAGCAGAGTTCATGAAGCATTGGAAAAACTTTACAGAGACAAGCTATTTGGAAAATTGCTTTCGCTTGAAGAACTCCTTGAGTTTTATAATGAGAGATGGCGCAGAGAGATGAGCGATGCAATTTTTGTTGCCAAGGAATATGATGCTGAAAATTACAGAATAATGGGGCAACGCTATCTTGTAGATTATTACAATACATATAAGCCATTTGATGAAGGAAGAACAATTGCTCTGGAAAAAAAGGTATTTTTTCCATTAAATGACAAATACTGGATTTCGGGAATAATAGACAGAATAACAGAAGTTGATGGCGTGTATGAAGTGCATGATTACAAAACCTCTCTCTATCTTCCTACGAAGAAGGAGATAGAGGAGGATTGTCAGCTCGCCTTATATGCAATAGCTCTCGACCACTTATATGATGTAAAAGATATAGAGTTAGTATGGCACTTTCTTGCCTTCAATAAAGAAATAAGGCTCAGGAAGCCGAGTTATGAAGATGCGAGAGAAGAAGTTATAAAAAGAATAGAAGAAATTGAGGAGGCAAGAAAAAGAAACGATTTTCCACCTCGCGAAAGCTCTCTCTGCCCTTACTGCAGCTATAGACCATTATGTCCTCTTTTCAAGCACGAATATAAGCTGGAGGAAATGGAGCCTGAGGAAGCATCTCGTGAAGATGGCTTTACCCTCGTCAATAAATACTGGGAGCTGAGTCAAAAAATTGCTGAACTGGAAGAAGAAAGAGAAAAAATAAGGAAAAAACTGGTGGAATATGCAAGAAAAAATGAGGTGCAGTATGTTTATGGAAGCGATAGGGTGGCGAATATTAAAATTTATCATAACATCCATTTTAAAGATAAGGTTGTTGTTGAAAGCATACTCAGGAAAGAAGGGTTGTATGACAGATATGTGAAAATCGACCTAATAAAAGTGGCTAATGACATAAAAAATGAAAATCTTCCAAAGCACGTTATAGAAAAACTCAGGAAATTTATGGAGCATAGAGAAAACATAAAAATTTATCTCAGAAGCCTGGAAAGAGAGGAGTGAAAAACAACTGATTTAGCACAAAATATTATAAATGAAAAAGCAATAAAGGAAACATGAAGTGGAGGAGTATTTTATCTGTTGCACTTGTTGCCTTATTGGTGATGGGAACTGTGGGAGCTTTTCCAGAAAAAGGTGTGAGGGCAAAGAAAATAGAACTTGAATTTCCAACCCTTGCTGTAAAACATGAGAATGAATATGTTGCTGTAGAAATGGAGGGCGCCACCTATTACTATTCACCGGGCAAGCCAGTATTGCCAAAAGTCGATAGAGTTGTTGAATTACCTTTTGGAGTAAGGGTAAAAAATGTGGAAGTGGAAATGGAAGGTATAAAAGAAATGGAGTTAAATGCTAAAATAAGACCCTCTTTTGGCCCTCTTCCGCTCAAGCCTTATGGGGCGAGGGTGGCGCTGCCAAAACTTGATATGAGCGTGTATGAAAGCAAGGAATTTTTCCCATCAAGCTGGTACAGTTACAGAGTTGGATGTGGTTTAAATGAAAATGGTGAAAGAGTCACATTTGTTGCCATTCACATTTATCCTGTAAGATATGCTCCTGCTTTAAACAAAATAGAGAAAGCGGATAGAGCAGAAATTAAAATTGAGTATACACCGCCACAAAAAATGTTGCCAGAGAAAAGTGCTTATGATATGGTTATAATAACACCTCTCAAGTTTGAAAAAGAGGCTCAGAGGCTTGCAGAGCATAAAAATAGCATGGGAGTTTCCACCATTGTAAAAACAACTGAAGAAATATACGCCTTGTATAGCGGAAGGGATAAGCCAGAGAAAATAAAATACTTCATTAAAGATGCAATAGAGGAATGGGGAA
>CAZTDS010000071.1:0-6737 GCA_964612535.1 uncultured Thermoplasmatales archaeon
CAACATCTTCTTCATTTATAACCACCAATTCCGAAAAAGGTTCATCCTATTAAAATTTAACTATTGTTAAACACATACTGCCATTAAAAAACATTATTTAACAGCTATGCATTTATCCTCATGAAAACAGCACTGTATGAATTGCATGAGAGGTTGGGAGCAACTTTTACCAATTTCATGGGCTATGAAATGCCTCTCCGCTATACTTCTGTTCAGGAAGAGCATTTAAATGTGCGCCACAACGTGGGTATATTTGATGTGAGTCACATGGGCAACATTTTTGTTAGGGGCAGTGATGCAGAGAAATTTATAAGCAGGATTACTGTGGAAAGGGCGGAAAAGATAAAGGAAGGAATGGGACAATATACGGTGCTTTTAGATGAAAAAGGCAATATAATTGATGATGAGGTCTTTCTTCATATAGGCGAGAATGAATATCTGTTTATACCAAATGCTGGGATGCATGAAAGGATAACTGCATGGATGAAGGAAAATGCCACCGGAAATGTGGAAATAGAGGATGTGAGTGATGATTATTCCATAATTGCTGTTCAGGGTCCAAAATGTGTGGAAACTTTGCAGGAAATCCTGAATTTTGATTTGTCAGGCATAAAATTTTTTGGTTGCAGGGAAATTTCAAGGGAGAATTTCGATGTTAGCTTTGAAGGCGAGAGATGCATAATATCAAGGACGGGCTATACAGGCGAAAAAGGCTATGAAATGTATATTTATCCGGCGGAGGCAGCAGTAAACATATTTGAAGAGTTACTGGAAAGAGGAAAAAAATACAATGCCATGCCTGTCGGCCTCGCAGCCCGCGATACACTCCGCCTTGAAAAAGGTTTTATGCTCGCATGCAACGAATTTGAGGGCGGAAGAAATCCTATAGAGGCGGGGCTGGAATGGATTATTGACTGGGAGCATGACTTTATTGGCAAGGAGGCGTTGCTGGAGTTTAAGAAGAGAGAGGAGTATGAAAAATTAACATTCCTTGAGTGCATTGATGCAGGAGTACCGAGGCAGCATGATAGCATATTTATCCACGAGGAGAAAATAGGCGTTGTTACATCCGGCAATTTTTCGCCTTGTTTGAGAAAGGGTATTGCTCTTGGCTATGTTAACACAAAGTATAGGAAAGAGGGAAATGAAGTTGTTATAAAAGGAAGGAGAGATATAAGAGCAAAGATTATTAAGGGTCCCTTCGTTAAAAAGGAGAATGCTGAAAAGGAAAATATTTACTGTAAGTGAGATAAGTGGCTACATAAAAGAGATTATCGAAAAGGAAGAGCTGACTAACATATGGGTTGAAGGAGAAATATCAAATTTCAGGCAGGCGATCGGTCATTACTACTTTGACTTGAAGGATGAAAAAGCAGTTATAAAATGTGTGATGTTTTCCCCTTCTTTACCCTTCACACCAAAAAATGGAATGAAGGTAATTGTGAAAGGAGATATAAGAGTGTATGAAAAGAAGGGTTATTACGAGATTTATGTAAAGGACATAAAGGTAGGGGGTGTTGGGGAACTTTTCATAAGATTTCTTGAACTCAAGGAAAAGCTCGAGAAGGAGGGCTTATTTGATGAGAAACACAAAAAATCTTTGCCAAAAATTCCTTCCACCATCGGTGTGGTTACTTCTCCAAATGGGGCTGCCATCAGAGATATACAGAATATCATTTCCCGTCGCTTTCCCGTTCGCATCCTACTCGCTCCTGTAAGAGTGCAGGGAGAAGGGGCTGCTGAAGAAGTGGCGAGAGCAATAAAGATTCTCAATATGCGGAATGACGTGGATTTAATAATAGTAGCCAGAGGCGGAGGAAGCTGGGAGGACCTGTGGGCATTTAATGAAGAAAAAGTGGCGAGAGCAATCTTCGAATCAAAATTGCCAATCATCACGGCAATAGGACATGAGACAGACTATACCATTGCAGATTTCGTTGCCGATCGAAGGGCACCCACCCCTTCCGCCGCCGCGGAGCTTGCCGTGCCTGAAAGGACGAAAATTGAGGAGGGGATTGAGGAGCTGGCAAGGAGGATGGAAGCGGCAATGAGGAGAAGAATTGATGAGGGAAAGGGAAGGTTGGAAACAGTGATGCGGAGAAAAACTTTCATGTATCCTTTCGAGCTGATTTATGATAAAATAGCTGAGTATGAGAGGCTGGCGGAAAAGCTTTTGAAGGCGGTAGAGGAGAGGGTAAAGCATCTTTGCCAGCATCTGGCAATGCTTGAGAGAGGCATAGAAGCGATGAGCCCGTATAAGGTGCTTGAGAGAGGATACAGCATATGTTTCAGGGTGAGGGATAACAAAATATTTAGCAGTGTAGATGATGCTGATGTTGGAGAGGAGATAAGGGTGGTTGTTAAGGATGGTGAGGCAATATGCAGAATGGAGAGCAAAAGGAAGAAATAAAATTTGAGGAAGCGTTAAAAAAACTGGAGGAAATCGTTGATGTAATAGAAAAGGGGGAGCTTTCACTTGAAGAGACCATAGAGAAGTTTGAGGAGGGTATTCGACTCTGCAAGATTTGCAAAAGAAAGCTTGAGGAAGCTGAAATGAAAATAGAAGAGTTAAAGGACGAAATATGAAGCACGCAGCCTTTTTCTTTGGAGTGCCAACAGCAGTAATGATTTTCTCTCACTATTTTCTCGTCACCCTGCCATTAGAAAAATTCAATATGACTACAACGCCTCTTCTTTTCATTGGCCTTATACTCCTTGGAATCGGATATTTTGATAAAAGAGAAGAAAGGCATCTGCTTATGTTTCTCGGATGGCTCATATTTGCTTTATACTGGGCAACCCAGCCAGAGTATCTTTACTATAAGGGAGAAAGAGACATTGTAAATGCAGTTTTCTGCATAGCTGGCGTATATTTCCTTTCCTACATCTCGTATCACGAATATCTCAGCCACAAAAGAATGGAAGAAATAGAGAGCCTTAATTTTCTGGCAGGCGCCACATTTTTCGCCGGCATGCTCTATTTCATCTTCCAGAAAGTGGATTTTATGGGGGGTATGTTAATAAAAGCTGTTGCCGAACAAACAGTGTGGCTGTTAAGGGCTATGGGCTATGCGGCGGAGGCTGGCAGCATATATTATGGCATGAGCGTTCATGTTCCCATATATTTTGAAGGGCATGAAAGCGTTCAGCTTATTCTTGCATGCACAGGTCTGCAATCAATGGCTGTTTTCATCGGCGTATTTGCTGCATTGAAGGCAGATGGAAAGCGAAGGGTGAAAGCATTTTTTTATACTGTACCCGTTATCTATGTACTCAATCTTATAAGAAATGTTGGAGTCGTTTATGGTGTAGAGGAGCTGGGATTGAGCTTTTACACAATGCATAATGTTATAGGAAAAGCAGGCTCCTTAATTGCACTGATAGTGCTTGCTTTTATTGTTTTTGATTTATTGCCAGAGCTGTATGACAATATAATGGATTTGTTTAATTTACCAAAAAGAAAAGGGCCTATTGAAAGAATGATAATGAAGGTGGTTAGATGATTGCAAAAAAATGCATTCATATTGCTCTTTTCCCTCTTCCTTTCCTCATTCTATCTCTCTTCCTTATCCATTTCCATCATCTTGCGATTATTCCTTTCTTCCTTCTGCTCCTGCTCCAGATTTTTTTCCTTTATTTTTTCAGAGATGTTGAGCGGCATATTGAAGATGGCATAATATCGCCTGCCGATGGAAAAGTTCTCTATGCTGGAAGGCATAGCGTATCGATTTTCATGAGCATATTTGACATGCACGTTAATTTAATGCCATATGATGGAAAAATAGTTTCCATGAAGCATATTCAAGGCAGCCATAAACCAGCATATGGAGATGTTGAAAAAAATGAGAGGATGGAAATCGAGATAGATAGTAATATTGGAAGAATAAAACTCATTCAAATTGCAGGAGTATTTGCGAGGAGAGTAGTGCCCTACATAAAGGAGGGAGATTTTGTTAAAAAGGGGGAGAAAATAGGGATAATAAGATTTGGCTCAAGAGTAGAAATTATATTGCCTGAAAGTTGCCATGTTGTAGCAGGGGAAGGAAAAAAAATAAAGGCAGGAGAAAAAATTGCAGAAATAAAACAACAAAATTAAATGGGCGTGAATTTTAACTTGTGGAAAAAATAAGGAAATGGCTCCTAATATTTATTGCGGCAATGCTACTCACATGGCTTTTGCTGTGGCTCAGCATGGAGGGGCATCTTAAGTTTGCCCTCCTGATTCTTCTTTTTGTCCTCCTCCTCATTTATCTCGCTGTTGTTCTCCGCTGAACTCCCCTTGCAAATATCTCTCTGCAAGTTGCATATAGATGCGGGCGTTTCTCCTTATCGCCTCGATCATCTTTTCATCCTTTCTTATCACTTTCGCCGGCACACCAGCAACAAGGCTATTTTTTTCCACCCTCATGCCGAGGGGCACAACAGCATTGGCTGCAACAATGCATCCTCTTTCTATGTATGCACCATCAAGCACCGTAGCGTTTATCCCGATTATGCACTCATCCTCTATAGTTGCCCCATGTATAATTGCTGCATGGCCTACTGAAACCCCCTTACCAATTTTAACGGCATGCTCCGGCGAGGCATGTAGTATGCAGCAATCCTGTATATTGCTTTCATCTCCAATCTCTATTCTATTCAAATCCCCTCTTATTACCGCATTTTCCCATATGCTACACCTTTTTCCAATAATAACATCTCCTATAATAATGGCAGATTTTGCAATGTATGTATTTTCGCCGACTTTCATAATCTGGTATAGCAAATTCCTTAATTATGTTTTGTTTATGGCTGCAATGAAGAGAATACATTTATATTCCAATTTTATTTTCTTTCATGCCAACCATAATAGAGAAAATTTTCCAGCATCATAGTAAGGATGATGTTAAGCCCGGCAATACCATATGGCTTGATGTGGATTTAAGAACTGCGAGAGATTTTGCTGGAGCACAGGTTGTTAAAAACTTGCTCGAAAATTATGATGGCGATTATGTAGATGATGCATCAAAAACATTCTTTACATTCGATTGCAATGCCCCAGCCAATACCATAGGATATGCCAACAATCAGCAGATATGCAGAAGGTTTGCGAGAGAAAATGGTATAAAGGTTTTTGATGTAAATAGGGGCATAGGAAGCCATGTTGTAATGGAGGAAGGACTTGCCTATCCGGGAGTTACAGCAGTTGGAACAGACAGCCATTTTAACATTCTGGGCGCCATCGGCGCCTTCGGACAGGGAATGGGAGATGTGGATATAGCATTTGTTTTTAAAACAGGCAGAACATGGTTTGAGGTTCCGCCAACAGTAAAAGTAAATTTTTTGGGTATGCCGGATGCAAGATGGAGTGCAAAGGACTTGGCATTGCTCTGTGTGAAGGAATTGAAGGGGAAAGTTCTTGGGAAGGCAATAGAGTTTTATGGGGAAATAGTGGATAAATTGAGTCTTGCTGGAAGAATTACTTTGGCATCTATGGTTACAGAAATGGGGGGCATCATTGGATTCATTCCTCCAAATAAGGAGGTTATAAAATTCTGTCGTGAGAGGAGTGGGAGAGAAATCGAAGCAATCGCTGCCGATAGGGATGCGGATTATGAAATGGAGATAGATATGGATGTGAGCAACCTCCAGCCCCTCATTGCCCTTCCTGGAAGCCCGGCAAACGTAAAAAGAGTGGCTGACTTACCAAGTATAGAAGTAAATAGCATTTTTATTGGCTCATGCACAAATGGAAGGGAAGAGGATATGGAGGCAGCTTATAATGTGGTGAAAGGAAGGAAAATTGCAGAGAATGTAATGGCAAAGGTTGTTCCTGCAACACGGGAGGTGTGGAGTTACATGCTGGAGAAGGGCATAATAAAAGAGATGTTCGATGCTGGCATGATAATAAGTCATGCTGCCTGCGGAGGATGCGCCAGCGGGCAACTTGGCATGACTGGCAAGGGCGAGGTGCAGGTTTCAACAAGCAACAGGAATTTCAGAGGAAAGCAGGGCGACGGAGATACATATCTGGCCTCACCTGAAACAGCCGCCGCAAGTGCTGTTGCAGGCTATATTACGGAGGTGGATGACTTATGATAATTGAGGGAAGAGTATGGGTTATTGAAAAGGATGGGAAACTCATCGATGACATAGATACGGATATGATCTATCATAATAAGTATCTTCACATTACAGATAAGAAAGAAATGGCAAAATACGCCTTCAGCAATCTGCCGGGATGGCAGGATTTTCCACAGAAAGCCAGAAAGGGAGATATTATAATTGCAGGGGAGAATTTTGGCTGTGGATCATCTCGCCAACATGCAGTGGATTGTTTCATATCTCTCGGAATAGAGGCAATTATAGCGAAATCATTTGGTGCAATATATAAAAGAAATGCGATAAATTCCGGGCTTGCTGTTCTTGAATGCAAAGATATAGATAAGGCAGGACTGAAAAATGGAGATATCATAGAAGTCAATCTGGATAATGGGGAAGTAAAGAAGAATGGCAAAATCGTGGCAAAAGCAAAACCAATGAACCCAGTTCAAGCTGCTATATATAGGGCCGGGAATTTATTTGCTTACGCAAAATCATTCCGCTGATTCCCGGCATTCCTTGCAAACTGCAACATTAACATTCAAGAAGTCTCTTATTATGCGAGAGACCTCTTCTATCTCCATATCAACATCCATTCCTTCCCCTCCCGTGTAAAATTAGAATAACGTCATTATATAATATCTTTTCTAAATTTT
>CAZTDS010000072.1:0-6686 GCA_964612535.1 uncultured Thermoplasmatales archaeon
AAGGAGATTTCTGGTGTGGATCTTATTTTATCTTTCAGAAGTAGAATCTTTATTGTTCTTCATACAAAAATTGAATGACGAGGTTACTCAGAGAAGAAGGCTCGGTTTTAAAAAAGGGTTGCAATTAAATATCACAAAACTAAAAACCCGCAACGCTTTTATAGTCAAATTTATTTTACTTTTGTAAAGTAAATTTAACAGGTGAGAGAATGAATAAAACATTGGCTATATCTCTGGCTGTGTTGCTTGCGATTTCTGCCGCCTTCGCCTACTATGTGGTGGAATATGCTCCATCTGAAAATGTGGAAGGTGGCGGAAAGACGGTCAATGTAACTCTTGAAATAAATTTCAGTAATGGAACAGTATGGCATTATAATGTGAATATAAGCGGGGAAGATGCAACTGTTTTTACCGCCTTATTACATGCGGCAAACATCGCTGGATTTGATGTAAAATACACATATTATGGACAGTATGACAGCTATTTTATAGACTCCATAGCAGGAGCAGGCGGGAATGGCAGATACTGGATTTACTATGTGAACGGTGAAATGGGAGAAGTGGGAGTGGATAAAAAGATTGTGTATGAGGGTGATAAAATTGAGTGGAGACTTGAAGAATTCAGTTAAAGATTTAAATGGAGATGCAATACCTTCCATGATGAGGAAAAAAATCTTTGTTGCAGCATCACTAATATTCATAGGTGTGGCAGCAAGATTGTGGCTTTATAATTTTCTTCCTTCAACACCGCACATTTACATAACACTCGCTGGCATAAAGCAGCCATTATTCATGATGGACATATTTTTCGTGGTTGCAGCAATATCTCTAATTGCTGGAAGATATCTTGGAAGTCTTTTTGCTTTCTTAATTCCTTTATCAATAATGGCTATAACGGACATACTTATCGGGAACACAATAATATTCCTTTTTACATGGTCGGGTTTTGCACTTCTCGGTAGCATCGGATATCTTTCAAGGAAGAAGGGTGTATTGCATTTCTTTGGCTATTCCGTAGCGGGTATAATTGCCTATGATTTATGGACAAACTTTGGTTGCTGGATGGGATGGTATAGCCATGATATTAGCGGCTTATTACTGTGCTATGCCCTTGCAATACCTTTCATGCTCTGGCATTTGCTGGCTACAATGACTGTATTGCCACTCTTCACCATACCTTTCGAAAAGAGTATGGT
Organism: uncultured Thermoplasmatales archaeon; assembly: GCA_964612535.1. Lineage (GTDB taxonomy): Archaea > Thermoplasmatota > E2 > UBA202 > JdFR-43 > JdFR-43. The sequence goes on from CAZTDS010000072.1 coordinate 1,197, forward strand.
GCAAAGAGAGATTGTAAGCAAAGAGGCAAAAATTGCAACACTTCCAACAGCCCTCCTCATGGCATTGAGTATCTTTACGCTACTTTAATTTCAATAAACTTAATTAATGAGCAAAGCATGCAAAAATATGATTATAGATCCATGGGGGTCACAGAAATACGAATATGAAAAACTATTCGAGAATTTTGGTATTCAAAAATTCGATGAGAATACATGGAAGGATTTACCTTCCCCGCCATTTTTCTTTCGCCGTAAAATAGTTTTTGGACATCGCGATTTCGAGAGAATAAAGCATGCAATAAAGCGAGGAGATAAATGGGCTATTTTAACCGGCCTCATGCCATCTGGTAAAATGCATTTTGGACACAAAATAGTGATTGATCAAGTCATATACTATCAGAGTATAGGAGCGGAGATACACATAGCTGTAGCAGATATAGAGGCATACGCCACCAGAGGATATACCCTTGAGGAAGCAAAAAGGATAGCAATGGAGGAATATATATTGAATTATATAGCTCTCGGCTTAAAGCCATGCAGAATATATTTTCAGTCAGAAAATGAGGATGTGAAGGATCTCGCCTATCTGCTGGCCAAAAAAGCCAATTGGTCTCAGGTGGCAGCGATATATGGTTTTGGAGGCGCAACAAACATGGCACATGTCTTTGCCCCATTTATACAAACTGGCGACATACTTCATGTGCAAATGGAAAAATATTCTGGCATATGCCCCACCCTCGTGCCTGTTGGTGTTGATCAGGATCCACACATAAGATTCTGTCGCGATTTAGCAGATGCACATCGCCTGTATAGCATTGTAAAGCAGGATGGAAAGACAGGCATATTTGTTAAGGGAGATGAAAATGTAAAGGAATTGCTTGATGAAGCAGAAATTGTAATCAGAGAGTATGGAAAAATTCTGGAAAGAAAAGATGACTACAAAGCCATTTATGCCATGGTGAATGACCTTTTTGCACTTGATATCAAGCTGGCTGAAATAGAAAGGAAACATGGAAGTTACGGTTTTATACTTCCGTCCTCAACATACCATCGCTTTATTTCCGGCTTAGATGGCAACAAAATGTCAAGCAGCAGACCCCAATACGCCCTTTTCCTCTCCGACACGCCGGAGGAGGCAAAAAAGAAGATATGGGCTGCAAAAACTGGCGGGGCAGCAACGGCGGAGGAGCAGCGCAAACACGGCGGGAAACCAGAGGAATGCATAATATATGAGCTTTTCACATACGGACTTATAAAGGAAGATAAGGAACTACAGGAGATTTATGAAGGATGCAGAGGAGGAAAAATATTGTGTGGAGAATGCAAAAAACTTGCTAATCAACTAATGACGGAATTTTTAATGGAAATGAAGGAGAAAAGGGAGGGTGCAAGGGACATCATTAAAGAATACATTTCATGATTTTTCCAACTCTATATCAAGCACACCATTGCGGAAGGTTTTCTTTACTTTTCTTTTAACTTTTACAGGCAACGTTATCTCCCTATATTCTTCGCCAGCAATTATCTGAAGAATATTATTTTTTATCTTCACTTTTATGTATTTTTCATCAACCTCGGGTAACTGAAGAGTTACATATATTTTCTTTTCATCCTCCAAAATATCAATATCCTCCTCATCAAAATTGAGTTCTTCAAACTCTGGTTCACCATCCTCGTTTATCTTTAAGGAGAACCCTTTAGCAAATGGTTGCATATTAAAAGCGCTTTTAAAAGCTTCAGCAATTATTCTTTCCATCTCTCTTACAATCTTTTCAAACTCTTCTGCTTCTTTTTTTCTTCTTTTCTCATCATCAAATACCATTTTTTAAAAAATGAAATGGACGTATTAAAACATTTTGGAATTGTATGCTGTGTTGAATAAATCTGGGAGGGACATCCAGAAAATAGGAATTGGAAAGGATGCAACGAAAAATTGGTTAGAAGAAGAGAATTTTATATTACAACGGGGGCGGCTTTAACGTCATCAACAGGAATTGTAATTACTTAAAAATCTAAAAAATCTAAAAATAGTAGAAGGAAAAGGGAGGAGAGGTTTTACTTCCTTCTTCTGTATATCAGGGCTATCAGGGCTATTGCAATGGCTAAGCCAACAAATTCAAAGCCAGGTGTCTCAGCGCCCTTCTTTACTTCAACGGTTTTCTCTGCTGGGTAATATCCTTCTTTTTCAGCTGTAATCGTTATTGAGCCTTCCTCTGTTGGCTTGTATTTGACTTCACCGTTTGCATCTGTTGTGCCAATTGTTGTTCCATCTACTTTTACTGTTGCGCCCTCAACAGGCTTGCCGCCGCGGGTTGTCACAAGTATTGTTACCTCATTGTCTTTCTCTATCTCAGATGCCACGGATATCTTGAGACCCACCCATATGCTTATTTCTCCTGCCTCCTCGCCTTCGACAAGTACCTTTATCTTTCCTGTCTGCAGAGGCACTATTCCAAATATGAGTTTGCCATTGCTGTCTGTCTTGCCTACTTCGACAGGATCTGCTCTTGTTGGTGTAATTATTTCTACCGTTAGTCCTTCAATTCCATTTCCTGTGAGTGGGTGCTTGACGACTATCGTTATCAAGTTCTCCACTGCCAGGAATGCAACTTTCTCCTTTGGCTCAGTTATTTCTACTGTTGGCGTTGTTATCTCCAAGCTTCCTTCTGCATCGGCGTATGTACTTCCCTCTGTAGCGGACATGAATTCAAATGTTAGTGTGCCCGTGGCAATGGCAGATACATTTTCCAGTGTGCCTGTTCCATTCGTTATGTCAAGTTCATAGGTGGCATTTTCTACATACGCCTCATAACTTGCAACTTCTTGCAATCCATGAATGAGGAGTTTGCCGTTAACTGGCTCTCCATTCCATGTCACCGTAAATTCGAGAGTTACATTAATATCCACATTCTTTACGAGCAAGCTTGGTTCAACGCTTACGCTTGCCTTTGAGACTGTGAAGCTTGGTTCATTTTCCATGTTATCGTGTTTCTTATCCTGTGTTCTCACATACACGTAATATGTGCCTGGTTCTGTTTCAATGAAATCGAATGTATCATTGGCATCATTTCCAACATACACTGGTGTTGGGAGTTCGAGTGTTCCTTCATGAAGTTTCTGCAGCTCTGTTTCATTCAGTACATAATATTCAAATGTTTCCGTATATGGGGCACCATTTCTTGTAATATTAACCGTGAATTCAGTCAATTCTCCAGCAAGAACAGCATCTGGAGACAGACTTACATTCAGATCGTGGGCTGGATTTGATATTATGCGGGCATATGCATATGTTTCACCTGGTGCTCTAAATTTAACGGCAACAACAATATTTATTGCTGCTCTATCAGCTGTGAAGTTTTCGAAAGTAAATACGCCGGTAGCACTATATTCACTCGTCTTTTCGGTAATAAGAGTCCATCCTGTGTCCTCATAGTATGCAGGGTCTTCATAATAGAGTTGAATTGCATCAACAAGGGTTACTGGATTCTGGTCTTTTGTTTTTACAGTTACATTCACTGTATATGTATTATCTACAACAACGACTGTTGGTTCAACAGTTATGTAGCCGCCTTCAACAACATCAATGACTTCGCTTGCCTCACCTTTGTCCGGCCATGTTACATTTATGTAAATCTTTCCATTTCCTATTGTTGGAAATACTGTAATGTTCCATATGCCATCCTTCCAGTATTCATATGCAGCCTTTGGTGGAGCATAAAGCACATCTCCTTCAACTTTTATTCTTTCTGTAACATTCTCATTATTTTCTCCTATACCAAGAGCTTCTGGAGTGCCGTATGTGGTCATATTCTCGCCAAATATCTGGACTTGTATGACTTGTGTGTTATTGGCGAGGTCCATTACATTAATCTTCTTATCAGCTGGATCTTTTATCTTGAGATTTACTGGTGGAGCTGCTTCAACAGTATATGAAGCTTCTCCAACATATTCCCAGCTTCCATCTCCTGTTATGTCAACGCTCACCTTTATTACATAATCTCCTGCCTCCCACATGCCTGATGTAAGGTTAAGGAATTTGCCGTAGATTTCAAAATTGATTGGACCTCCATGTTCTGTGGGTGTATACCATGCATATAACTCATCCTCCTTATAGATTGAGATATTGTAATTATTTGTCAGTAAAGCCAAGCCATCTGCCGGATCGGTAATTTCAAACTGCACTGTTCCAATATCAAATCCACCAACAGCGTTATTGCTTACAAGGGTAATATTTGGTTCAATTGGATTTACCATAACAACATCATATCCAAATGCATCTGGATATGTTTCATTGCCAATAAATGCGGTTATGTTATATTCTCCCGCTCCATCTTCGGCTGGGGAGAGATACAATGTGAAGAGGAAATTACCGCTTGCATCAACATCTTTTATCTCTTCGCTTCCATCTGGCTTTATAAGCTTGACTTTGGCCTGTGTTGCCGCCTCACCGTCAAGAGTTACAGTACCCTGTATATCCACATATTTATTCTTCTGGAAATCTGTTTCATCTGGTGTGGCATTTACATCAAGGCTAAGAGGATGCACCACTATTTTTGCTGCATTTGCATTTCCATCAAACAAATCAACAACCCACCACTCACCACTAACATCAAAATGAACATTAAGCCATCTTATTATCTCTCTGGTCTCTGGCCCCATTCTAGGTGTATCTTCGCGAGGTGCATATAAACTCACTTCTCCCTGGCTATTATTCACCCATACAGTTGCCGTCTCATTCCAGTTTATTTCTGTAGGCGTGACTGCCAGGTTTGAGGAGGTGTTTGCAATATTAACTGTGAAATTCTTTACTTCTTCCTCAACACCCCATATATCTACGGAATAATATTCTACAAGGTGGCTACCTGGCTCACTTATTACAAATGGCTCTGTATATACATTCCAGTCTCCACCATCTACCCTGTATTTTGTTTCCTTCACTCCTGTATCATCTGTTGCATTTAAAGTGACGGTAACATTTGTCACATACCAGCCCCAGGGCATCTGTTCTTCCGCTATGTCATATGTCGTTTCTGGTGGAGTCATTGCCTCGTTGGGCATGCCGGGTGTGCCGCCTTCTGGGCCTTCAACCCACTCATCATTCTCATTGAGTTCTAGGGAATGATTTTCAGCTGCCTCATCTGAATATGTTATATTTATTATTTCCAATGCGGCTGCATCATATACAAGGATATTATCTCCGTCATTATTCAGCACTGCACCACTTCCATAAACAACCATGTACTCATATGCTCCTATGGTGCCATCCAGAATGGCGAAAGTATTGCCATCATCATCCTTAACTGTCCATCCCGTGACATTCACTTCCTGGTCTCCCATATTATAGAGTTCTATCCATTCGTTTCCTGTCGTCGGGTTATACATTATCTCAGTCAACACAATGGATGCTCCATTAACCGTATCCGCCTTTACAGTATCATTCTGTGGTAATACAGCGAAAGCGCTCGCTACTATTACAGCCGCTATCAATAC
>CAZTDS010000073.1:0-6605 GCA_964612535.1 uncultured Thermoplasmatales archaeon
GAGGATATTGCAAAATCCCTTTTTCCATTTCTCTCCATTCCTATGGAGGAACAAAGGAAAACCCAAGATTTATAAAAATCATCTGTATGCAATTGTATGAAATTGCTAACGCTGCTGCTTGTCATCCCTCTTCTTTCCCCACTAAACTATGTGATAGATGTTGAGAACAATGGCGTTTATGAAAATGCATGCCGTTATAACATAAATGGCTTTATTTATGTCCATATTGAAGGAGAGCCATATGAGCGCGGCTATCAGCACGGTTACCTTTTATATGCCGAAATTGCAGACATGATATATAGATGGAGCCATATAATACACAACTGTCCAGTCATGATAAAATATCTCCCAATTGATGTGAATTCAAGCAAATATGACGAGCTTTCCGCAAGATGGTGGGAGGAATGTAAAAAACTGGCAATGAAAATTTTCTGGCCCTACTATCCCGAAGAATACAGAGAGGAGATAAAGGGCATAGCCGACGGCGCAAGGGCAAGGGGCGTGGAAATATATGGAAAGCCCGTAAGTTATGAGGATATACTTACACTCAATGAAATGTATGAACTCATGAGCATTTTAACAAATCCTCAAAAGGGCTTTCATCCATTAAGAGATATTTTCAACTCACTCGCATCAATCTTTCCCTCATTAAGAGGCAAGGAAACAGAGCTTGCATCAGCATTATATCCAGTTCATCACTGCAATGGCTTTGCTGCTGTTGGAAATGCAACAGATGATGGAGGTATTGTGATATCAGATTCGGTATGGTGCGGCGGGTGGTGGTTCAGTTATTATATTGCTCAAAGATGGAACGTTATCCTTGATATTGAGCCGAGCAAAGGGCATCGTCTCATAATAGCTACCTCGCCCGGCTACATATGGAGCGATGAAGATTACTGGCAGAATGACGAGGGTATAGCGATGATAGAAACAACATTCATTCAGGGATGGTATCGTCTCCGCGGCCTCCCTCTTGCCATAAGAGCCAGGATGGCGATTCAATATGGAAACAGCATAGATGATGTGATATACTATCTGCTTAAAGATGATACGGGTGTTATGAATGCGCAGTGGCTTATTGCAGATGCGAAGGAAAAGGAAATAGCTCTGCTGGAGTTTGGCTTATATCATTATAATGTTATCCGCACAAAAAATGGTTTTTTGTGGAGTGCAAACAATCCATTTGACTTTAGGGTAAGGAGAGATATCCTTGGCTATGAGGTGATAAAGGCTCCAATATTCCGTTTAGCCCATTTATTGCTGAATGCTACTGGCTATCAATATTATACTCTCTTTTATACACCTTCTGAAAGGGATATAAAATTTGAGGAACTGGGAAAAGAATACTATGGCAGGATAAATGCTGAAATCGTTAAGAAAATAATGAGCACTCCTCCAATAACAGATTTTACAACAGACTGCAAGATTACTGATCAAAATATGATATTCAATAACTCTCTCTGGGCATTCTGGGGAAATCCAACATATGTGTGGAATACGAGCAACCTCTATAAATTAAGGGGTGTGAGAGATGTGCCCCCTGCTGGATGGATTAAAATTGTGGGGGTGCCATATGATTTTACACCAAAATATGAAAAAAGTAATATGGGCAAGGGGAGAGAGGCAAAATTGCTATGGCAATATGAAATAGGAGAGATGAACCATGAATATGCAGATTTTGCAGGCAATGAAAAGGCAATATGTGCATATTATGGCAATACATTGTATGTATTCAATGAGAATGGAAGCCTTTTGTGGAAAAAAGAATTTGATGAGAAAATAAATGATGTGGAGGTTACGAAAGCAATTTACGTTGTCACATCTCGCAACTCATATGCATTCGATTTTAAAGGGAAGCAGATATGGAGGGGAGAGGGGGGTAAGGATATAGAGGCAACGGATAAAGGTATATATATTGCGGCATCCACATCATATCATGAGGATGATGGGGCAACATATTTTGATGCAGATTTTGTAAAATCTGGCAAACGAATTTACATAATTAAAGGAAACAAGATAGAATGTGATGAATGGAGCTTCGAAGCTGGTGGCGAATTCACAGATGTGGAGGCAGGAAAAGAAATTTATGCAGCGAGTTATGATGGAAATGTATATTGCATCGATGAAAAGGGAAATCTAAAGTGGAAATATACTGCTGGATGGGGTATTTCCGATATAGAGGCAGATGAATTTGTTTATGCAGCGAGTTATGATGGAAATGTATATTGCATTGATGATGGCGAGGCTGAATGGATTTTCAGTTGCAATGCATCTGTGCATCATATTAAGTTATATGGGGAATATATTTTTGCTGGCTCAGGCGACGGAAGATTTTATGCAATAAACAAGAGTAATGGAATGGTAGAATTTAGCTTTGCTCCTGCCTATGAAATAGAGGAGACGTATAATTACATAACCACTCCAATAGCATCGAATATAATTGCAACAAATGGAAAAGTGTTTTTCTCCGCAGCAGGGAAAATCTACTGTCTTGATGCAGAAACAATGGAAAGAAAAGGAGATACAAAAGAGGGCGAGATAGGAGGGATGGCACTTGTTGGAGCAATTTTTGCAGCGGTTATCATCACAGGAGCAATCGGCGCCTATCTCATTCTCACAAAAAAGAAACCAGAAGAGTAAAATTTTAAATCCTCTCCTTTTTTCATAACTGCAGGGGTAGCCAAGCGGACAACGGCGCAAGGTTCAGGGCCTTGTGGCGAAGGCCTTCGTGGGTTCGAATCCCACCCCCTGCATAAGTTTTTTATTTGAGTGTATGATATAAAATTATGAAAAAGATAGTTTTCGCCATCGCCGTTTCAATTTTGCTTGCATCACTACCTTTTACTTCACTTGCCCACGAAATTCAGGAGTCAAATGTGGAAATACATTTTGCATGGTTCCACTGGGGCATAGTTATTATGATATTCAATGGAGAGAATGCTTCGTTGCATAACGTTTTTATTCAATCTTTAGATGTTGCAGGGCTTATATTTCTTGGGGCAAACTGGCTCGATTATTTGTCGGAGGTGGGCAGTTATAGTGTGGCTTATCTTATAATTCCTGTTTGTGGCTTGGGACATGCTGTTGTTACAGCCACAATAAGTTATGAGTATGAAGGAGAAACCTATGAAAAGACAATACATGGCTTTTTCCTTGTGCTTGGAGCAACAACAATACTTCTTGAGGAATGGTAATCAAGCTTTACCGCCCAAAATGTTATCTATGCATGAATTAGAGAGCAATCAGAAAGAATTTTGGAGTGATGATGCAAGAAGCAGGTATAGAGAAGTTGCCATCGGTATAATGAAGCAAGAAAACAATACAATGCATTTCTTCTGGCAACATCTCTTCCTCCATTCTCATTATACGCATGTATGAGGACATCTATTTCGAAGGAATGAATTTTGTTTTTCTTTAACTGCAGGGAAAGGCGATGGTTTCCGCATCTCGCCTTCCATGCAGATGGTGGTGTTATGTAAATCTCAAATAGTTTGATGAAGCAATGAAAAAATCAAGCGAGTTATTCAGAGATTGCAGAAAAAAAAGCTAATTAAATGGAAAAGAGGGAGAAGGATTAAATCCATCCCCTTGTCTTCATTGCCTCAACTACTCTTTCAACACTCACAATGTATGCCGCCGTCCTTGGATGAATATCCTTGCCCTTCTCCTTGTACTCTTTCTGCTTGTTTATTACATCCCAGAATGCCTTGCTCATTTTCTTATCAAGCTTCTCATACACTTCCTCAAACTCCCAGTAATAGCCATTGATGTTCTGCACCCACTCAAAATAGCTCACTGTTACGCCACCGGCATTTGCAAGGAAATCTGGCAATACAAGGCATCCTTTCTTGTGGAGTATTTCATCTGCTTCCGGCGTGGTTGGACCATTTGCAAGCTCGAGGACAATCTTCGCCTTTATTCGCTCTGCATTGTCCTGGCGAATTACATTTTCGAGAGCGGCTGGAACAAGTATATCAACATCGAGTTCAAGCAACTCCTCATTGCTTATCTTCTTTACTCCCTCATAATTGACAACGCTTCTTGTATTCCTCTTAACTTCCACTGTCTTCTTATATGGCAGCCCTTCCTCGCTATATATTCCGCCCTTTGAGTCGCTTACAGCAACAACCTTTGCATTTTTGAAGAGGCGTGTTATGAGCAAATGTGCGAACTGTCCAGCATTTCCATAACCCTGTATGGCAACAGTAACAGCATTGTCGCCTGGTATAACATCATCGAGTTTTTCCAGCTCCTCATATGGTTTGTGCATGTTTTCAGGATTCTCCTCAAGGGGTAAGCCCACATATTTTGCCGCCTCTCTTAGCACATACATTCCGCCTCTCGCCGTTGCATCAGCCCTTCCTTTTGAGCCGCCAATGGAGAGTGGTTTTCCTGTTATCACTCCGGGAGCGTTATAGCCTACTATCTTGCTATATTCATCCATCATCCATGCCATTATCTGAGGATTGGTATATACATCTGGGGCCGGTATATCCTTTTCCGGACCAATAAATCTGCCGATAGCTCGTATATATCCGCGAGCCAATCTTTCTTTCTCCGCATCACTCATTTCCTTTGGATTGCAAATTATTCCGCCTTTACCTCCTCCGTATGGTATATCCACCACTGCAGTCTTCCATGTCATCCATGCAGCCAATGCCTTTACAGTATCCAGGTTTTCTTCAGGATGCCATCTTATTCCGCCCTTGGTTGGGCCTCTTGCATCGTTATACTGTACTCTGAAGCCAGTGAATACCTTTGTTTCACCATTATCCATTTTTATTGGTATGCTTACAATCAGCGTTCTCATTGGTTCTCGCAGCATAGCATGTGCCGCCTTATCTAATCCCATTATTTCAGCTGCCTCATCCAACTGTTTCTGGGCTATCTTAAAAGGATTTAACTCCCCCATTTTTTCACCGCTGGTAATAAGGCAATCAAATTTAAAGATTAGGTGATACATGATAACAAATATCACGAAAGTAAATTAAAGGAGTTATCGCTATCCTTTCAGAATGGAAAAAGAACCACCTCCTGAAGGCGATATGCATGCTGGCTTGGCTATTCAGAGAAAGGCAGATAGCAAGAGACATAAAGGAGAGTTTATTCTCTCTCGTTTTCTGCACTTTTGGTGATTTAATAACTGGTGTAACAGTTGGCTTTTTTACAGATAAATTACATGCCCTCCCTGCCCTTCTTGTTCTAATTCCTCCTGCCATTGGAATGCGCGGGAACATTTTTGCATCCCTTGGCTCACGTCTCGGCACATACCTGCATACTGGAGAAGTTGTGCTTGGAAGAAAAAGCGAACTGATTAAGGAGAATGTAAATGCATCGTTCGCTCTAACCTTTTCCATGAGTATTTATATAGGTATCCTTGCATGGATTATAGCTCGTTATTTGGGCATGGAGGTTGATTTGATTGACATGGCTTTGATATCAATACTTGCGGGTATATTTTCGGCTTTCCTCATGATTTTCTTCACTTTCCTTATTGCTTTCCTCAGCTTCAGGAGAGGATGGGATCCGGATAATATTACCGCCCCCCTCATAACACTTGCAGGAGATATAATTACGCTGCCCCTCCTTTTCTTCTCCCTGGAAATTGTGCTTTTGCTTGATGATAGAATAAAGCTGATGCTATTTGTTGCCCTTCTTGCAGCCTCCATTGCAAGCCTCATCCATTCCTCTCTTTACAGAACAGCGAGAAAAATACTCATCGAAAGCATTCCCATTCTCGCAATATGCGGGCTTTTGAGCAGTTTCTCTGGCACCATCTTGGGGGCAAAATTTGAGGGAATCATGGAAACGGCAGCAATCCTCACCATAATACCTGCCTTTCTCGAAGATGGCGGAGCAATCGGCGGCATACTTGCCGCTCGCTTTTCCTCTGCCCTCCATCTCGGAGAAGTCGGAGAAAAGCATGAAGAGAAAGTGTGGAATCTGTTCATTGTGATGCACCTTGTCGGGCTAGTGATATTTCCTCTCATTGGTATATTTGGCTACATAGCTGGCTCTCTGCTCGGACTGGGGGGTTACAATATCCTGAAAATGGTGGCTATATCTCTTATTGCGGGAGAAATCGTTATCTTCATTGTCAACTTCCTTGCCTATTTCATTTCCATTAAGTCATACAAAGCTGGAATTGACCCGGATAATATAGCCATCCCTATTTTAACGAGTCTTATGGATTTTATAGGAATAGCGTGTCTTATAGGTGTTGCTCTCCTTTTAAACCCTGCCTAACAGAATTTCGATTGCTGAAACGTTTTTGTTCTCCAGTTCTTCAGTAAAAATTTTCACATCCTTTATTTCCACATTTTCTAAAAACTTATTCACGCTTATCTGGCAGGCATCGACGGCAATAGAAATCGCCCTTCCTCTTGCTTTTATTATTACTTCATCTGCTCCCTTTTCAAATTCTGTTGCTACAGCAGTAGCATATCTTATCGGTGCTTTATTTCCTATCAATATTACTGATTGCATTGTTTGGCATTAAATTCTTTTATATAAATCTTTCTTAAAGAGTGCTTTAGTAAGGGAGCATCGAATAGCGAGACAGTGGAAAATGATGATATTACAACAAGGCGGGCAGCAGATAGCAG
>CAZTDS010000074.1:0-6553 GCA_964612535.1 uncultured Thermoplasmatales archaeon
CAAATATTCCTGCCACAGCCGCTCCTTTTCCATTTTATTCCTCGCTATGAGAATTGCCTCTCCCACCTCATCATATCCTGGCCTGCCGGCTCTCCCCATCATCTGCTTTATTTCCATCACAGGAATGGGCTGCATGTATCCTTCCGCCTCGGAATATCTCCATAAGTTTTTTATTATCACTCTCCTCGCAGGTGTATTTACGCCGGCTGCAAGAGTTGGAGTGGCAACAATGCATTTTATATATCCTTTCTTAAAATTCCGCTCCACGAGGCGGCGCTGCCCGCTGCTCAGCCCGGCGTGATGAAAAGCTACGCCATCTTCTATACAGGCTGCAAGCCTTTTTGCCACAACATTTGCCTCCTCTCCGCTAAGCAGGCGGGAAGCAATTTTTTTAAGCGTTTCTTTATCTGCATACTCCGCCACAATTTCTCGCAATTTTTCTGCCGTGCTTTGAGAGGAGCGGCGGGTGTTCACAAAAATCAACGCCTGTCCTCCTTCCGCGAGTACATCCTCAACAAGCCCCTCAAATTTTGGACTCTTTATTTCTTTTGTGCTCCCGTCTATAAAGTAAATTTTTCTGCCAAAGAGCACGCCCTCTTTTAGCGGCACAGGGCGCCAGTCTGATTGAATAAGAATTGCATTTAGCCACTCCGCCAGCTCATGAGCATTTTTTATTGTAGCCGAGAGAGCTATCACCTGCACAGGATTCATGAGCATGAATTTTGCAAGATTTACCTCCAATGTTGGGCCGCGGGAAAAATCATTTATAAGATGTATCTCATCTGCCACAACAACGCCGACATCATTTATCCATGTTGCTTTATGTCGAATTAAACTATCTGCCTTCTCACTTGTGCAAACTACAATATCATATTTTCCCAGATATTCTCCCTTTTCGTCTAAATCGCCTGTAGAAATGCCCACCTTTATGCCCATCTCCTGAAAAGGCAATAAATCATCATATTTTTCAGCTGCTAAGGCACGGAGAGGAACAATATACATGCTTTTTATTCCTCTCAATGCTGCCTGAAGAATGGTAATGTAGGCAACCAAACTCTTTCCAGCGGCAGTTGGAATGGCAAGAACAACATTTTTGCCAGCAAGAGCATGAGGCAGAGCCTCTGCTTGCGGAGGATATAGCTCCACGATGCCCTGCCTTTTAAGTATTTCCTTTATTCTTTCATTGATGTCAAGCTCGTCTATCTTCATTTACAATGTAAGATGAAAGCAAGGAATAAAAATGTTTGGAAAGTGACAGGAGAATCTGAATGTAAATAAAGCCATCATTTTCATGGCAGGATAATGAAAAAGAACAGTTTGCTGTTGAATTGAACCAATGCTTTTCCTTCTTTCACCCCTCCATTTTTTCGAGTATATTTTTCATTTCATTCATTCCATTTCCTGCTTCATTACCTTCAAAGGGAATATTTCAATCTCCAAGCGTTATTCTTATATACTAAAAGCATATTTGCCTGTTAGCATGGGCAGAGGAATGTATGCAGCTCGGAAACTGAAGCGAGACAGGCAGAAGTTTAGATGGCATGATCGCTATTACAAGCGAAGAATGCTTGGTTTGAAGAGGAAGACGGACCCATTAGAGGGAGCTCCTCAGGCGAGAGGAATAGTGCTTGAGAAGGTTGGTATAGAGGCAAGGCAGCCAAACTCTGCTATAAGAAAGTGTGTTAAGGTTCAACTCATCAAAAATGGTAAGATTGTTACTGCTTTCGCTCCTGGAGATAAGGCGATAACTTTTATAGATGAGCACGATGAAGTGGTTATTGAGGGAATAGGAGGAAGAATGGGAAGGTCAAAGGGAGACATTCCTGGAGTTAGATATAAAGTTATAAAGGTCAATAATGTGTCGTTGCAGGAATTAGTTAAAGGTAAGGTAGAGAAACCAGTGAGATAAAATGGCTGAGCTGCTGTTTGGGAAATATGAGGTTGAAAATATAGTGATACGAGATAAGGGGCTGGCAGCATACATTAATTTAGATACTAAAAAGATGCACACACACGGAAGACATGCAAACAAGAGATTCAAAAAGGCAAATCTTTCGTTGATAGAGAGGCTCGCAAATAATATGATGAGAACAGAGAAATATACTGGCAAGAAATCCAAAGCACTAAGAGTAATAAAAGAGTCGTTTGAAATCATAGAAAAGAGAACAAAAGAAAATCCCCTCCAGGTATTAATAAGGGCAATAGAAAATGCCGCTCCTCGAGAAGAAACAACCCGTCTTTTTTTAAGCGGTATATATGTTCCGCAGGCTGTTGATAGCGCTCCCCTGAGGCGGCTGGATATTGCCTTACGCAACATTTGTAAGGGGGCTGTTTCAAAAACCTTCAGGAATAAAAAGAGTATTGCTGAATGCTTGGCTGATGAGATTATTCATGCTGCGAAAGATGATGCAGCAAGTTATGCAATTAGTAAGAAGCTCGAAATTGAAAGAATAGCACAAAGCGCAAGGTGAGGAAATGGGAAGGAAGGAAGAAAATATTAGGAAAGCTAAGGAATTAAGATATAAGCCCGAAAAAATAAGGAATATAGGGGTCGTAGCCCATATAGACCATGGTAAAACAACATTCTCGGACAATCTTCTGGCGGGAGCTGGAATGATTTCCGAGGAGCTTGCAGGACAGCAACTCGTTTTGGATTACGACGAGCAGGAACAGGCAAGAGGTATAACAATTAACGCTGCAGCGGCTTCAATGGTTCATGAATATGAGGGAGAGGAGTATTTAATTAATTTAATCGACACTCCGGGTCACGTTGACTTTGGCGGGGATGTAACACGAGCGATGAGGGCTGTGGATGGGGCTATCGTTGTAGTATGTGCCGTCGAAGGTGTAATGCCCCAAACAGAAACTGTGCTGCGACAGGCTTTAAGAGAGCGAGTCAAGCCAATATTACTAATAAATAAAGTTGATCGTCTCATAAATGAACTCAAGCTAGATGCTCAGCAAATGCAGCAGAGATTTGTTAAAATAATAACTGAGGTTAATAAACTCATTAAAAAGATGGCTCCTGAGGAATTTAAGGATAAATGGCTCGTCCGCCCGGAAGATGGCTCGGTTGCTTTTGGTAGCGCATTGCATAACTGGGCAATTTCTGTTCCATATATGAAAAAGACAGGCATCACATTCAAAGATATTTATGAGTACTGTAAAAATGAGGATCAAAAAACGCTCGCTAAAAAGGCACCTATTCATGAAGTTGCTTTAAATATGGTTATTCGACACCTTCCGAATCCAAAAGAAGCACAGAAATACAGAATACCGAATATATGGCATGGTGATTTGGATAGTGAGATAGGCAAGGCAATGATTGAATGTGATCCAAAAGGTCCCCTTGCCCTTATGGTAACCAAAATAATTATTGATCCTCATGCAGGGGAAATAACATTTGGAAGAGTCTTTTCCGGCACATTGAGGGAAGGGCAGGAGGTTTATATTCTCGGAATGCCAAAGCCATACAGGGTTCAGCAGGTGGCGGTGATGGTCGGCGATGACAGAATACAGGTTGAAGATATTCCAGCAGGTAATATAGCAGCCATTTCTGGCTTGAGAGATGCATATGCTGGCGCAACTGTAACAAGTGTGCCAGACACGGAGCCATTTGAAAGCATTCGCCACATTTCAGAGCCAGTTGTCACTGTAAGGGTTGAAGCAAAGCGTCCCGCTGATTTACCAAAATTGGTTAAAGTGCTTCGAGACATTTCCAAGGCAGATCCTTCAATACAGGTTGAAATAAATCAGGAGACTGGCGAGTATCTAATGTCTGGAATGGGAGAATTGCATCTCGAAGTTACAGAATATAGAATAAAGAATGAACATAAGCTGGATATTATAACCTCTGAGCCAACGGTTATATACAGAGAAACAGTAAGAAAAACCTCACCTGTTTTTGAAGGCAAATCACCAAATAAACATAACTATCTTTATGTTGTTGTCGAACCACTTGAGGAAGAGGTTGTTAAAGCATTGCTTGAGGGGCAGATTCCAGAAAATGTAAAGAAATACAGAAAAGAAGTTGCAAAGAAACTCGAAGAGCTGGGAATGAGTAAGGAGGAGGCAAAGGGAGTATTTGGTATCAAGGGAGCAAACCTTATAACAGATGTAACCAAGGGCATACAGCATTTGCATGAGGCGAAAGAACTCCTCAAGCAGGCATTCGAGGAAGTCTGCCAGACCGGCCCCAAGGCGGCGGAGCCGCTGCAGGGCGTAAAAGTAAAGCTTGTTGATGCAAAATTGCATGAGGATGCTATCCACAGAGGGCCTGCACAGCTTATACCGGCGATGAGAAATGCCATATATGGAGCAATGATGCTTGCTGATCCGATATTACTGGAGCCGATGCAGAAGGTTTTCATTTCTGTGCCGCATGAACTCATGGGAAATGTTACAAGAGAAATAACGCAGAGAAGGGGAACAATCCTAGATATAAAGCAGGAAGGAGATATGAGTATCATACTCGCTAAAGCTCCTGTGGCAGAGATGTTTGGCTTCGCCTCCGCCATTCGATCGGCGACGGGAGGAAGAGTTCTGTGGAGTACAGAGAATATGGGCTTTGAACCACTGCCTGATTTCCTGCAGGATGAGGTAACGAGAAAGGTAAGAGAGAGGAAGGGACTGAAGCCAGAGCCGTATCCCGCGGAGCATTATGCTGGATAAGCTCGCTCTTTCTTTTTCTTTCATCTTTTAAATAAAAGAAGAAGGAAGAAGGGGTGCTTATACATTGAATATCCATACCTTTTGCTCATCTATGGCGGCTTTATGGAGTAACACCATGGTTCAGAAAGATATCTCTTATTTTCTTTTCCAAATCTGCATTCCATTTTCCTTCCTTGATTAACACATTTTTTAATCTATTATAAAAATCGTGTATATCCCCCTGATTAGTAGCTGTTTTTTTAATATTCATCGCTTCAACAATAGTTTTGAAAGGAAGGGATACCTGATCAAACTTCTTGCCAGCGGCATCCTTTTCATTGGGTGTATCATCATATAGATCCCAAAGTATTCCGGCAATAGATGCTTCAGCCTCATCTCCCTTATTTGCGGCACTGGGACAATCATAATCATCAGCGGTTCCCCACTTGCCGTCAGAACCTGCCTTTTTACCATTTTCTACGTCCCAATCTCCTCGGGTCCATTTTGGATCGTGGAAAATAGGATCATTCTGCTTTGCACATGATGAAAAGTGAGCCCATCCTTCACTCCACGCCATTTTTTTACTAGATTTTTGACATATAAAATGCTCTCCACCTGGTAAAGATTTCTTGTAATTCTTTTTATACATAAAATGGTGATCAAATTCATGTAAGATTACATCATGGCAATAAACATGATCCTTATCTATGTGAATAGATTGATTACTCATACGATAGTACGATCCTCCATCGCCTATCCAAATATCTTTAGGCATGGGAATCTCTGCGCCATGAGTAGTTGCCCCTATTTCTTCAATTATCCATATTTTTGCAGATAGGCAAACGAATTGAATGTAGATCTTCTTTAACTCCTTGATTAGATTTTCTATTGTTTGTTTATCCTTTCCACCCAATTTATTTTTAGCCTTTTCTAGGTTTGGAATTACCCCAAGAGGTGGATCTTTTAACCATTCTAATATACCTTCTGTCCAATCCCTAGCTCGACGGAGATTTTTTCCTTTTTCTAATTCTCTCTTTAACCCAGGAAGATTAACTTTTAATATCCAAGATAGGGAGGATGAAGCAGTTCCTAGTTCTTCCACGTTAGCATTTTTTTCTCTTACCTCATCAACTTTCTTCTTTATATCCTTTAACCTTTGTGTTTTCTTATCAATTTCCTGAATTTCCACAGCGAATTTCTTCTCCGCTGTTCCTTTCATATCAAAGAAGAGACCCGTTGAAATCACTCCCAAGTTATCCACTAATTTTACTGAAAAAGTATAGTTTCCAGGATAAACATATTCAACTCTAAATCCAGACATATTTGTTACATTTGGATATGTCCAGAAAGTCCAATATACGTTTGTTATCTCTCCGTCTGGGTCATAACTTCCACTTGCATCAAACACTGTTCTTCCAGTTTCTGGATCATATTCTACAATATCTACAACAATAACCGGAGATCTTTCTACATAAAGCTCTATTTCGTCATAACCAATGTAGCCCTCGCTATTCTCCATTTCGGCCCTTATTTTATAGTAACCGGTTGATAGATCACTGGTATCCCACCACGCAAACCATTCTCCCCTATAAATGGCAGCATCAACAACATATCCATAATCTGTATCTATTTCAATCCATTTTTCGCCATCAAAATAGCTGAACCTGCAGTAAGATATATCTGTGGCATTTTCTTCTTCTGTCACGTTTATTCTTACCATTCCTCCAACTGCTTGTTTGTCTATGGGTGAGGTTATAAGAGGTCTGGGTATCTTTGTTGTTTCTCCTTTCCAGTTTATGATAAATACTTTTTCTTCATGTTCGCCATAGTTACCTGCATTATCGTATGCAACTATCTTTATTGTATGCAGTCCAAAGTAAGTCCCTCCCCATTTCCATGCATA
>CAZTDS010000075.1:0-6315 GCA_964612535.1 uncultured Thermoplasmatales archaeon
ATCTGAATGTGTGATTAATCATTTAATTAGTGAAGAAACTGATAAAGGCGAAGTTCAAATTTAGGCAGAATAAATCATCGATTATGGAGGAATAAGAAATTATGTGGAAAGAGTTATAGAAATAATAAAGGATAGCACAGAGACGTAGGACGTAATTAAGCAAGAACTTGGCTTTCACAGTTTTGAAATGGTTTAACTTATTTATTTCCCAAAATTTTTCCCTATCCTTTCCATTATAAGATGCGCTGCGATGCCTGCTCCGAAGCCATTGTCGATATTCACAACTGTTATGCCGGGTGAGCAGCTATTGAGCATTGCCATTAAGGCAGCTATGCCATTAATGCCTGTGCCGTATCCTATGCTAGTAGGCACTGCAATCACGGGGGCAGGAGTGAAATTGGAGGCGAGAGTTGGTAAAATACCATCCATTCCAGCAACCGCTATAACCACGCTTGCCTTTTCAAGCTCCTCTGCATGGCTTAAGAGGCGATGAACGCCAGCAACACCCACATCATAAATGCGATGGACCTCATTTCCCAGCTCTTCCGCCGTTATCGCCGCCTCCTCAGCAACGCTTATGTCGCTGCTTCCCGCCGCCACAACTGCAATGTAGCCATTTTTCTTCGCTTCCTTTCTTTCTCCTATAACTATTAAGCCACATGCCCTGTAAAATCTGCAATTTTCTATCTCCTTCAACTCATCATATATCTCCTCATTCGCCTTAGTAATGATTATCTTCTCCTTACCCTTCATCTCCTCAACTATCTTTCTTATCTGCTCCTTCGTTTTTCCGGGTGCATAGATAACTTCGGGAATTCCTCTTCTAAGGCGGCGATGAAAATCTATTTTTGCAAAACCAATATCTTTAAAGGGAAGGTGCCTCAATTCTTTCATTGCCTCCTCGATACTCATGCTTCCTTCTTTAACCTTCCTGAGCAATTCTTCAACATCCATCTACGCCAATTATATTGCAAAATTTAAATGTTTCATTGCATTGCTTTTTGGTGAAATGGAAATATGTTGTTATAGCCATGGCAGCAATTTTTTTTGTAGCCCTTGCTTTGTTTCCCAACATAGTTTATGACAGATTTATATGGAAATATTTTGTTGGTCCAATAATAGCGGATGCAACCGGACATCCTGTGGAATATCATGGGGTGAGGGTGAGGGAAGGATATACCATTGTATCCGAAATTGTATATGGTATTACGCTTGTAATTTTCATCTATCTGCTATACCTTTTCTTTGAAAAATTCGATATAAAGATTGATTTTAAATTCATCCTCGCCTCCCTTCCCTTCATTCTCTATGGTTCTGTGGCGAGGGTGCTGGAGGACGCCGGCACTTTTGGCAAGCCACTTTCCTACCTTTTTATCTCTCCCCTCATATATGCTCAGATAGGCATACTTTTCATGCTCTCTCTTTTCTATGGCATAAGATTCCATGATAAAAAAACTTTCATCTACAGCCTCATACTAAAAAATATTATTTACATCGCCACCTACTATCTCATACTGATAAAATACTGCACTTATACACTCCATCCCTTATTTTTTGCCCTCCTTTCCATTATAACCTTCGCAATCTATAACAAATTTCAGAAAAAAGATTACATCGCCTCTCTATTTTCATTTGGTTTTCTCCTGCTTGCCACCTCATCTCTTATCCTCGCCCACTTTTCAATTGATAAAGGGGATATGGATGCAAGAATACTCATTGCTCCTCTTGCAGCATTTCTGATAACACTACTCATCTATTTACTGGCAAAATATGCCACCCATTCTCTCTTTACTGAGAAACTTAACCTGCTCCTCATCTTTTCTCATATGCTCGATGGCATGACAACATATTTTGCAGTTGTTGACCCTTTCCACTTTGGAATAAAATATGGGGAAAAACATCCATTGCCCGATTACTTAATGAAAAATTTTTACGGGATAGGCTATCCACTGCTAAAGTTATTTGTAATTCTCGGCATAATATATGTGATAGATGATTTGAATCCCCGCCTCAAAAATACAATAAAGTTTTTCATCCTCTTTTTGGGTCTTTCACCCGGGCTGCGCGACCTGATACGAATATTAATTGGAGTGTAAAGGCGTGCCAACATATTTATACAGCATTGCCACTTTATATCATGAAAAGATTGTTTGTGATTGTTGTGCTCTTTGCCCTTGCCATTCATTTGCCCGCTTTTAGCTATGCTTCCACCAGCGATTCATGGATTAAAATAACCTCTCCTTCGCCGGGCATCTACTGGAAGGGAGATAAAATTTTTTCACTTGACAATGCCATAGTTATGATAGGCGAGGACGCAATACATGTGGAAGCGGAGGGAAGCAGCAATATCATTGCAGTATATTTTTCCGTATATGATGTATGGAATAAGGATGTGGTTGCAAGTTCATGGGATATGGAGGGTGGAGATGGATGGAGTTTTGATTTATCGCTAATCAAAGGAACATTTATACTCACTGCTGCTGGCGCCGCCCTTGATATAGAAGAGCCCGTAGTCATAGACTGGCTTCTCCTTGTAGCATGGACATAAAAAGCAGTGGAGTCAGGTGTGGGTAGTAATCCCCCTTCTGTTTCAGGCGGCATTCGTCTAAGCGTCCTACCTCCGGGCGGTCCTGGGCAACCGATCCCGGTATTTGGACTTGCTCCAGGGCGGGGGCCGTTTCACCAAATCCTGCAGCAACGTCATCCTCAGGGAATCATCCTCGCTGCAGGCTGTGGCGTTTCTGCGCCTCCCGGCGGGACTCTCGCCCCGGCTTTTACGCCCCTGGCCCAGGAACGAGGGGGGTATTTCCTCAGCTCTTGCGAGCCGTGAGCCGCCCTCCCACTCCTGACTCCATTTATTATAGGTATGGTTTTTAAATATTTTGATGCTTATTCTCATGGAGGAATTGAAGAGAAAGGCGGCTGAGAAGGCGGCGGAAGCGATTGAGGATGGTATGGTTGTAGGGCTTGGCACAGGTTCTACAGCCAGATATGCAATTTTGAAGCTCGGGGAAATGGTGAAAGGTGGCTTGGATATAGTGGGTGTAGCTACCTCACTTGAAAGCGAGAGGTTGGCGAAGGGGATTGGCATAAAGGTGGCAGATATAAACGACTACGAGAGCATAGATATAACAATAGACGGTGCTGACCAAGTAAATGGAAAACTGGATTTAATAAAGGGAGGGGGCGGGGCTTTGCTGCGGGAAAAAATAGTGGCGAGTTGCAGCAAAAGGGAGATTATAGTGGTTGATGAAAGCAAAATCGTGGATGACTTTTCTTTTCCTTTGCCGGTGGAAGTTGTTAAATTTGGATGGAAGAGGACAGCTGATAAACTACGCCAATTAGGATTTAATCCACGTATAAGGCATGGATTTGTCACAGATAATGGAAATTATATTCTGGATTGCGAATATGAAGAGATGGAGGCAAGTAAAGAGCTTGAGGAGGAGATAAATAATATTCCGGGAGTTGTGGAAAATGGTCTTTTCATTGGACTGGCAACTGAAGTAATAGTGGGCAGAAAGGATGGTATTGAAATAATGAAGAGGGGCTAAAAAATAAAACTTATATTCTTGCGTCTCTTTACAAATTATGTATCGCCTCTTATATCCAATGAGAACTTTTCTTGTTGTTAGCGGGAATGGCGAAGAAGCGAATGTGATGACTGCCGACTGGGTTACTGTGCTTTCAAATAAGCCCTTCATGATTGGCGTTGCTGTGGCGCCCAAAAGATATACGCATAAACTCATAAAAAAACATGGAGAATTTGTTATAAGCGTGCCAACTTTAGAGATGTTAAAAGATGTATGGATTGCAGGCACAAAGAGCGGGCCGGGCAAGCTGAAGGATATGAATATAACGCTTGTTGATTCAAAAAAGGTTGCAACAAAAAGCATAGGGGAAGCGGTGGCAAATTTGGAATGCAAGCTCGTTGATGAGCAAATATATGGCGATCACACGTTTTTTGTTGGCGAAGTTTTGCATTATACATACAACGAAGCCGCTTTCCGCGATAACAAACCCAACCTCAAATACAATTTCCTTGCCCATGTAGGACTGAACGAATTTGCCACTTTTGAGGATAAAATACATGAGATGTAGATTTGCATCAGTTAAATGCATTTAAACCAATGGCAACCGCACAGTAGCCGAGGAACCTCTTTGCATATGCTGCCGTCATGAGAACTACAACAAAAGGATTTGAGCATGGATAGAGGCATGGGATGAAAGAAAAATAGCTGGTTGCAGTAAATGGTTTAAGTAGTAACGTCATTAAAATTATGAAAATTGGATATCCAAATAACCCAAGGAAAGAGATAATGGAAGAAATAAAATGGATTGGCGAACATTTCGATTTCATTGACTTTTTCATGGAACCGGATAAGGCATATTATAATCAGATTGATTTAAAGGCGATCAAGAGAGCTCTTGAAGATTATGGTCTGGGAATCGTAGGACACACCGCATACTACCTTCCATTTGCCTCGCCAATAAAAGCAATTCGAATGGCAGCTATTAATGAGGCAGAAAAATGTTTTGCATCTTTTAGCAAACTCGGGGCGGAGTATGTTACGGTGCATGCAAGCTGGCCTCCCTCGCTTTTCAATGCAAAAGAAGGGCTACAAATGCAGATAGAGAGTCTGGAAATTTTACTTCAAAGAGCGGAGAAATATGGAATAAAGTTAATGTATGAAAGTGGAGTGGGTGAGCTGGATAATTATGGCAATGTGGCAAAAATTTTGCAGGCATTGCCTAAACTGTACTTTCATCTCGACATTGGTCATGCTTCCTTACATGGAAGAGATGTTTGTAAGTTCATTAGAAAGTTGCATGGCAAAATAAGGCATGTTCATGTTCATGATAATTTTGGCAGGGACGATTTGCATTTGCCAATTGGCACGGGAAAAATAAAATGGGAAGATGTTGTAAAGGAGCTTAAAAGATATTATGATGGCACCATAACTCTGGAGATATTTGCACCTCGCGACTATGTTTTGCTTGCCAAGAAAAAATTCGAGGAGATGTGGAAAAGAATGTAGAGGTGGAATGGCACCATACTCTTTCAATTTCAATCAATCTCAATCTTATGCACAATACTTATAAGCAATTTATTAATTATCAGTTTGTTGATATGAAAAAGAAGGGCAAAGTGTTGGCTGTTGGATACGCCATTCTAATTTTTGTATCATCACTGACAGCATCGAATCTTCATAGAAGTATGGGAAGAGAGGCATTAACAAAGGAAAACATTTTGCTGGGTGTGATACTGGATATAAGGAATATGGATGAGTACAATGCAGGACATATTAAAGATGCTATTTCAATACCTATGAAAGATATTCTTTGTGAAACATGCTTAAGAGATGTGCTGAGGGAATATGAAAAGAATGAGATCATCATAATTTATGGTGATAACAAAGAAGATGAGGAAATGGCAAAAAATATCCTTTTACGGAACGGATTTAAGAATGTGTATATTTTGGAAGGAAATATTGCAGATTTGGAGAAAAAAGGGTATTCAATAGTAAGGAATGATGCAAGCAGCAATGATAGATATTTTACAGGATGCATTTCCTTGGACAATTACAATGTGGAGGATAAAAGATTAATGCTGAAAGGAGATATTCCACCTTCGTGGGACTGGCGGCATGCCACGTATGAAGGGATAACTGGGGACTGGACAACCCGTGTAAAAAGCCAGGGCAATTGTGGAAGTTGCTGGGATTTTGCCGCCATGGGGGCACTGGAAAGCATAATAAACATCAGAGCACATGATCCCAATCTGGATATGGATCTCTCTGAGCAGTATCTGCTCTCATGCCCCCCGAATAGCGGAGGATGTAGTGGATGGAATGCATACTGGGCATATGCCTATATTTATCTAAATGGAGGAATAATACCTGAGAGTTGTTTCCCATACAGGGCAAGTGATGTCATTCCATGCTCGGATAAATGCAATGACTGGAGAGAAAAACTTCTTCCCATCAGCGGATATGGCTCCATAAGAAATCCCGATAGAGAATATTTAAAACAAATGATAGTGAATTTTGGACCTGTAGTGGCAGAAATGACTGTATACGATGATTTTAAGAGATATAGTTACGGAGTGTATGAGCATCCGGGAGATGAACCCACCAGCGACATAAATCATCAGGTTGTAATAGTTGGATATGACGATAGCCAGCAATGCTGGATTTGTAAAAATAGCTGGGGAATTACATGGGGGGAGGAGGGATGGTTCAGAATTGCCTATGGAGATTGCCAGATAGAACATTACATAGTATATGCCAACTTTACTCCTTTAATACCAAAGGC
>CAZTDS010000076.1:0-6271 GCA_964612535.1 uncultured Thermoplasmatales archaeon
CCTCATAAATTATTTTTTTGATTTCCTCTAATTTATTTCCCGTTGCAATCACCTTGAGTAAAACCCCTCCTCTATTCTTTTTCATAACAACCGGGATAATAAAAGCATCCAGAGCGCCCGCATCAATAAGATTTGAAATTACATGAGGATATAATTCGGGATTCATATCATCTATGTTTGTCTCAATAACATATACGCCGCCAGCATCCACTTCCCTTCCAATAACTATACGGAGTAAATTTGGTATATCCAGCTTCTTCTTACCCATCCCATATCCTATTCTCTCCACTTCCATTTCTGGATAACAAAACTCCGCCATCCGCAAGAGAGCGGCGCCAGTCGGCGTGGTTATTTCAGTATCAATATCTGTAAATTCAATGGGTTTCCCCTTGAGCAGTTCCAGCGTTGCTGGCGCGGGCACCGGCAGTTTCCCATGCATGCATTCTACAATGCCCCTTCCAACTTTAACAGGGGAAGAGTATATCTTGCTTATTCCCAGGCCTTCGAGAGCTATCAGGGAGCCAACTATATCCACGATTGTATCCACTCCTCCCAACTCATGAAAATGAAGCTGCTCAACATCTATGCCATGTATTTTTGCTTCTGCATTTGCTATATCTGTAAAAAGTTTTTTCGCCCTTTCCTTTACATTCTCGCTTAAATCGCTATCCTCTATTATGGAAAGAATATCATTTAAATCTCTCCTTTTATCATCTCTTGAATACACATATAGCGAAGTGCCTTTAATAACATCTCCCTCCCTTTTTACTTCCATATCAAAATTTATGTTGAGTTTTTTTAACTCATCAAGCAGTTTTTTGGCAGAAAAGCCAGCATCTATTAGAGCGGCAAGAAACATGTCGCCACTTATGCCAGAAACTATGTCTATATAAGCAATCATCTTACTTTAATGCAGTCTTTAAAATAAAATTTGTGTAGAACTGTTACAACTCGGTGAAATTAGAGGCGAGATAGACTATGAATCTCATATCCCTATTCTTGTTCGCAATGCATAAAACCCTTCCTTTTCTATAGCCTTCGCCACTTTCTCCTGTAACTCTTTGCCGGGGGTTAAAGCAACCATGTAGCCACCTAATCCTCCACCTGTCATTTTTGCTCCATATGCGCCATGCTCCCTTGCTATTTCAACCAGCAAATCCAGCTCCTTACACGATACTTCTATTTCCTGCAAAAGTTCATGATTTTTATTCATAAGTTCTCCAACCCTCCTCCAATTCATTTCTGTAATTGCCTCCCTCGCCTCATATGCAAGTTTCTCTGCCTCTCTGAATATCTTTTCATACCTCTCTTTATATTTTTCCTTCCTTTCCCTCACACCTTCAACAGCCTTTTTTGTATTCGCCACGAGCCCCGTATCACCCATGACTATTTCCACAGGCTCATCAATCTTTATTCTCTCCATACCTTTTCCTTTAACAAACCACACAAGTCCACCAAAGGTTGCGCAGGTATTGTCTATGCCGGATGGATTGCCGTGATATGCCTTCTCCCCTTCATATGCAATCTCATTTATCCTTTCATCACTCAGCTCCATGCCAAACTCATCTGCTATAGCTCTCGCTATTGCGGCGCAGCTGGCGGCACTCGCCCCTATACCGCTCGCCGCCCTCAGGTCGCCATGAAGCCATATTTCAATGCATTCATCGATGCCCATCGCCTTTTTTATTCTCTCCACCGATTCCCTCTGCTGCTCCAGTTTTTCCTCTTTATAGCCAGGCGTCGCCTCCCTATTATCATGTATTATGAAAGATTCGCTTCCATCGCATCTCTTTACCTCTGCAATTGTCTTTTTGTCTATTGCAGAAGCTATAGCAGGAATGCCATACACAACAAAATGCTCATTGAAAAGGATAACCTTTCCATAGCCATAGCCGGTTCCCATGAAATGATAGCCTTTAACCATATTTAAATTTTAAAATGGAAGTTCTATCCAGAAGATGCTCCCTTCATTTTCATTACTTTCGAAGCCAACTTTTCCACCCAGCATTTCCACACCCTTCTTAACCATTGCAAGCCCCACTCCTGTGCCATCATATTCCTCTCTCCCATGGAGTTTTGTAAAAAGGGCAAATATATCTTCCTCCACATTTTTAGATATTCCAATGCCATTATCCTTTACAAATATTTTTACTCTATCGTTTTTTTCTCCATAAATCTCCACTACTGGCTTTTTGCCCGGCTCAACAAACTTTACAGCATTGTGTATCAGATTATACATTATGCTTTTCAATATGCTTTTGTCTCCTCTTACTTCTGGCAATTTCCTTATTTTTATTTCTGCACCTTTGCTTTCTATGTAATCCTTCATTTCTGCAATAACTTCATTAACGAGTTTGTTCATATCCACCCTTTTTATATCAATATGATCTTTCTCGAGTTTTCCATACTGGAGAAGGGCGTCAATTTGCTTTTCCATTCTTTCCGCAGCATCAAGTATTCGCCTGATATTACTTTCCGCCTCTTTATCTCCTCCGTATTTTTCCAATAAAAAGGCAGCAAAACTTTTTATGCTTCTCAGAGGTGCTTTGAGGTCATGGGCAAGAGAGAAAATAATGGTTCTAAGCTCTGCTGTTTTACTCGCAACTTTTTCCTCCAGTTTATTCTTAAGTTCTTCCAGCTCCATCGTTCGCTCTCTAACCTTCCTTGTCAATGTCCTGCTCCATATGCCCATAACAGTGAAACCTCCAGCAGTTATCGCAATAAGAGCAAATATTGATAGAAAAATCCATTCTGGAATTTTTTTGCCAGCATAGACATGCACACCATACCATTTTTCATAGATTGCATCATATTCACCAGATGCCTTTATGGCTTCAATACTCTCATTTATTTTTTCAAGGAGTTCATGATTTCCTTTTCTTACCGCAATAACTCTTTCACCAACATTTATGGCTTCACCAATCACCTTTATATCTTTATATCCATATTTATGAACCAGATACACTCCTGTATAATAATTCCCGAAAAACGCCATCACTTCTCTTTCAGCAAGAAGTTTCATTGCTTTATCCTGAGTATCTGCCTCTATTATGAAGGCATTTATTCCTCTATTCAACAAAATTTCCTCTGCTATATCTCCCTTCTCCACTGCAACAGTATGTCCTTCCAAATCCTCTATGCTGGCTATGCCTGTAATCTCTTCATTCACAAATATTGCAAGTTTTATATCAAGTATTGGCTCGCTGAAATCGAAATATTGCCTCCTTTCCTCACTTCTTGCCATGCAAAGAGTATCTATACTCCCGTTTTTCAGTGCATCCAACGCTTCATGCCATGTCATAGGCTTAAACTCTATGCTTTCGTTCATATGGGCTGCTATAGCCCGCATTATGTCAACATTGAATCCCCTTGCCTCTCCATCTTCAATGAATTCATGAGGTGGATAATTATAATCTATGCCGGCTATCAACCCTGCTACCTGAGGTGCAAAAAAGATTAGGAGCAGGGCATACGGCAATATTTTCACTATTTTAACAAACAAATATCATAAATAATGCTTTCTGTATTATTCTCATGGAGGAAATTGGATATGTTGAGCATTATTTTTCGAAGATAGGCGTTGCAGCCATTAAAATTACGAATGGCAACCTTAAAATTGGTGATAAAATACATATAAAGGGTGCAACGACAGATTTTGAGCAAACTGTGGAATCCATGGAAATAAATAGACAGAAAATAGAAGAAGCAAAACCTGGCGATGAAGTGGGCATAAAAGTTATTGATAGAGTGAGAGAAGGAGACAAAGTATATAAAGTAGAATGAGGAGCATCATAATAGGCATCGATGGTGCTGAGCCGACGCTCATCCAAAAATGGATAGATGAATTGCCAAATTTGCAGAAATTCCAATGCTTCGGCAAACTTGAGTCAACCTTGCCGCCTTCCTCAGCCCCGGCATGGACAAGCATAGTTACTGGAGTGAAGCCTTCAAAACACGGCATATTCGATTTCTTTTATTTTGATGGGAAAAGCATAAAGGTTATTTCTCGCCATAGCCGCCGTATGCCAGCCATATGGAATTTGCTGAGTGATATAGGAAAGAGGAGCATTGTTATAAATGTACCTGTCACATATCCCCCAGAAAGAATAAATGGCGTCATTGTTTCCGGCTTGCTCACGCCACCCGGTGAAAAATTTTTTTATCCGCCAGATGCTGCTCCTTTCCTCAATGATTACAAGCTTGAGCATCTGGTAATAGATGATGTGCCAATAAGACTTGCTGCATATTATGAGGCTGAGAAAGTAAAAAAGATTCTTCATGAATGGACGGAGAGCAGGGCCAAAGCCGCCATTCGTCTTATGAAAAATTTTCCATGGGATTTTGCAATGGTTGTATTCAGGGCAACTGATTTGGCACAGCATTTTTTGTGGGGGGATGAAGGAGTTTTCGACATATACAGAAAAGTGGATGAGATGATAGGAAAAATAATGGAAAGATTCAGGGCAAACTATTTTATTGTTTCAGACCATGGTTTTTACAAGATAGAGAAAAATGTTTTCATAAATAATCTGCTATATGAAAAAGGTTATCTTGCGGTGAGAAAAAAGCCCTCATTTTTGAAGGCGGGCAAGATATTATCTCATCTCCTCCATCATTTTCCAAGAAAATTTACCCATCTACCTTTCATGAAAAAAATTCTTTTCTCCGCCGCACTAAAAGAAGGAATAATTGATTTTGATAACACCACAGCATTCTGCCTTTCATCTAGCTCGAGAGCAGTAATTTGCAGGAAGGAGGCGGAGAAGGAGATAGTAAAACTGCTAAATGGATTGAGGGATGGAGGTAAAAAACCAATTAAAATGAAAAAAATGTTTGAGATGGGAGAGTGGAGTTATTTGGTGGCAGAACTTGAAAAGGGATATGCCATAATGGATAACATAAATTTTGAGGACATAATCGAAAGACCCACAACTTTTTATTTCAAAGGAGAGCATTCAAAGCAGGGCATTTTCATGGCATATGGAAAAGACATAAAAGAATGGTATGGAGAAGCAAAAGCTATCGATGTAGTGCCGACTGTTTTGCATTCACTGGAATTGCCCATTCCGTCTCATGTTGAAGGTAATGTGCTGGATATATTCTCTCGCTCAACAGCAGCAAAAAGAGTTGAATGGGGAAAATTCGGAATAAGCAGAAAAGAAAAGGAAAAGATAAGAGCACTTGCAAAAAGCAAATTGCGGGAAAAATAATCATGCTCTTGCATCAACTGTCACTATTCTGAAGTAAATTCTTGCATCCTTTTCATCCAATATGCCGCTGTTACCATCATCGCTTCCATCTGAAACGGCATAAGTAGAGCCAGAAGGATATTGATTTCCTACCTTATTTCCTATATAGTAATCTATGGTTATTGCTTTTCCCGTATCCTTATTAGCATCTTCTCCATTTATATCGAGTGGTTTCTCTCTGCCAAGAACATCTTTGTAATAAAATTCTATCTTTATGGTATGATGACCTATATTGTCCTCAATATTTTGTTTTACCGTCCAGTTTAGTATTTTATCCTCATCTATTGGAACTTCCTCCACGCCATCAGATGGAAGTAAATACATTACATCATCGATATATATCTTGGCATAGATCTTTGCGGTTTGCTTTGTCGGAACCAGATAATCTTTAACCCTTATCTTATGTATCTCCACCTCCACAGCAGCATCGTTATAGGGCAGATAATCTTGACCATCCAAAATGCCATCGTTATCATCATCATTATCTGCATTATCTCCTATTCCATCTCCATCACTATCTCTCCATTCTTTGGGATCATTTGGAAAGGCATCTTCATCATCTGGTATTCCGTCTCCATCCTTATCATGTGTGGGATTCAAAACTTCCTTATAATTCTGATATACAAAAGGAGCTGCTATTATTACAATTATAACTATCACTATTGCCATAAAAATGAATAGCAAATTTCTTCCCGACTTTATATCTTTCATTTTCGAAATATAATTGCGAGAAACTTAAAAACTTATTCATACAATTGCTATACTAACTACATTACTTCCTCTTACAACAACTCTACCCAGCCTTTTTTCTTCCCCTTCCTTTTCTTCTCTTGCATCATCGAGTACCAGATTCATGTATTGGTCATATCCAATGAGTTTTCCATTTAGTATTCTGCCGTCTTTGAGTAACAAAGAAATATCTTTATTTAAACTGACTTCAAGTAAGTCGATAGGCAATACCATAAAAGAGAATATGATATGGTTTTATATATCTTTACCTCATGTGCAAATTGACTCACCAT
>CAZTDS010000077.1:0-6059 GCA_964612535.1 uncultured Thermoplasmatales archaeon
GCAGAATGGAGCGGATTCAAGAAAGATATCTTAGATTTGAATCCCGATGTTTATATTGGCAGACTTGCGTGCAGAAATGTATGGGAAGTAAATCTCATGGTGAATAAAATTATTGAATATGAAAACAGCAACGCAGCCAATCAGGATTGGTTCAAGAGGATGGTAGTCGTTGGCGGAGATACTTTTCCACCATATCCAGATGATCCATATTATGAAGGAGAAGTTACAACTGCAAAAACTCTTGAATATATGGAGGACTTCGAAGGAGTGAAGCTATGGACGTCCTTAGGCACATTAACTGGGCCGGAGGATGTAATAAGAGAAGTAAGTAAGGGATGTGGATTTTTGAATTTTGAAGGACATGGAAATCCAATGGGATGGGCAACACACCCACCACATGATGAAGAAACATGGATTGATGGATTAGCTGTAGAAGATATGCGTAAGCTAAGCAACAAAGGCATGTACCCTGTATGTGTTGTTGGCGGCTGTCACAACAGCCAGTTCAATGTAAGCGTCATGAATTTGCTAAAGATTTGGGAAGGAGCAGGATGGTATGAATATCTATGGAAGGGAGAAACAACTCCAGAATGCTGGAGCTGGTGGCTTGCCCGTAAAATAGATGGAGGTAGCATCGCCACTATAGGCTGCACGGGGTTGGGCTACGGCTATATTGGAGACTACAACAATGATAGTATACCTGACTGTCTGCAAGGATTGGGTGGATGGATTGATGCGGAATTCTTCAGAGTATATGGTCAGGAAGGCAAGAACATCCTTGGTGAGATACATTCAACGGCAATAGCAAATTATGTGGCATCATTCCCAGTGATGGAAGATCCAATAGATTGCAAGACCGTCGAAGAATGGGTATTGTTAGGAGATCCAACACTTAAGATAGGAGGATACAGCTAATCTCTTCCTTCTCCCCAAATTTTTTATTGAAGTATTTTTTTATCTAATATGTTTAAAACAATATTGTTCATCTTAACACTCATCTCTCTCATACTTCCCATTTTGTCGTATAAATATTTCATGCAACTCATGATGCTTGTCAGAATAAGGAGAGGAGGCATCCTTGTTTCAGGAGCAGTGACGCTTCTCATTGGCTATATCTTTTTCATGCTACCCTGGATTTTTGTTGGAGAGGATATTGTTGAAATAAGAGTATTTTCATATTATGTCATAATGCTCGGCTTGATAATCCTTGTTTATGGTGTGATGAGAATATATCTTGACTGGAGAGGCGTGATAAAATGAATATATTGTTCCCTGTAATAGCAAATCTGCTTCTTTCCCTTATAATCCTGCTCATCTCCATTAATATCTACACAGTTTATAGGAGAAAATATATTTTGTGGTTCGTTTTCGCTCTTTTTTTGCTACCAGTTCTTTTTATATACGCCATATTTGAATCTCTTTATCTCAAAAATATATGGGGCGTTCTTTTCTATCCACTCATTATAATAATAGCGGAGATAGCGGTTATAATGGCACAGAAAAATCTTCTCTCCTCTCTCAAGGCGGAGGAGGGGGAAGAATATCGCTTGCTATTGCGAGAAGATATTGCACTCATAAGGGCTTTTGGTAAGTTAGCGAATTATTTTATAGGAAGAATTTCCCTGCTTGTTGGTATAAAAAGTGTAGAGGAAATTTTAGATGAATGCATCGAGGAATATCCCATTCTTGCGGGATGTTACATAGGTGTTGATGAAAAATTGAATACAGAAGCAATGGAAGCTGGAATGGGAGAAGTGGTGGAAGGAAGAATGGAGGAAATTTGCGAAGCTTTTTCTTATCTAATCATAAAGCTCATAGATCTCTATGCTGCAATGGTTCCATATGGTGAAATAGTTGATGATATGGTGAAGGCTATTGGTAGAATAGATAAGAAAATTGCCAGATATTTCATGCCCTTTATTCTTTTCAAAATTATTCTTGAACCCTTTTTAAGGGAAGCGAAAGGAGATGAATTGAGAGCACTCCGCCTTTCTGCTGATATAAAAGGTATTTATATAGGAAGGAAAGGAGAAATAAAATATCACTGGATATACAGATTTGAAGAGGAAGAAAGAGAGGAAAAATTTGTTGAGTTATTGAGGATAATCCTTGCGATTTTTGAAAACAGCGAGGAAATTAAAAAAGAAATAACGGAATCATTCAGGAAACTTCCGGAAAATGTTAAAGAGAACATTTACAGATATGAATTTATAAAAAAGCTGCCAAAAGGAATACTCGATGAAGAAAAAATAGTTCTTATGAGCAAGGAGCGATTGATTGAGGAGCTTATAGACAGACAGAAAAAGCTGGAAGAGGCATACGAAAGATTAGCTGAGGCAAAACTAGATAAAATGAAATCAAGTTTTATTGATATAATCGCACATGAAATAAAGACACCCTTAACAGCCATTAAAACATATGTTGATTTAATGAGAAAGGAAAAACTCGGCAAATTGACAAAACTACAGAAGGAGAAGCTTGAGAAAGTTGCAAAGAACATAGAAAAAATGACGAAACTCATAGATGATATGTTGCAAATTCCAACAATAGATGCAAAGGAACTTGAGTTGAGAAAGGAGCTGTTTGAAGTAAAGGATATTATGGAAAAGATAATTGATGATACTAAGGAGATGGCAAGAGAAAAAAAGCAAAAAATAAGTGTTGATGTTGAGCCAGCTTTAACAGTTTTCGGGGATAAAAATTTAATAGAGAAGGCAATAAAGAATATAGTGACAAATGCAATAAAATATACGCCTGAAAAAGGCAAAATATCTATAAAGGCGATGAGAGAAGGTAACTACGCCCATATTCAGATAAGTGATACAGGAAAAGGAATAGAAAAAAGCGAGCTTGAGAAAATATTCGAGCCATTCTACAGCAGGGGCGGCGGCGCAGGGCTGGGGCTGGCGATTGCCAAAAATGTGGTGGAGAGCCATGGTGGGAAGATATGGGCTGAAAGTGTTGTTGGAAAGGGTTCGACATTTCATATAGTGTTGAGGAGGAAGAGAGAATGAAGATACTGTTCGTTGATGATGACGAAAGCATCCTTGATGCAGCCAAAACAGCATTGGAGGTATATGGATACGAGGTTGAGGTGGCAAGCTCAGGCATGGAATGCTTGGAAAAGCTCGAAGGCATCGATATTGTATTTCTGGATATAAAGATGCCAGGTATGGATGGTATCGAAACCCTCATGGAAATAAAAAAAAGGAAACCTTCGCTCCCAGTTGTTATGATCACTGCCTATGCTACAGTTGATACTGCAATAGAGGCAATGAAAAGAGGAGCATCCGATTACATAAGAAAGCCTTTTGATATGGAAGAGCTTGAAAAAAGCATACTCGCTGCTATAGAAGATGTTAAATTCAGGCAGATAGAGGATATTCATGCTGGTGATTGCTTTGAAGAGTTTGAAAGAACAAGGAGAGGGAGAAGAGGGCTATGTATAACAAGGCAAGTTGAAAAAGTAAAAAATATGGAAAATGTGGAAGTAATCCTCATGGAGCATGATTTGAAACCGAGGAAAGTAGAGGAAATAAAACGTGAGGTGGAGGAAAAAATAAAGAAGAGAGATACCATATTATTCACAGATATTGAATACCTGCTCAAGGGTAACAGTATCGAGGAAATAAGGAATTTCATTCACTGGTTAAATAAGAAAGCTCTGGCTAATAATTCTAAACTTATACTTTCTGCCAATCTGAAGAGGTTGGAGGAAAAGGAGAGAAAGATGTTAAGCGATTTGATTTCAGATATTCATCTGGATGTTTTATCCGATTCAATTTCAAATTACATGAGGAGAAAAATAATAGATTTGTTATCCAGCGGTGAAAAATATCCATTTACAAAAATAGCTCAGGAACTCGGGATAGAGGACAATCCGAAATTAAGTTTCCATTTAAAGAAGCTAAAAGACGATGGGGTTCTGGAGCAGGATGAGGAAAAGAGATATTATCTTTCGAAAACAGGAAAAGAGATAGCAGAGTTCATGGAGAGTATAAAGAAGGACAGGTTAAGGAAAGGAGGAAAAATACTCTGGATGCCTGTAGAAAAATGATAAAATAGGCGGGTTGTATTTCTTTTTATGTTTGAAAGAGAGCATGGTGTAATTATAGCATGTGATGTAGATACCATTGATGAACTCCGTAACCTTGTTGAAAATACTTATGACATAGAAGGCATAGTGGGATATAAAATAGGAGCAAACCTTGCCTTAAAATACGGGCTGAAAAACATAATGGATGAAATAGACTTTCATCTCCCCGTAATATATGATCATCAGAAAGCAGGCACCGACATTCCCTACATTGCCGAAAAATTTGCAAAAGCGTGCAGATATGCAGGAATGAAAGGTGTAATAATTTTCCCGCAGGCAGGGCCAAAAAGCGAGGAGGCTTTCATCGATGCCATCATTGCCAATGAAATGGTGCCAATGGTTGGTGGAGAAATGACTCACGAGGCATATTTAGCGGAAGATGGAGGTTTTTTGCTTGATGACGCTCCAGCCAGAATATATGAAATAGCCGCCAGAAAAGGCGTGGAATATTTTATTCTCCCGGGCACTAAAGAAGAGGCAATAAAAAAATATCATATGTTACTCACCAATATCATAAATGAGCCAAAATACTGTATGCCCGGCATAGGAAGACAGGGAGGGGAAATAAGCAGAGCATTTGCTGTGCTTCGTGGCTATGCAGCTTATGCCATTGTTGGCTCCGCAATTTATAGAAGCGATAATGTGGCGGAGGCGGCAAAAAGATTTGCAAAGGAGGCGACGGAATTTGAATGAAAAAGATATTTTCGCTGAATTTTATAGAAGAGGGCTGATAAAGACAATAAGACACAAGCCGGAGGGATGGAAGCTTGTCTCGGGCATATGGAGTCCATTTTATATTCAGCTCCGCCTCCTTCCCTCACATCCCGATCTTTTAAATGAGGTTGGCATTCTTTTGGGCAAAAAGATAAGAGGATACGGGAATAAATTGCTTGGAATCGCAATGGCTGGTGTGCCGGTGGCTGTGGCAATTTCTCTGCATCATGATATGCCGTTGTGCTATACGAGAAAGCTCGCTGGAGTGAAGAGCATCGATGATTTGGAGGAATATACGAAACAGTATGGAGAGCACTCTCTTGTGGAGGGTGAGATAAAGGATGGTGATGAATTTATTGCAGTGGATGATATAGTAACGAGGTTCGACAGCAAACTCGTTGCAATTAAACAACTCGAAATGGAGGCGGAAAGACGAGGATGCAGCATTTCGTGTAATCATGTAGCAGTTGTTGTGGACAGGCAGCAGGGGGCGGAAGAAATAGCAAGGCAACATGGCATAACAATTCATGCTCTCATTAAATTTAGAGAGGCTATTGAATGGATAAAAGATATGATGGATGAGAAGGAATATCAAATCGTTGCAGATTATTTGGATAGCCCGGAAAAATATCAAAAATAAGGATAGCGGGCCCGAGGGGATTTTCTGTGTATCCATAACTGAATACACATTCGAACCCCTGATCTGCAGCTCCGAAGGCTGCCGCCTTATCCTGGCTAGGCTACGGGCCCTGGTTTAATATCTATTCACATTTATAAGGTTTTGTTGTGAAAAAATCAGGATTGGGAGAGAATCTCTTCTATTTTTTTCCTGAATTCGCTTGGCAGCATCGTTCGCTCTATAACTTCTTTCGCTCCTGCCTCAATGAGTTTATCTGCCCATGCGGTTGCAAACCAGGCGGTGTAGCCATATATATTTGCCTCAGGATCAATTTCCAGAATTCTTTTTGCTGCCTCAACGCCGTCTATTTCTCCTTTTCCCCATTGTGTGAGATTCAAGTCCATAAGGACAAGGTCTGGCTTCTTCCCTTTTTCCATAAGTTCTTTATATTTCTCCACTCCCTCCTCTCCAGTCAGGGCAGAATAAACCGCTATTGGAATTTTACACAAATCAAGATTTCTCCTTATCAGATCCTGCATTGTTTCCTCATCATCAATGACCAGAACAATTTTTTTATCCATCGTAAGTGAATCGGCACATCCTTAAAACATTTTCTTTACAAAGAAAATT
>CAZTDS010000078.1:0-1124 GCA_964612535.1 uncultured Thermoplasmatales archaeon
CACACCAAAATTATTATATGCATGGCAATTTCCCATTGTGCTTGTGAAAATAAAAGTCAATGGAATTGTTCAGGGCGTTGGTTTCCGCCCTTTTGTATACAGGATAGCATGCCGTCTTGGATTAACTGGCTATGTTCTTAATCTTGGGGATGCAGGTGTTGAGATAGAAGTAGAGGGGGAAGAGGATAGAATAGAAGAGTTTATTCGTCTCCTGCGTGAAAAAAAGCCGCCTCTGGCAAGAATTGATGAAATCTTTGTGGAAAGAGGCGAGGAGAAAGGATATGAAAAATTTGAAATAAGGAAAAGCAGAGATGAAAAAAAGGGAGGCATATCAATAATTCCGCCTGATATCTCAATATGTGATGAATGCATTGAAGACATGGAAAGGCAGGAGAGAAGGAGAAATTATTTCTTCGTTACATGCACAAATTGCGGGCCAAGATTTACCATAATAAAACGCCTTCCGTATGATCGCCCAAACACAACAATGGATGAATTTGAAATGTGCGAAGAATGCAGAAAGGAATATACGGATGCCTTGAATAGAAGATACCATGCACAGACGATAGCATGCAAAAATTGTGGCCCGGAAATCTTCCTCAAATACGGAAATGAAAAAATCAGGGGCGAAGCAGCCATATGGAAGGCGGCAGAACTGCTTAACGATGGAAATATAATTGCAATAAAGGGCATCGGGGGCTATCATCTGGCATGTATAGCAACCGAGAGCGGCGAGGCTGTTGCAAGGTTGCGTGGCATACTT
The DNA here is from genome assembly GCA_964612535.1 of uncultured Thermoplasmatales archaeon. Taxonomy (GTDB): domain Archaea; phylum Thermoplasmatota; class E2; order UBA202; family JdFR-43; genus JdFR-43. The sequence continues at coordinate 764 of CAZTDS010000078.1, forward strand.
GGAAGACAACAAAAGCCATTTGCCCTTATGGTAAAAAATGTGGAAATGGCAAGAGAAATTGCATATGTAGGCAAAGAAGAGGAAAAAATTTTATGCAGCTACGTAAAACCGATTGTTTTACTCAATAAAAGAAAGGAATTAAAGCATGTTGCACCCCACCTCCATAATTATGGCGTTATGCTGCCATATACAGGCACCCACATAATGCTGTTCAAAAAGGTAAGTTATCCGCTCGTTATGACATCTGCAAATTATCCAGGCATGCCAATTTGTCATACAGAGAATGAAATTGAAAAAATGGGGGCAGATGCAATCCTTTTTTATAACAGAAGGATATGGCAGAGATGCGATGATTCTATCA
>CAZTDS010000078.1:1134-5740 GCA_964612535.1 uncultured Thermoplasmatales archaeon
GATAAATGGCAATGCATTGATGATAAGAAGGAGCAGGGGATTTGTGCCAATGCCTGTGAAAATGAAAGGAGGCAAAATCAACATTCTTGCTACAGGGGCAGAGGAAAATGTTACAGCCTGCCTTCTTAAAGATGGAAATGCCTTTCTTACTCAGTATATTGGCCATCTGCAGCATATGGAAACTTTTGAGTTTTTTAAAGAGGCAATATCCCATCTCTCCAATTTAATAAGTTTTGAAGCTCATGCGGTAGCATGTGATTTGCACCCATCATTCCTGACAACAAAATTTGCCGAGGAGATGGCAGAGAAAAAGGAATTACCATTGTTCAGGATACAGCATCATCATGCCCACGTTGCCAAAGCCATGGCTGAGTATGGTTTGGAGGAAGCAATAGGTATAGCAATAGATGGCTTTGGTTATGGAAGTGATGGAATGGCTTGGGGAGGAGAGATTTTATATTCCGATATTTCAAATTTCAAGCGATTAGCTCATCTGGAATACCATGCAATGCCCGGCGGGGATGCTGCAACTAAATATCCACTTCGAATGGTTGCAGGAATACTTGGAGAATATGCAGGGGAATTTTTAATGGAAAGGAGCAATTCGTTTCCTCATGGTGAGGAGGAAGTGGAAGTGGTAATTAAAATGGCAGGAAAGGAGGGAATTAAAACGAGCAGTTGTGGCAGGTTGCTGGATGCTGTGGCGGCAATGCTCGATATATGTCATGTAATGGAATATGAGGGAGAACCAGCAATGAAGCTTGAAAGCTTGGCAAGAGGGGGTAAAAATGTTCTTGAAATGGATGTTGAAAGGAAAGGAAAGGAAATTGTAACCGGCGAACTCCTCAAAAATATAATGGAAAATCTTGGCAGATTTAGCAGGAAAGACCTTGCATATTCGGCAGAGCATTATGTGGCGGAGGCACTTGCTACGGTGGCAATAGAAAAAGCTGAGGAGGAGGGGGTAAAAAACATAGTGATAGCAGGTGGCTGTGCCTACAACGAGCATATAACCTCGCACATAAAAGAAAGGGTAAGGGAGGCGGGATTGAATTTTTTCATAAACAGGCAGTTGCCATGCGGCGACGGCGGCATATCATTCGGGCAGGCGGCAGTGGCAAATGAAAGAATTAAAAACGGGAAATAACTTAGCATTATGGAAGTTGTTGAAATTTTGCAGGCATCTCTTGTGCCCATCGTAATTCTATCTGCCGCCGGCCTGCTATCGCTGAGCATGCAGCAGAGGTATGGGAGAGTTATAGATAGAATAAGAACATTTCATGAAATGATGGTGAGAGATGTCTCATGGAAAAATTTAATTGAAAAGCAACTCGATTTGTTGATAAAAAGGGGGCGGTTGCTCCGTAATTCTCTCTTTTTTCTCATGCTCTCCATTCTGTTCGCCCTTCTCTCAACTTTCTTCCTCTCTTTCCAGTTCCTGGGAGGAAATACTGGAAGCATGACTCTTGTCCTGTTCTATTTCTCCCTCTTTTCCCTTTTCATAGCCATTGTTTTTGCAGTAATGGAAATATTTATTTCCTATCAGGCAGTTCTTAAAGAAGATGAGCAGATTAGAAAAATTTGACGTAAATGGCATAAAAGGTGTGATTCATCATGGCGGGGACGCTTTTATAGTATGCTGCCATGGCCTCTATTCAAGTAAGGAAAGCAGAAAATTTGTGGAAATGGCGCAAAGGGCGGCAGAATATGGCATTGGATGCGTGAGATTTGATTTTCGTGGCTGTGGGGAAAGCGAGGGCGAATTTTCATATAAGCCTGAGGAGCGATTAAGCGATTTAGAAGAAGTAATGAAATGGCTGATGAAAAAATATAGCAATGCATCATATGCTCTTTTTGGCTCCTCCCTTGGAGGAATGGTATCAATCAAGTATGCATCGAAGCATGAAGTAAATGCACTGGTAACGATAGCAACTCCCTACGAATTTGAAATTGCTGGATACAGGGCGAGTGTGGCAGGAGATGTGGAAAGATGCTCTCATATCCTCATTATTCATGGCTTGGAGGATGAACTCGTGCCGAAAGAGCATGCGGAAATGATATTCAAAAAAGCGAGGGAGCCAAAGAAAATAATTTTCTTTAAAACAGATCATCGCTTTTCAGATGATGGGGAAAGGAGTAAAGCAATAGATGAAGCATTAAAATGGATAAAGAAATTTTTAGAATAAATTGCAAAGAGATTTATACTGTCCTGCCTTCTTAATAGATGAAGGGTTACGAATCAAAAAATCTAAAAAATACGGGTATAGAAGTAGAAGTGCCTGAAGGATATACAGAACTGGAGGAGGAAGCTGTTAATACTATTTTGAAAATAACCTCTCGCTATCCAAAGGCAAGAAAGATGTTTGAGATGCTTGTTAAAGATGAGGAAACGAGGGCTAACTGGGACATTGCCAATTTCATTGCAGTTAAAAAGCTGAAATATAATGACCACGGAGAGGTTCATGCAAAAATTGTTGCAGCAAATGCTCTGCAGATGTTTGAGCTTTTAAGCAGGCACAACATAAAACCTGACTTCATGGAATATGGGGGAGGAGATGAAGATGATGAAGCATTGATTTTACTATCTGCCTCTCTTCTCCACGACATTGGAAACCAGATTTATAGAAAAAATCATGCTCTCCACAGCAGCTATTTAGCCATTCCTATTCTAAATCGTTTGCTACCAGAAATATACGAGGATGTAGAGAAAAGGGTGGAGGTAAGGGGTTTCATTCTAAATGCCATATACGCTCATGATGCAGATGTTCCTGATTTCACGATGGAAGCTGCTTTGGTTGGAACAGCAGACGCCACAGATATGACCAAAGGAAGAGGAAGAATGGCTTTTGATTTGGGGAGTACAAGCATACATGTTGTTTCAGCTTTGTCCATAGAAAGGGTTTTGATTGCCAGTGGAAAAGAAAAGCCAATAGAAATAATCATTGAAATGAGCAACTCATCTGGCATATTTCAGGTTGAGGAAACATTGGGTAAAAAAGTTGTTGATTCTCCTCTCCATGAATACATTGACATAACGGCAACTGTTGTTCCAAGGGAGAGAGATTATGACAGAAGGATAGTGAGAGAGATAAGGCTTAAAGGAAGGAACTTTACCACTCATTGATTATCTATACCTGAGATAAGCTATTATGCTTTTCCTCCATTGCTCCATTTTACCAGGATTCATGATATTCTTTGGATCTATTGCTGCTTTTATCCTTTCCATCGTCTCTATATCTCCATTAATCCAGGGTGCTTTTGTAATGCCAATGCCATGCTCTCCGCTTGCTATGCCGCCGAGGCGATTAACAGCCTTATAAATTTCATCCACCGCCCTCTCCGCCCTTTGCCATGCATCTGGACTTTTCGGGTTTATGAGAACCTTAGTGTGCAAATTTCCATCTCCTGCATGGCCATATGTTCCCACAATTATACCATACTTCCTTGCTATCTCCTGAAATTCCTTTATGGCATAAGGAACTTTTGAAATAGGAACGCTCATATCATCGGCTAAGCTAACGGAAACCATATCTTCACCATATCTGGAGAGCGATGGAAGCACACCTTTTCTTCCTCTCCATAATTCAGCCATTCTTTCTTCATCATCTGTAAATTCAATTTGACTTGCTTTACCCTCCAAAATTTTAGCAACCTTTTCTATACTTTCCCTTACTTCTCCTGCTTTTCCATCAACCTCTATGAGTAGCAATGCCTCGGCATCTGGCAAATCAATGCCCATCGCCTTTTTCACCGCCTCAATGCATACCTTATCCATTATCTCCAAGGCTGAGGGAATCATTCCACTTGCTATTATCGCTGCCACACCTTCGCCAGCTTTAACAACATCATTGAAGGAAGCGAGGGCAACTGCCCTTTTTTCAGGCAAAGGGGAGATGCGGAGGGTTGCCTCCGTTATTATACCCAGCGTTCCCTCCGAACCAACGATGAGTCGTTCAACCTGATAGCCAGCAGAATTTTTCAGAGTTTTGCTTCCAAATCTTACTCTGCCATACGGAAAAACAATTTCCAGGCCCAAAACGTAGTCGCGGGTAGCTCCATATTTTATTGCCCTCATACCAGATGCATTTACAGCTATCATCCCGCCAATGGTGCATACATCCCCGCTTCCAGGCGTAGGCGGAAAGAAAAAGCCATATTCTGCTAAAGCCTCGTTAAGTTTTGCGTATATGACGCCGGGCTCCACCACACAGTACAGATCCTCCACTCTTATCTCCTTTATTTTATTCATTCCCGTCATATCAAGCAATATGCCGCCGTGTATCGGCACCGCCTGCCCGCACAGTGCCGTGCCCGCCCCCCTTGCCACAACAGGCACGCCGTATTCATTGGCTATTTTTACAATTTCCTCCACTTCCTCACTGCTTTTGGGCTTTACCACCACATCCGGCGTTGCATGATGAATGGAGGCATCAAAACCATAAGCATATAAATCTGCCTTATCTGTGAAAATTCTATCACTGCTCAAAATATCATGAAGTTTCTCAATAACAATTTGCTCCATAATGGAAAAGCATACTTTATTTATTTTTTGTTGTGAAACAGTATTTGCCAAGTTAAAGCATTGACTCTATTGGGCAACATCTGG
>CAZTDS010000079.1:0-5215 GCA_964612535.1 uncultured Thermoplasmatales archaeon
ATAAAATAAAAAAATTTAAAAGACAGTAAAGTAAATATATACTGTTTTGATTATAACCTCGTGAAGCGAGGAAATAAAGTATCTTCAAAATATAGTACCATTTCAATACCAAAGGAGTTGCATGAAGAAATTGAAGAATTGATAAAGAAAAATCCAGGGCTTGGATATACAAGTGTCGCAGAACTGTGTAAAGAGGCTATAAGATTGAGACTTTCAGAAATAAAAATGGAGCAGCAGGAAAACTATCTTACACAGAAAGAAGTTGAAGAGCTTTTGATGCTTATAGATAAGAGGCTAAGGAAGAGATAAAATGAAGATAGAGATAAAGCTTGAAGGGGAAAGTATAGATGAGATAGCGAAGGGTTTGATTAGCCTTATAGAGAATAATAGAGAAGAGATAAAAAAATTGCTCAATATGCTGGCCAGAGATGCGATAGAAGTGCTTGAAGAAGATCCTATTCTGGAAAAAGGAGCCGATTTATATATTAAGCTTAATAGAGCCATAAATTATAGGTACAGAAAAGGAAAGTAAAATGCTTCTGCAGTGTGCTGCAGACTTTCACGGAAGACGAGAAAGATATGAAAAGTTCGTAAGAGTTTTTGAGGAGAGACAGCCTGATTTAGTTATTATTGCCGGAGACTGGGGTAACGTAGATGATAAAATACTCGGAAAAATAGATGTTCCAATATATGGCGTATATGGTAACATGGATGGAAGTCTTTCTCATTTGAACGATTTGGTTGATTTCATAGATGGAAGGATTGTAGAATATGAAAATCTCGTTTTTCTTGGCATCGGAAGTAAATACCCGGAAAGTATTGGGAAAAAGATAGACATCGTTGTTACTCATATTCCTCCATATAAAACAAAGGACAAGGCTTTCTTAGGCATGCATATAGGGAGTAAATGGCTGCGCCAGCTTATGGAGGAGAAGGAGCCGCGTTACATCATATGCGGGCATGTGCATGAAGATGCAGGATATGAAATGTATGGGAAATGCTATGTTGTGAATTGCAGCATAGGTAAAAAAGGTATAGCAACTCTTATAGATACAGAAAGCAATGAAATAGAGATGATCGGATATTAAATTATATCATTCATCCTTCCAAGACTTTTCTCATTTATTTGTAATGCCTGACTTTAACTGCTTCTCCTGTTTTTACTTCCACCATTTCCTCTCCATTCATTTTAGCTACTCCAACGCCCCTAACTTCATCTCCATGGAATATGACAACTTCATCTCCTACTCTTATCCTTTCATCAGCTCCTTTTACACCAACTGCAAATACGCTCCCTTTTGGTGTGAAATCATCAATTTCAACCCAGTAATTTTTACCAAGTTTTTTCCCTCCAGGAAATGTTAGTGCAAAAAAACCCCTTTTAGTAGAAAACGATGCAATTTGTTTTCCTTCAAAATATATTTTGTATTCAGGAAACTTTCCTTTTGTTTCACATCCTTCAAGAAATTTTTCAGCAACCTTACCAAACTGATGCCTCAAAATTGCCTCTATATTATCTCTCCGCCTCTTTGTATGTTTTATGTGCTCAAAATCATCCGCTGCCTTGACAGCTTCCTCGAGCTTTTTAAGAGATTCCTCGCTTGTAGGGTGTTCAACACATGTTCTTATCGCATCTATCTCCATATAATCCGCTATTTCTGGCGGGAGGTGATTTATGATTATTTCGTAACTGTTTTTCTCGATATATTTTTTGAGCATTTTGTTTATCATTTCCACTTCTTCTCTGTCCCAGTAGCCTATGGTGGATATGTCATAGTGGGCGGCTGGATATGTATATTCCATTTCTCTGGGCACAAGTCCAAGAGGAGAGGTTACAATAACCTCATGAATCACCTGCCTATTTGATGTAACCGAGATTGCCCGATTGAAAAGCTGGTGGGATTTTGATGCAGAATATGGTTTTTTAGCCGAACAGGGAAGGAGGAGGAGAATTTTGGTGCATTTTGGCTTTGAATATCTCTCTATTATCCTTTCCCTGAATCTTCTTATATCAGGGCGATTGAGAGAGTATGGAGATGCAATTATATTTGTGCCAACTATAGCATATCTTTTTTCCTGAAAGTTGTAAAAGGAGGAGTCGAAAATCCTTATTATGGAGGCAAAATTTGCATTGAAGTGACTTTTAGCCTCCACATATTCTCTTAACATGCCCTTTTTTATCAATTCTCTTATCTTTATCAGCTCGTTTTGCATGACATTATAGTTGTGCATGAGCAAATCGCTGAAACCATCTATGCCTTTTGTACAGTGTTTGCAGCTACATGGATAATCTTCAATTTCCTCAATTTTATATTCCTGTTCTGATGTGAAATAAATCCCTTTCCTCGTTTTTATTATTACATCGAGGGAATCGAACAGATCAATGCCTGCATAACATAAAATTGGAAGATTGATTGGATTTGCTATGCCGGGAGCATACAGCAACGAGTATCCTATTTTTTCTCTTATTTTTACAATATTTTCAACAAAGTTGCGAGGATTGGAAAATAATTCCCTTGCATTCGCCATTATATATATGAAAGAATCAATTTTATCCCATTTGGGAGAAACAGTGCTGAAAAACTCATTAAAATATTCTCTGCTTATCTCAAAAGCCTCCTGATGCACTTCGTCAGGAAAGAAATGAGGATATATCAGTGAAGGTGGAATGCAAAATTTACACTCTTTCGGATAAAAAAACGTCCCCCCGCCTCCTATTTCCTCACCCAATTTAAGCTCGGCGAAGGGCGGCGGGGGAATGCGAGCAGAAGCATACCACAGGATGTTGGGTATGCTGCACTTCTTTCCATTGATCTCTATTTCCCCCGTCCTTGTATTGCAATTTCTTGCCTTTGCTTCGAATCTCACAAAAGATTATCTCCTTTTCATTAATTAACTTTTCATCTTGTCTTTATTAACCCAGTAATCCGGTTCCTTGCCATCGAGCACCTTCAAAATCTGTTCCGCACATATTACGCCTGCCCTTATCTGCCCCTCCTTCGTCGCCGCTCCTATATGGGGTGTGAAAACGACGTTCTCCAGTTCAAAGAGAGGAGATTTTTCGGGTGGCTCTTTTTCATATACGTCAAGGGCGGCTCCTGCTATTTTTCTCTCCTTGAGAACTTTATATAATGCCTCTTCATCAACAACTCCTCCTCTTGCCACATTAATTAAATATGCAGTGGGCTTCATGAGAGAGAGGAGGCGTTCATCTACCATGTGATATGTTTCTTCAGTTTTTGGTATATGGAGGGAGACAAAATCTGATTCTCTGAAAATATCCTCCAAACTCTTTAGTTCTGCCCCCATTTCTGATGCCTTTTCCTGTGTACAATGAGGGGAATATACGAGAACCTTCATTCCAAGGCAGTTTGCCATTTTCGCTACTTCTCTTGCTATATTTCCAGAACCGATTAAACCAAGTGTTTTTCCCAAAAGTTCTATGCCCTTCAATTTCTTCTTTGCCCATATTCCCTGACGCATTGTAGCATCAGCCCTATGAATATGCCTTGCTAAAGCAAACATGAGGGCAAATGTGAGTTCCGCAACAGAACGGGTAGAGCCAGTGGGAGAGTTAACAACATATATGCCCTTCTCACTTGCAGCATCTACATCAATGTTGTCAACGCCTATTCCTGCTCTTCCTATAACCTTAAGCCTTTCAGCCCTTTCAATGATATCTCTCGTTACTTTTGTTGCACTTCTTACCATCAAAGCATCGTATTTTCCTATTTCTCTCGCCAACTCTTCTCCTCGCAATTCTTTAAAAACAACCTCGTGTTTTTCTTTCAACAAATTCATTGCCTCTTCCGCAACCTCATCAGTTATAAGTACCTTCATTTTGCCACCATTTCATAATGTCTCCTCACCTTAAATTTTTTATCCTGCCGAGATTTACTCCATTAAGCAAATATACGTGGGCATTGTCCATATCAAATATCTTTACCATCCCCTCCTTTATTTTCGCCTCATTTACGGCGATGCCACCGCATAAAGGATTAAAAGGAGGCATTATGATAAATTTCATTTTATGATTTCCACTGCCGTATCTTTTTAGAAAAGCCTCTTTTTTCATTTTACCCTTTACCCAACAGGGTTGCATATAACTATACCCTATTTCAGTCGATATTTTAACAAATGGATGTATATGGGCTGTGATTATGTATTTTCGATCCATTATTTCTTCATCTGTCCATGAATGACCATGAGCAAGAGCAATATCTCCGATAGATGTGCCCCTTGCCCCAAATATCTTTGCGTATTTACTCTTTAATCTCCCGTCATGATTTCCTCTTACTATCCATACCTCGGCATATTCATTCAGAATTTTAAGAAATTTTCTTACAGATTTCCTCTCAATCTTTAACATTTCTTTGTCTTCTTCCTCTTTTGCAATTATCATATGTTTTACATCTCCTAGGAGAATAAGTATCTCTGCCCCACTCTCCTTAATCAATTTTATACATTTTTCCAGCAGTTTATCTGTTTGAAGGGCGATATTTATTCCCTGTTTCCTGTATTCAAATTCGATACCGATGTGTAAATCTGCAATAATGAGGATTTTTTCAGCATCAATGAATAGTGCTCTTTCATTCCATACTGGCGTCATTTTAACCGAGCAATCTAAGCAAAGGCGATAATGTTAGATTGAGCAATGAACTTATGAGAGAGATGCCCCAGAATGCTGTAAGAGAGAAGCCAGTTGCCCTTCCAATACCTCTTCCAACATTTGATAGCCCTATCATTTCGAAAATCGCCGCCACCACCACCTTTGCGGGAAACCCTATTATACCCACTGCCACTAAATAGGGGACAATGAATAATGAAAGAAATAGGAAATTGCCTATTGTTACTTCTTTAACATCCATAAGGCTTAAACCAAAAATTCTTTCCATCTCGCAATTCCATAAATAAATGGAAATGCCAAAGAAAAGAAGCCACATAATGGCAGAGAATCCAGCAAACATTTCATCTTTTTCAGTGAAAATATTTTTCTTCAGGAAAGAGGAAATTATGAAAAGGGCTATCGCCACAATCCACAATGCGAATATTTTGAGAGGGATGAAATAAATTTTCTTCTCCTCATCATAAAATTTTCCATCCACTGCAAGAAGATAGCCAGAGGCATTTAACCTATTTTTGTCATATTTTCCCTCCCCTCTAAAAAAAACATATTTGCTGAAATTTTTCTCTTCCCCATCAATTTTTATTTTTC
>CAZTDS010000079.1:5225-5711 GCA_964612535.1 uncultured Thermoplasmatales archaeon
ATTTTTATAAAACTTTCGGGCACTATTTCAATACTTTTATTTTCTATCCCTTTCATTAGCTTTATTTCCCCCTCTATTTCAATTAAAATTTCTCCTTCTATTTTTCCATCAATGGATTCATAAAAAGTGTTACCATCATCTGTTGTTACCCAGCAATTTTTTCCGTGAATCTCTACCTCCTTTGTAAATACTTTGTTTTCGGTAAAAAAGGCGCTGCAGCTGTTGAAGTAAATACTCCCATTAATAAGAATTTGCCCATTAATACTCCTGTTATTGAGAAATGCTGAGGAATTTATGGAGTATAATTCATTTCCCTCACCTTCAATACCTCCATAGAATTTCAGATTCTCCCCTTCATATAAAATGCTAAAAGGGGAAAAGATTTTTATTCCGGCTGGAAAGGCGGCCACAAAAACAGAAAAAACAATTATCGAGGCAACTATTGAAATAAACGTTACTGTTGAGGTCTTTCCCATGCTAAAATAA
>CAZTDS010000080.1:0-3604 GCA_964612535.1 uncultured Thermoplasmatales archaeon
TGATAATGCATGAGATGGGGCACAACTTTGGCATAAGATTTGGAAATCCTCCTGGTTGCGATAATCAATTTTCAAAATATCCCTGGCAACTTGGCTACTACATATACAGAAATTACAAAAGCATAATGAATTATCGCTACACATACAAAATTCTTGATTATTCAGATGGTTCTCATGGAAAAAGGGATTTCAATGACTGGGCACATATAAACCTGAGTTATTTTGAGTTGCCGGAATAATGCTCTCACATTTAGAAACACAATATTTAAATGCAGCGAAGGCATTATTCTCGGATAAAATGGTAGAATATGAAATAATAGAGGCAAAGGAGATAAAATTTGGGAGAAATAATTTTATAGAGGTTGCCAGAAAAAAAGCAATAAGTGAGGATGGAGAAAATGAATTCGTCTCCATATCTCGTGGCTACTATTTAGAAGATGGCAGCAAAAAATGGAAGGCATCTATAGCCCTACCAAAAGAAAAGGAGAAGAGAGAGGAGATTGCGGAACTAATTAAAAGTTTATGATTTGCTTGGGGATAGAAGGAACAGCCCATACAATAGGCATAGGGATAGTAGCGAAAGAAGATGAAAAATGCCGGGTTTTAGCAAATGTTTCAAAGATGTATAAGCCCGAAAAGGGAGGAATTCATCCACGGGAGGCAGCCAATCACCATGTAAAACAATTCCCTTCCATCCTGAAGAAAAGTATAGAGAAATCAGGCGTTGCTATAGAAGAAATAGATGTTATAGCTTTCTCTATAGGCCCCGGGCTCGGACCGTGCCTGCGGACTGCTGCGACGGCAGCGAGAAGTTTGGCTTTGCTACTTAAAAAGCCAATCGTTGGCGTGAATCACTGTATTGCTCATCTGGAAATAGGGAGAGCTCTCACAAAATGCTCTGATCCCGTGCTTCTCTATGTTTCTGGAGGAAATACACAGGTTATAGCTTTTATGGCTGGCAGATACAGGGTTTTTGGGGAAACACTGGATATTGGGATAGGAAACTGCCTTGATAAATTCGGGAGGGAGGCGGGCATGCCTTTTCCTGCTGGCCCAATAATAGAAAGGAGGGCGAAAGAGGGCAGGAAATATATTCCTCTGCCTTATTCTGTAAAAGGGATGGATGTTGCATTTTCTGGCATACTCACGGCAGCAATACACATGTTGAAAAAAGAAAATATCGAGGATATATGCTACTCTTTGCAGGAAACCTGTTTCAGCATGCTGACTGAAATTACAGAAAGAGCGATGGCTCATACAGAAAAGGAGGAGGTGCTGCTGGGAGGAGGAGTGGCATGCAATAAAAGATTGCAGGAGATGGTAAGGATAATGGCGGAGGAAAGAGGAGGAAAATTTTTCTGTCCTCCAAATGAATTTCTTGTGGATAATGGAGCAATGATTGCATGGACTGGCTTGCTGATGTATGAGAGTGGCATGGAGATGAGGATAGAGGAAACGAAGGTGAGGCAAAATTTCAGAACGGATGAGGTGGAAGTAAAATGGAGATAATAAGGAGGGGGGCTGAGGCAATAATATATCGGGGTGAATGGAGGGGGAGGAAAGTCGTGATAAAGAAAAGAGTGAGTAAGAAATACAGGATAAAAGAGATAGATGAGATTATAAGGGAGCAGAGGACAAAAAGAGAGGCAATGCTTATGATGGCTGCCCGTGCTGCGGGGGTTGGTGTGCCCATAATATATGATTTGAGGATAAAAGAGAAGGAAATAGTTATGCAATATTTGGAGGGGGATAGAATAAAGGATGTGATTGATAAAAGAGGTGATGAGTGGAAAAAAAGAGTATGCATAGAAATAGGAAGGGCTATTGCAAATATGCATAAAAACAACATAATACATGGCGATATAACAACCTCTAATATGATATGGATGAATAACAAATTATATTTCATCGATTTTGGATTGGGAATGAAAAGCGGGGAGGATGAGGATAGAGGGGTTGATTTACATCTCTTAATGGAGGCTTTTAAGGCGGCGCATGAAGATGAGAGATTGTTCGGATGGGTTATTGAATCATATAAGGAAAATTTTGATGGAGCAGAGAATGTTATTAAAAAGGTGGAGGAGATAGCAAAAAGAGGTAGATATATGAGGAGGGTATCATGATATATTTTGTAACAAGTAATAAGCATAAATATGAAGAAGTAAGCAAAATTTTGCAGCATGAAATAGAAATGCTTCATATTCCGTATCCAGAAATACAGGCTAACAGTCTCGAAGAAGTGGTGGAATATGGCATAAATTATCTTAAAAATAGGGTTAATGGTCCATTTTTTATTGAGGACTCGGGTCTTTTCATCAAAGCACTAAATGGTTTTCCTGGCGTTTTCTCTTCCTATGTCTTTAAATGCATTGGAAATAAAGGTATCCTCAAGCTTATGGAAGGAGTTATTGATAGAAAAGCACAATTCATGTCAGTAATAGGGTTTTATAACGGAAGAATGCACCTTTTTAAAGGCATCAGTGAGGGAAGGATAGCGGAAGAGGAAAGAGGGGCAAGAGGATTTGGATACGATCCCATATTCATTCCGAACGGCAGCCAAAAAACATTTGGAGAGATGGAAATAGAGGAAAAAAATAAGTTCTCACATAGGGGAAAGGCAACAATTAAATTCAGGGAATTTCTGAATAATTTACTCTAAAGACCAAGTTTTTTCTTTATCTCCTCTATATCTTTCTCCATTTTATCCAGTTTAAGTATCAATTCATATCTCGTTAAAAAACCAAGACAAATTCTTTTCAAATCACGGAAGGAAAGACTTCTCGAAGGAAGGAGTCCTTTTCTCGATAGCTTCGCTATCTCTTTCTCCATCTTTTCTTCTTTAACGCGAAGGATTTTAGCGGCATGAGAAAAATCTTCAGCTATCGCTATAGCTCTTATAACTTCCATTGATTTATCGTCTATGCTTTCATAAGGAAATGGAAGAAAACCATATTCCTCCATGACTTCTTCCATGCATTTCTTAACTATGCTTTCAAGCTCCTCTGGCTCTAGTAAAAGATGATATTCACTAAATTCCATTATTTCTACGCCGAGTTTTTTAGCTGCTTCCTTCGTAGCCTCATCACTTTTTTTGCATATAAGCAGGGGTTTCAATCCGGCAAGTTTGGCATTTGCATATGCTTGACGAATGGAAGTTAAGCTGGCTTTCCCGGATTTAACCTCCACCGCATATCTCTCTCCATCCTTCTCTGCAACTATATCTATTTCCGCAATGTTCTCCCCTTTTGAATTTATTTTATAGTTAGTGGCGACTATTTTGAATCCCTTTCCCTCGAGCATTCTTCTTGCTATTCTCTCCGCAGATATTCCTCTTCTTTTTCCCGTGCTCTCTCCTCCCGATTATATATGCAGAAATATTATTTTAGCTTCTCTTTTTCCACTTGTAAGCTGCATATCCTCCAATAACTACAACAGCCAATGCAAAGCCAGCTAAAAACCAAACATCATGATTATCATTGTTCTCTTCATAAAATTCTTCTATCTCGCTGCTCACATTCTGTGTCACGGTCAAAAAGCTCTGATTCCATAATTTGCCCTCTGCATCTCTGTATGCCCTCACCCATACCTCAAATGATGAAACATT
>CAZTDS010000080.1:3704-5710 GCA_964612535.1 uncultured Thermoplasmatales archaeon
TCCTCTACATTTCCTCTTCTGTCTACACTGTAAAACTCTATCTCATATTTTCCATATCCTCGCATCTCATAGAGATGTATTTCCTCGCCAAAATACTCTTTCCAGTTGAAAATGATTTCCCATTCTTTGGTTTCATCATTCCACTTCCATATTCTATAATAGGTGTGGTTTACTCCTGATGCTCCAGGTATTGGATAATCTACACTCTTCAATGTTATGTAAGTCGTTGGGGGTATATAATGAAGCAGGTATATTCCATATATTAAGACATTTCTTACCTCGCCATGGAAAACTTTCCAAGTGTGTGGTGGCTCTGTATCGTTGATAACATCGGTAGTTTCATTATCCTCATCATATAATCCTTCACTTGAAGTAACATTTACATTGTTAATCAATATGCCAACTTTGATTGCCTTAACTTTAACATATATTGTTACAATATCTCCTGCTTCAACTGTTCCAAGATTCCATACTAATTCTCTTCCATTAATTACGTCTGGTGATGGTGTGGCAGATATAAATTCTGCTCCTTCATCTATCATATCCTTTACCACTACTCCAGTGGCGGCGCCATCTCCTATGTTTTTAACGGTTATTGTGTATTTTATTTCTCCCCCATATGCAACTGGGTCGGGATTATCATCTTTTATAATTTCTAAGAATGGATAAGCCATTGTAATGGTTTTTATCAGTGTGGTTTCTTCATCTTCGTCATATGCTCCTTCGTCACATGTAACATTTACATAGTTTAAGATGGTTAAGTCAATATCTGTTATTCCAACTTTTGCAACAATATCGAACGTAGTGCTTTCTCCTGGCGAGAGCAAAGCAATATTCCATGTAATTTTATTTCCATTTACCGTTCCTCCATCTGCATCCTCTATGCTCAGCAATGGATTGAACTCATCTGTTACAACGACATTTGTTGCATTTCCATTTCCTATATTTTCAACATAAATTGTATAGTAAAGATATTCTCCTGAAAAAACTGGGTCAGGATTATCTGATTTCTGTATAACTAATGAAGGGGAAACATGAACAGTTACAATTGCCTCATCTTCATCATATGCCCCTTCATCACATGTTATATTGACACGATTTACCAAAATTGTTCCATTTTCAAGCGGTGAATCTACACGAAGTGTAACAGTCATCGTTCCTCCAGAATGGGCAGGGAGGTTTCCAATCATCCATAAATTATTTCCAGAAGTTGGCCATGGAGTGGCAGATACAAAAGTTGTATAGGATGGATATATTTCTGTTATGATAACGTTGGTTAAATCAACATCTCCAGAGTTATAATAGGTTATTGTGAAGTTTATCAGTTCTCCAGCTTCAACAACATCCTTTTCTGCTTCTTTTTCAATGCCTATGCCCGGATAAATAACCTGCGTCGTTTCTGTAGCTCTTCCACTTCCTGCATTTGATGAAGTATATGATGCTACGTTAAACAAATATGTTTCATTATTATCAGCAGCTGTCCCAACAATTGTTATGGTTACACTTTCGCCTTCATCAATTGTTCCCAGATTCCATTTATTATTGGTACCATCATCCGGCGCTGGCGTAGCGGAAAGGAAAATAAAGTTCTCATCATATTGCTCCCTTACCACAACGTTTTCCGCAGGTGAGCCGCCAGTATTTCTGATTACTATTGTATAGGTTAGTGTTTCGCCTGGTTGAATGGCGTTAGGAGAACCTGATTTTGAAATGGAAAGAGAGGGTGGAATATATATGGTAACTGTAGCACTATCACCATCCATGACTTCGTTGCCTAAGGTATCGGTGCCATTGGCTAAAACTGTATTGGTAACATCTTCTTCTGGATATGTCACATACTCATAATACAGCTTCTCGCCTGGCTCGAGAATCTCCATGCTATAAAGCATGCCCATGTTATCATCTACAACGCACACACCATGTAATGTTACATCTCCTGTATTTTCAACAGTTATATTCCATGTAACTGCTTCACCAGCTTCAACAGTAGTTGGAGTGGCGGTTTT
>CAZTDS010000081.1:0-5679 GCA_964612535.1 uncultured Thermoplasmatales archaeon
ATATGGATATTCTCCGATTTTACTTTCATATACCCATTTCCTGTCAAACGGAGCGACAGCAGAGCAAAATTTAGCGAGACAAAGGAATTAAATAGTGGGCAGATTTTTTGCATGGAACTTAATACATTACTCCTTCCAATGGGCATCATACCATCTTTATTTGTTTTGTATTTTATAGTTGGTAGGTATGAAGGCAGATTCAGAGAAAAACTTGTTTTTCTGGCATTCATTGTGGGTTTTGTAATAGGTGTTATTATTTATGCCATCGAAGGAATG
Source organism: uncultured Thermoplasmatales archaeon (assembly GCA_964612535.1). Lineage (GTDB taxonomy): Archaea > Thermoplasmatota > E2 > UBA202 > JdFR-43 > JdFR-43. Next base: position 277 of record CAZTDS010000081.1, read on the forward strand.
ATTGTTTATCCAATTGTTTCGGAAGCACCCTATATAGATATCATTCTCCTTTTTTCCTTCATTTTCTCATTTCTTGAACAGATTGCAAAATTTGCTGCACTCAATCATCCAAAAATGAATGATGAAGGGGTACCAATATATGGCGGCACCTTTGGCCTAGGATTTTCATCTGTTTTCGCTCCCCTCCTTTTCGGTAAAACCATCGAAATTACATTCGAGAATATTCCACTTATCACAATACCCTTTGCCGTTATACTGATAAACTGCTCAACAGGCATTCTCATAGGAGTGGGAATAAAAAGGGTAATGAAGATTAAGTATTTTGTCCTCTCTCTCCTGATTTCCTTTCTGATGTGGGTTTCACTGCTCATAGCAATAATATACTCAATTTCATGGAATACATTGCTTTCAATGATTTTTTCCATCTATCTCCTGCTTTTCTCCATCATCATTTTTGCAGTAACATATAAAGAGCAGTTGCCCTTTGGAATGCTCAGCAGGCGGGAGATAAGGCAAGGAATGCTATAAAAGTTTATAAAGGGATAAAAAATAACTCCTTAGATGAATCAAAAAAATCTGCTGAAAGTGATAGTTATAGTTTCAATAATCTATTTCATATGGCTGTTTATAGTTGCGATGCAGCAGGCGAGGGGCGGGGGCGAGATTTTATTTCCTCTCAAAATCTGGGCTATAGCGGGCATCATTCTATACATCTTTTTCCTGCTTGTTGAACTGATAGTATATGCAACGACTCCCAAAACGGAGGGAAAGGAAATAAAAATTGTTTCTGAGGTGATAAAAAAGGTAATGTGCAGTCAGTGTCACACAACTTTTACCATATCAGATACAGGAGTGAGACCGCTTAAATATACCTGTCCCAACTGCGGTAAGGAAGGGGTGTTGAGAGGCAAGAGAGTGAAGGGGGTGGCGAGGCATATAACATGCTCAAATTGTGGAAATGAATTTGATGTGCTTGATACAGGTGAAAAACCACTCACCTATGTATGTCCGTCATGTCACCATGAAGGAGTTGTGTAAATGCTCAGAGCAAGAATAGAAATTAAACTCAAGAAGGGGGTTGTTGATCCAGAAGGAAAGAATATTGTTAAAGCCCTCCATCTTCTCCATTTTAATGAAGTTAGAGAGGCGAGAGTGGTGAAAGTTATAGAGCTTTTGCTTGATGAAGAAGATGCTAACAGGGCGAGAGAAAGGGCAGAGGAAATGTGTAAAAAGCTGCTTGCAAACCCGGTAATCAATGAATATAGTATTTCGATAGAACATGTCGATTGAAGAATTGTTCGAAAAGAATGGTTATGTGCATACCGTTAAATTACTCGATGCTACAGATGAGCAGTTAATGGAAATTAGTAGCACGCTTGGTCTTGCATTAAACATTGAGGAAATGAGAAAAATAAAAGATTATTTTAGGAGAAAAGAAAGAAACCCGACTGATTTGGAACTCGAGGCTTTGGCTCAATCATGGAGTGAGCATTGCTGCTACAAGTCATCGAAACCCTATCTCAGGCAGTATGTGTATCATGTTGCTAAGGATAAGGTGGTGGCGAGAGAAGATGCAGGTGTTTTGGAATTTGATGATGAGCACTATTATGTTGTCGCTCTCGAAAGTCATAACCATCCGTCTGCTATTGAGCCATATGGAGGAGCAGCCACCGGTATAGGAGGAATATTGAGGGATGTGCTGTGCATGGGCGCTCAGCCCATTGCATTAATAGACCCTCTTTTTTTTGGCAAACTCGATACTCCTTATGGCGAGCTGCCGAAAGGAGTAAAACATCCTCGCTACCTGTTTAAGAGAGTTGTTGAGGGCATAAGAGATTATGGCAACAGAGTAGGCATTCCTACAGTTGCAGGTATGGTATATTTCCATAAGAGCTATACAGGCAACTGTCTTGTAAATGTTGGATGCATTGGAATTGTAAAGAAAAACAAACTGGTGCATAGCAAGGTGGGGGAGCCAGGCGATATTTATATATATGCTGGAGGAAAGACAGGTAGAGATGGAATACATGGTGTTACATTTGCATCTGAAGAACTCAGAGAAGAATCGGAAGAAAAATCAATTACCGCTGTGCAGCTCGGCGACCCGATAACTAAAGAGCCCCTTATTCACGCATGTTTGGAATGCAATGAAAAGGGACTTGTTGTTGGAATGAAGGATATGGGAGGAGGCGGTCTATCCTGTGTATGTAGCGAAATAGCATATGAGGGCGGCTATGGAGCAGAAGTTTATCTGGATAAGGTGCCACTGAGAGAAGAAGACATGGAACCCTGGGAAATATGGGTTTCGGAAAGTCAGGAAAGAATGCTTCTTGTTGTAAAGCCAGATGATGTGGATAGGGTGCTGAAAATTTTTGAAAAGTGGGATGTTGAGGCCACGCCTATAGGAAAGGTAATTGAAGACAAAGTAATAAGGATATTCTACAAGGAGCAACTTGTGGGGGAGCTTGATTTGCTTTTCCAGGTTGGGGCTGTGGAATATACAAGAGAATGGGAAAAGCCCGATATAATGGAAGGAGAGGAAAAAGAATTTGATATGCCTAACTTGGAAAAAGCACTGCTATCCATACTTTCTTCATGCAATGTCTGCAGCCGTGACTGGGTTGTAAGGCAGTATGATTTTGAGGTGAGAGGGGCGACAGTTACAAAACCGCTGCAAGGCGATATTGAAATGCCAACCCATGGAGATGCTGCTGTTATAAAACCGCTGCGAGATTCATGGAGAGGGCTTGCTGTTACAGCTGATGTAAATCCATACTATACAAATCTCAACCCATATTGGGGAACTTGCTCGGCCATCGATGAGGCATGCCGAAACCTAGCTGCTGTTGGTGCAAGGGTTGATTCATTTGTGGATTGCCTTAACTTTGGTAATCCAGAGAAACCAAAGAGAATGGGGGAGTTTGTTGAAAGTGTGAGGGCTTTGAGGGACATGGCTTCTGTGCTTAATGTTCCCTTTGCCTCAGGAAACGTGAGCTTCTACAATGAAAGCATGGCTGGCAGCGTGGCGCCCACGCCCACCATAATGGCAGTTGGCATTGTGAATGATGTAAGGAAGATACCATCATCATATTTCAGAGAAGAGGGAAATTCCATTTTCATTATAGGGAAGACGAAAAGAGAAATGGGAGGGAGCGAATACTATCAATATCTCGGTATAGAAGGGGGAAAAGTGCCGAGAAGCAACGCCCATTTACTCAAAAAAAGCATTGAGAGAGTTGTTGAAGCTATTGAAAAAGGCATCATAGTTTCATGCCATGATATTTCAAATGGAGGGATAGCCGTTGCTTTGGCAGAGATGGTTATTGGAGGAAAAGGAGCAGAGGTATGCCTCTATTCCCTCGGCGATTTAAGAACAGATATAAAATTATTTTCCGAAAGCAATACGAGATGGATTGCTGAGGTGAAAAAAGGAAAGGAGGAGGAATTCAGGAAAATCTTTGATGGCATCGATATTTATATGATAGGAAGTGTTAAAGGACAGGAACTCGTAATATATGATGGAGATGATATGAAAAAGTATGTGGGGCTTGATAAAAAGGTGTTATACGAGGCATGGCATGAGAAATTATGGAGAGAAATGGGATAGGAAAATAAATATAAGGCAGCCGGGCATTTTTGAATATGAAATGTAAAGCTTTGGCAATAGCCATAACTGTTGTTACGGTTTTACACCTGCCAGTTTCATATGGAGAAAATACCCATGAGGGTATAGGAGGCATTCTTCAGCAAATCACACCCGAACTTATGGAAGAATATATCCAGACATTGCAGGATTTTGGACCACGTGTTACCGCAACAGAAGCGTGTTATGAGGCGGCTCAGTATATATATTCTGAATTTGAGGAATACGGTCTTACCGTCAGATATTATAACTGGAGTTATCATAGCTATGCAGATGTTAATGTGGAGGCAACCCTCGAAGGAGAAAATGAAACAAGCGACGAGATTTACATTGTATGCGCCCACTATGATAGCGTGCCCGGCTCGCCAGGCGCCGATGATGATGGCAGCGGCACGGCGGCGGTGCTTGCGGCAGCGAAGGTATTGAGTAAATATAGGTTTGAGCACACCATACGCTTCCTCACTTTCTCTGGAGAAGAGCAGGGGTTGCTTGGCAGTCATGTTTATGCAAAGGAATGTGACGAAAGAGGAGAGAATATAGCTGGCGTGCTTAACGCGGATATGATTGGATATACAAGGAGTGATGAAGGAAAGAAACACATTATTATTGAAGAGGAAGATATATCTTCATGGATAACAGATGTAGCAATAAACATGAGCATAGAATATTCGGACGAGATAGGGCTTGAAGTTGTGAGGAGTCCGAGTTATCCATATAGCGATCACGCATCCTTCCTTTATTATGGATATCCTGCCGTATTTTTCTTTGAATACGATTTCAATGATTATTATCATTCCTCGGAGGATACAATTGATAAAATGGATTTGGATTATGCCACAAGAGTTACCCGCCTTATTGTTGCAACCCTTGCTGAACTTGCGGGTATAAAAGAAGGGGATTATGAGCTGCCGGTGGTTCGTATAGAAAAACCGCATGGCTATCTGTATATCGGTAATAGAGAAATAATGAAATTGCCATTTGATGCCACCATTGTGATAGGAGATATAGATATTGAGGTATATGCTGTAGATAATCAATCCGGAGTGGATAGAGTGGAATTTTACATAGACGGGCAGCTAAAATATGTGGATGAAAAGGCCCCTTATACATGGACATGGGATGAAAGGGCAATGCTAAGGCATTTTATAGAGGTGAAGGCGTATGATGTGGCAGGGAATGAAAATGTAACCAGCCTTGCCATATGGATTTTCAACTCATGACCAAAACTTTTTAGGCAATGATTAATTATAAATCATGAAAGGTAAGGTAATATTTATTGCTGCCCTCTTGGTATTTACTATCCCCTTCTATGAAAGAAGTGAGGGGAAAATAATATTTAAACAGCAGCAGGGAGAAATAGTGAATGTTACTGTCGAGCAGGTATGGGAAATGCTGAACAATGGGGAGGATGGAAAACAAATTCCCGTTGATGTTAGAACACCCTCGGAATACTTCAATGAAAGAATTGCCACTCCCCACTTCTATGATAAGCCCATTTTGTATCCCCTGCAACTCATCGAGAAGCCCATATTTGCAAAAATCTTCGTAATCCTTTTTAGTGGGAAAGAAGTGATTCTTTACTGCAGGACAGCCCACAGAAGCTATATAGCGGCACAGATTCTCATAGATGCTGGATGGGAAGGAAAACTATACAATATGGTTGGCGGCATAACTGCATGGAAAGCAGCGGGATTGCCCACCGTAAAAGGATTTGGTTTTGGAAGTTAAGCCTCACTCGACTCTCCCCTCAATTTTTCTAC
>CAZTDS010000082.1:0-5542 GCA_964612535.1 uncultured Thermoplasmatales archaeon
GAGAATATAACCTATAGCTAACCATGTCGATTGAATGAAATACGGTGCTTTTATGTGGGAGAATACAAGCAACAGGAAAGGAGCTTTAAGAAAATCTTTGCGCCATGAGAAATTTTTTTCCTGAAGCCATTTTTTCAAATCCCCACCAACTTTTCTATAAAACTCCCTCTCCCCTTTTTCGCATATTTCTCTTATCTTTGCTTTGATTTCCTCATCGCCTACAATTACGAATCTCCACGGTTGTGCATTCATGCCTGATGGTGCTTCTCTCGCAACATTGAGACAGTATAAAATATCCTCCAGTCTGACTTTGTTATCAGCAAATTTTCTTACCGTTTTCCTCCTTCTTGCAAGCTCAAGAATCATATTATCTTTTCTCAATTTCTGCAAGCCTTTTTATCCTTTCCACTCCTCCAATTTTTTTAATATATGCTGCCACTCTCTCTGGCACAAGTTCTTCCCAATTTTTTCCTTCCGCAATCCATCTCCTCACCACTTTTCCCTGGTATTTTCTTCTGTTATACATCCTTGTACTCACAACTTTAAACCCCTCTCTTTCAAACAATTCCTTGATTAATGGATTGTTGGATATTACAACATCAAATGATGGGACCAAATCCATAACATGCTTTGCATACACGCCGTATCTATTTATATCAGGAACAGGAATTACATGAAATCTTTTTATTTTTAATTCTTTCATTGCCTCGCAAATCATTTCATTTCTTTCTCCAGCTGTAAATGGATTTTCAAAAGAAAAACTTTCATAAGCTGAACCAATAGCAAAAATTATTTCATACCCTCTATTTTCCTCAACCATTCCAGCATGTCCCTTATGAAATGGTTGAAATCTCCCAATAAGTAACGCTCTCATGGCAATATAGTCTCATCGAGTAAAATAATTTTTCTATTTGAAGCAAATTTGTTAAAGCATCAGCTTAAAGACTATGTATGTTATAAGAATCATTATTGTGCCGTGTCTTAAACCTGCTATTGCCTTTCCTTCCGCCAGCGAGCCCGCAACTATGCCACTTCCTATGGCCTGTGAGAGGGCTGTGGCTATGTAAATGAATCTGTAGCTTTCGAGTGAGAGGGCTGAGCCGCCGCCAATAAGCTGCCCTGCTCCGGATGCTGCCTCATAAAGTTTGGGCAGAAACATGGAGGCGAGGGCTATTATAACTGCCAGAAAAACAAAGAAAGAGATGTATATAATCATGAGATACATTTTCATTTCTGTTCTCCTTTCTGCCTGTAAAATCTTTATCTCTCTGACATTTTTCGCCGCCGCCTCTATCACATCTGCGATTTTTCCTCCTGCCTCAGATGCCTTAACCACCATTGTGGTTGTTCTTTGCACAAGAGGAGTTTTAATTCTTTCTCCAAATTTTTTCAATGCCTCGCTAAATGGCAATCCCCATGAGATTTGTACAGCCATTTTTTTGATTTCGGGAGTAAGATAGCCATAATCACCCTTTGCAGCCATCTCCACTGCTCTCGCCATCGTCATTCCTGCTTTTCTTGACTCAGCCAAATCTCTTAAAAATTCTGGAAATCTTTCCTCCATCAAATTTATTTTTCGATAGAGGGCATATTCATAAAAGCCAAAAGGACCGATTGAGGAAAGGATGGCAAAGATAGCAAAATCAATGGAATTGTTTTTAGACAGATGTATTGGCCCTATGGCCTGTAATTTACCCAGTTGCGTTAGAATAGCCAAAACTATAAAGAGAGTAGCAAAAATTGCAGATATGCTCAGAATCATTATTCTGTAAATAGTTTCCGGGTCATATTTTTCCTTTATTACGCCTGTTTTTTCAGGAAGTATGAATATTATGTATAGTATCATTGCTACTAGGAGAATTATGCTAATAATTATCATTGCATAGCCCCATTGAATTCCGGTGGGTTCAAAACCAGGGAATTTAACTACTGTAAGTATGTTTATCAAAATGAAGAGAACAATGAGGGAAATGATGAAGAGATAAAGGATGTTTCTTCTAAACATCATTTCTTCCCTTACCTCTCTCCCCCTCTCATATAATCCTGTAATTGAATCTATCGGGGGAGGCATTTCTCCTCCTGCCATCAGAGAAACCATCCAAGATATGAGGGCTATATTTATGAGGAAAAGGGGATCAGCCATATTCAGAATAATAGGGGAAACATTTTCTGGCAGATGATAGCCGATACCAAGTTGAGAGCCAATAACAATTAGTGAGAAAACAAAAGCAAATAGGAGAAATATGGAGTAGGCGGCTGTTTTTTCGACAGAGGGAATGGAAAAAACAGTGTATAACATGAGAAGCAGAACTGCTCCAAAAAGAATATTTACGATAACTCTGGAAAGATTCATCCCGAGAAATATTATGAAGACATTCAGCATTGTGGCAAATATGAGGAGAATGAATGATATTAAAGAAGAGAAATAATATCTCCATTCCTTCTCCTTATATTCTTCAGAAATGAAAAGGAGCATGTCCTCCTTTATTCTTCTCTGAATCCATGAAAATATAAGAAAGGCTACCAAGGCGGAGGCAAAAAGCACATTTGAAAGCATATACTCTTCCCTTATTCTAAAAAATACTGACAGGGCTATTATGATGAAAGATATTATGAATGAGGGCAATACTATCTTTCTCCCTATCATTTCACACCTCCGGCGACATTGATTGTATTACTATTGCAAATCCAAGATTGGCCAAGGGAAGCATAACAAAGGCGAGCAGATACATTATTAAGGCTGTGCTGGGCCCACCGCCAAATAAAGCCATGACAGAGAACATTATTATGAGGAATAGTGGGGCTGCCACCACAACCGTTACATAGCTTTCTGCTAGCACACCAAGCGTCTCAAGGAATTCTTTTTGCGTTCTCCTGTTTTCTCTCATATATTCTTCTGCTTTGGCTAAGAAATATTTTTTGAGGTCTCCTCCAGATGTAATCGTTGTTATGGCTCCCTGAATAAATTCCTGAAATTTTATTGAGGGTGTTCTGTTGGCGGCATTTCGTAAAGCAGTTATTATATCTATATTGAAAATGGCAATATCTCTGTAAATCCATGCTGCTTCTTTATGCACTTCTCCATAAACTGGCTGTTCTGCCAAACTCTTAAAAATTTCTGCAGGTGTGATACCTGCGGTACTCATTGCAGCAATGAAATTAAGGGCATATGGAAGTTTCGCATCAATATCTTTTTTTCTTTTATTTGCCCTGCTTTCTGGAATCATCATTGTTATGAAATAGGCAAGAGCAGCAAGAAGGATGGGAGAAGGAATAACAATGGCAAGAAGTTTTGGAGGAAGAGAAATGAATGACGGAAGAACAAAGAGGTAAAGAATGATGATGATTATGCCGGCAACAGCTCCAAGCACACCATTCATCCATGCAAAAGATATGTATGCTTCGGGCCTCACCTCCATAAAGGCTCTCTCGAGAGCTCTTTTTATGTATTCAATCTGCGTGGATTTTGCAGCTTTTCTTCCAAAAATCTTATAGCACAGGGCTTGATATTTTGTCAGCATGTTCTCCCTTCTTTCTATCCTCCTCTATTCTCTCCATGACTTTATTTGGGTCTTTATAGTATGCAGCTATTATATTTCCAAAATCAACATAATGTTTTATCCCCTTTTCCATCATCCACTTGATGACTTCCACTCTCCTGTTAAACTCTTCATTAAGTTCTCTGTCTGTCCAGTTTCTATACTCTGCTATCCTGTCAAGCACATGCCCCTTGCCATAATAATCGAAAGAATCTTTTCTGGGATTCCATTTGAAAACTTCATTTGTTAAAATATCTTCGGTATTGGGGTCGATTCCAACAATCTCCACCACTTCTTTGACTCTCCTCACTCTTTTCCTCCCTATTCTCATCAATCCCTGTATTGCCACAATATCGAGTGCTTGAAGTTGGATACGGGGTATATTTATGGGTTCTCCTTCCAGCCTATGAACCACAGAAAATATTGAATCTGCATGCATTGTTGAATACACTGTATGCCCGGTTGCCATTGCTTGGAATAGAACAACAGCCTCCTCGCCTCTAATCTCCCCCACTATTATATACTCCGGCCTTTGCCTTAATGCTGCCTTCAGCAAATCAAACATTCCCACCCTCGCTTCCTCACCCTCACCAGATGCTTCTCTAGTAACGGAAGCAATCCAGTTTGGATGCGGCAAATTGATTTCCCTTGTATCTTCTATAGAAACGATTTTCATCTGTGGAGGAATGAAAAGACCGAGAGCATTCAGAGAGGTTGTTTTTCCAGATGCTGTTCCTCCAGCAATTATGGCTGAAGCTCCATGCTCTATAGCAAGCCAGAAGTATGCAGCCATTTCGGGCGAGATAGTATTGAATTCCACCAAATGAGTTGGGGTAAAAGGCTCTTCTCTGAATTTCCTTATTGTGAAATTCGAACCCATTGCCGATACTTCTCTCGCCAAACACGCCTGCAGGCGGGAGCCATCGGGCATCGTGGCATCAAGTAGCGGGCGGGCTATGGAGATGTGCCTCCCGCACTTCTGAGCAAGTTGTATGACGAAAGAGTCAAGTTCATCGTCCGTTTGAAAGACGACATTCGTTTTTATAGACTCATAGTTGCGATGATAAATAAAAATTGGCACACCCGCAGCATCACATGAAATATCTTCAATCATGGGGTCGTGCATGAGAACATCGATCTTTCCATATCCGAGAAAATCCCTGATCACGTAATACATTATTTTTTCCTTCGTAACATCGTCCATGCTTATTGAATAGTCTTTTATCACTCTATCAACATTCTTTCGCAGATATTCTTTTGCCTCGTCCTCACTGAATTCAGATAGCTCTATATCCATTGTTTTTATAAGTGTCTCTTTTATGAATCCAAGGAGTTTTCTTTCCTCTGTTGTGAGCTTTGGCTCCACCACCTCATATATATATTCATGGCTTTTGTTATCATATAAAATTCTAACATAGGCATAGGGCTTTATTATTGGATGAACCTCAACAACTTCTATATAATCTTCTTTTGGAGGAGATAAATCAACTATCTCTTTATATTCTCCAAATAATTTATCTACTTCCTCTCCTCTCTTTATTTTGACAATTGTTTCCTTTGCCCTCATTCTTTCTTCCATCTCCTGTATGTTTCTGAGCTCTTCCATTATTTTCTTCTTTGCTGCCAACACATCATCTATTTTAAACTTGCTTAAAAGATAGCTAGCCCTCTTTTTTTCTTCCTTCTCTTCTTCCTTGAATATCTTTTTCATTTCAAATATTAATTCCTCGCCATATATATAGATTTATACTTTTTCTCGAGAAATTGTTAGAAAATAAATCACCAAATGAAAACATTCTCTCCGCTACATATTCCCTGCATACATTCCTGTATCCTTAAATCCACTCTCGATAGAGTCCCAACGATAGAAATATTATAATTGTTGCGCCAAATTTTATTTTCTAATAAAGTGCTCGTTTATTCCTCATTTCTCTCTTTCTACTGCAAATTCTGCTAGCTTTATTAATTCCTTTTTAGCCCCACTTTCTGGCAGAATTTTTAAT
>CAZTDS010000083.1:0-5479 GCA_964612535.1 uncultured Thermoplasmatales archaeon
ATGAAGGCTAATCTGTACTCGCCGAATCGTCGAAAAAATCAGAATGAATGAAGAAATTGCCATGGCAATTATGTGTTTCATTCTTGTATCTCGTGAATGGCAATCTTCTCCTTTCCACAAATATTTTAAAATCAAAGATGTTACAATAAAATGAGGAAGGTAACAACTTTATTTGTAATTTTTGTGATTATATCTGTTGTATATACGCAGGCATATGCTGAAAATGAGGAGAAAATAAGTATTGTTTCTCTCATATATGGGCTGGAAGGGGATAAGGAAATTAATGTGAGAGTGGATAGAGAAAAAGCTGAAAAGATATTGAGTGATCTCGAAAAATTGAGTAATGCCCTGTATAATAAAGATGCTGTGCAGATGCTAAAAATATCGCAGGAACTCGAGGCAGAAGGCATATTCACAAAGGAAACAACAGATTTAGTTATGCAGAGGATTAGGTCACAATCAATTGGAACAACAAACATGAATTTAACCAATCTGTTATGTTTTATCTGGGGTTTTGGAGAAGAGGGGATTTTTGCGTATTCGCTGGATTTGCTTATCATCATCAGCCTTATATTATACTTTAGCATGATTCCTCTTGGATTTCTATTGGCGTTTCTTTTATCCTTTGCCTGGCTTTTTGTCTCCCATTTATTGCCAGTGAGAGTCATAAATTCCCTAATATACTTTGGTGTGCCCGGAGGGGAAATGGCAACAGCAGGGCTCATGGGGATACGAAAATTGGGAGAAAACAGAGATGATATAATATTTGGAGTAATGATAGGATTTATCGGAATAATAGTGAATATAATCTATCCCATATCATCAGATAAACTATCACCATATTTTTGCATGGGTTATTCGCTCTCCGTATTGACAAAATAGCAGAGCCGCCGGCGGGATTTGAACCCGCGACCTTCTGATTTTTCGAAACCCTTTAGTTTGGGGTGGAGCACTTTTCTAAAGGGCTCTACGAATCAGACGCTCTACCGCTAAGCTACGGCGGCTCAATGAAGGAAATTATGAAGAAAATATAAGCATTTTGAAGTGCATAAAATTAGCTGACTGGCTGATACGCCTTCGCCACCATCCTATATTTGCCGTAGCCAAAAACCCTTATTATGATGTTCCATTGTCCTTCCTGCGGATTTTCAAAATAGAAATAATCATCAAATGTTTTTACTTTTGTTGCTGTGCAATATGTTTTGGTTATATTTTCACCATCTGGCTTAAGAATGGTAAAGTTCAAATGTCCCTGGCTCAAACTCTCTATATCTGGATTAATTGGATTTGAAAATTCGACATGAATGTAAATGTTCAGATATTTTGTCTCATTTGAAACATATATCGGGTAATCAGATATTTTTGCCAGCTCCTTATTCACTACATCCACCCATCCAAAGGTGTCTTCAACGCTTATCAACCTTTTCCATTCATATTGTGGAGGTGGCATTAAAAACTGCTCAATTTTCTCCAAATAAACACATCCTGAAAAGACGGGGAGCATCATAATTACAGCAACAATCAAAGCTCTTTTATCCACATTCCAAAATACTCCTCTCCTTATAAAATTGCCGTTATAAGTTGAGTATGACAGCTGTCTTTTCCCTTGCAATCATTCCCTCATCGTCAAACATAGCAAACTTAAGTTTATGAAAACCCACAGATGTTTCATCAAACTCCAGAATAAATGGTTTAGATGTATCCTCATACACAAGCCTATTATCGAGGTAGAGAGAGACTTTGCTGCAGTTTGCATCCACCTCAAAATCCATTTTACCAATAATTACAAGCATTCTGGCATCCATGATTTTCTTTCCGGCCACATATACCCCTTTTATAGGCTCTATTTCAAATTTCTCAAGGATAGGCAGTATGATGCATGAGGGATGTTGCTCATCATGCCATATGGTGTTTTCTACAATAACATAACTTTTGTTTTTATGGATTGCGTCCCCAGTATTTGGATTTCTTTCATACGCAGGATAGTTGCTTGAAGTGATATCCACTCTTATTCGATGTCCTTTATTAAACACAATGGCAACATTACCAACGCTTATGTTGATTTCATAAATCTTACCTGCTTCAAGAAAATCTTCTCTTTCAAATGAAATGCGATGTCTCGCCATAAAAATGGAGTCAAGCACAAGAAATGAGGAACCATCCGGATAGAGATCACATATTCTTATACAGAAATCCGTATCTCTGGCGGAGGAGCTAATCCATAAATGAGCCGTTATATTACCTGCAATGTAAAGTGGCTCTTCAAGAGGAGAAGATGTATAGGAAATTACATCTTTTCTTGCTTCCACCTCATTTTGTTTTAATGGGCCAGCAGGAAAAACAAGATTTCTTCCTCCTGTTGTTGGAAAGGGGTCAGATGGATTGTAAGTGTATCTATCGAAATCTTCATCGTGTGGCTTTTCCTGATTGAGTAGGCCATTTTCATGGAAATAAAATGGAGTTGCTCTTGCCGTATACGGGGGCCAGTCATCGCTTATCCACCATTCATTTCCTGTTCCATCCCCCCTATACCCATATACTGTATCACATTCCCCCATCATGTAAAACCTTACCTTTTCATCCATCACTCCCGTATCTTTTCCTTTCATCCAGTAATCAAGCCAGGAAAATGTTACCCCATAAACATCAAGAAATGAATTTACAGGATAAAGCAAATCCCCCTGCTGCCTTGTTACAAAAGCTGCATGAGTCCATGGACCCATCAGCAACTTCTGATTGCCCTTATATTTAAGCCCCTGAAAAGCATCGATGGTTCCTTCAGCAAAAATATCATACCATCCACCAATATGAAATATTGGCGTGGAAATTTGGGGATAACGAGTTGATAAATCAATCTGGTGCCAGAAATCGCCATAAGTGTAATGTTCCTCAAAAACAGGCATCATATATTCCGCCCGCTGCTCCTCAAGCCATATCTCAGCGTCTCCTCGCCACTCACCCCCAGGATACATTGCATGCTTATAAAGGTTTGAGGCAGCTATGGCAGATAAAATGCAATTTACATCACAGCTCCCCGCCAGCAGATAGGCGGCTATGCCCATCGCCGAGCCGCCCCACACCGCCACCTTGCCATTGCACCATTCCTGCTCCCTTATCCACTTCACAGTATCGTTGCCATCCTGCGTAGCACCCCAGCCATCATCGAGAAATGCTCTGAATTTTGCTTCCGAAGCATGACATCCGCGTAAATCCTGAATTACGAGAGCATATCCTCTGCTCAAAAAGGCTTTGATTAAAGATTCATCCGTGGAATTTTTATTATAGGGTGTTCTTATTAGCACAACAGGATATTTTCCTTCGCCTGCTAGATAGATATCGGTGGCAAGTTTTATACCATCTCTCATTTCCACCATATAAGTCTCTTTTATATAATCAGGTTTTTGAAAAGAGAATGAAAAAGGAAAAAGAAAGAGGAGAAAGGCAAAAAGAACGAATTTTTTCACCATTCTTTCGCCACTTTTTCCAGCAGATGTAATAGATATTTCCAGAATTCCTCAACACTTTTTATATGAACCCTCTCATCAGGGCTGTGGGGATGTTCTATCTGTGGACCAATTGAAATTATCTCATTTATTCCTGTTATATCTCCTATAACCCCTGTCTCCAGTCCTGCATGTATGGCTTTCTTTTCCGGCTCCTTTCCGTAAAGTTCCTTAAAAGCATCTGATGCTATTTTAAGCAATCTTGATTCCAGATTTGGCTTCCATCCCGGATATTTGCTTCCTTCTTCTACGCTTGCCCCTGCCAGCTCACCTATGCATCTTATACTCTGCATTAAGGCATCGAGAGCAGAGTTTACTGAACTTCTTGAGCTCATTACAATGGTAGCCTCGTCATTCATCCTTATTGTTGCAAGATTTGTTGAAGTTTCAACAAGCCCTTCCACTTCCTGACTCATTGCTATCACGCCATGAGGCAGTCCCATGAGCAACTTGATGAGTTTTTTATTGCTTTCCTCATCGATTACTTTTGTTATTTTGCAGTTCTCCACCTCCACTTTTAGATCTGGCTCTGTTTTGGAATACTCATTTTTAAATGCAGCTTCAAGTTCCTTTATTTTGTCCATTACATTGCCATCAACCACAACTTCTGCTATTGCCTCCCTCGGTATAGCATTGTGCTTATCGCCTCCCTCGATTTTGCTTATCCTCGCATTTATATTGTAAAGGATGCGGGCGAGAAGTTTTATCGAATTTGCCCTTCCCTTATCAATTTCAATGCCAGAATGCCCTCCTTTAAGTCCTTTTACATGTATTCTAAGCCCCTCTTTCTCCACATTTTCGAACCTAACTGGCAACTTTATTGTGGAATTGCCTCCGCCAGCACATCCTATGTAGATGACACCAAAATCCTCGCTATCAAGATTTATGAGGAGTTCGCCTTTTATAAATTCCTTTTTGAGGTTGAAAGCCCCAGTTAAACCCGTTTCCTCATCCACCGTAAATAAAAATTCGAGGGGGCCATGCTTTATATTTTTCTCTTCCATGAGGGCAAGGCACATTGCCAAGCCAATGCCATTATCTGCACCAAGCGTTGTCCCCTTAGCTTTAACCCACTCTCCATCCACATACGGCTGTATGGGATCCTTGCTGAAATCATGCTCCACGTCCTTATTTTTCTCACAAACCATGTCCATGTGGCATTGCAATGTTATCATGGGAGCGTTTTCATAACCATTGGCTTTTTTACGGGCAACAACATTGCCCACTTCGTCTTTCTCCACTTCCAATCCATGTTTTTTTGCCACTTCCATAATGTATTCTGCTATTTTCTCCTCATGTTTTGAACATCTTGGTATTTTACAAATTTCCTCAAAATATTTCCACACAATCTTTGGTTCCAAATTTTCGAGCATAATAGGGAATTGCAATTTTGTATTAAAACATTTTCAGCGATTTTAAAGCAAAAGCGGCAACAATTATTTATATTACCTATGGTTAGGCAATAATGAAGAACAGATTGGTTGTTGTGGCAGTTGCGGTATGCTCGCTTATGCTGGCGGGCTGTACGGAAAAGGCGAGTGGAAAAACTGTTATAATGAGTCTGAAGGAGTTGAATGAGGATTTTAACTATACCATAGACAGCAATAATTCTATATACACAACCTATTTTGAAACACTTAACCCGGGAGATACTCTAATAATAAGAGACAATATTTCGGAGAAAAGAGCAACAGAGAATACCACTCTCATATTGCTTTCATCTCTTGAAAATGGAGGATTCTATTTTGATGCAAATTTAACAGATTACAATGTAGGAGATGAGATAGAAATAACCCTTCACATATCAGAGGATATTTTCCAGAGAGAAAACAATGGGCAGATGTGGACTCTCGACTTTGAGGTGCTGGAAGAAGGATGGGATTTTGAACAGCATACAACAAAACCTCTGCCTGCAAATACACTAAGACATGTTTAAAAATTCCCGCCGCTTTCAGGAGGACTGCAGGAAATAGAGA
>CAZTDS010000084.1:0-5306 GCA_964612535.1 uncultured Thermoplasmatales archaeon
CCTGCTCGAGCAAACTCGTAGAATATGCATAGCCTGCAAATAATGTGGTGCCTGAGGAAGCAACTGTTGGGTGATATTCTGTATCTTCTGTGTTGGCTACAGGTATATTCATTGGCTTGGCTATTGGACGAAAAGCATTCTTAATTTCCTTCCCCTCCACTCTCAACAGATGTTCATGCCCCTTTGCCTTGATCGCCTTTATAGTGTATTCTTGAGAAATCATGGATATATTTACTTCCTTTTTCTCTGCTACAAAGAAATTCGCCGATGCCAATCCTGCCATAACTAAAACAATTCCCACTAACAGAGCTTTTTCTTTCATCTTATACCTCCACAAATAGAATACTAAAGCCATTATATAATTTTCTGATACGCAAGAAAGATATGGATATCTTTTTAAACAGTTTCAGATAGCATAACATGGATGAGATTGAACTACCAAAATTTGATGAAAAAGAATTTCTGAAAAGAGAGCGTAGAAAGGCGAAAACAGCATTTGTTGCCTCAATTTTTGGTTTCTTTATTGCCATAATATGTCATTTTGTATGGAGAAGTGTGGATGAAAGCATAAGATGGCCTCTTTGTTTTTTCTTTGCCATCGCTTCCATTGGTTTTATGGCTAAAATTCTTGAGTTTTTGAAGGTGGATATAAAAGCCTTCAGCAGAAAGGAATGGTTTGGCTCCATTGCTTTCTATATCCTCACATGGCTGGCTATATTTATAGTTTCAATAAATCCTCCTTTCTATGATGCCTCTCCTCCAAAGATGGAAGTGGTAATGCTGCCAGAAATACAGCAGAATGGCGGGAATATACTTGTTGCAGCCCACATTACAGATAATGTAGAAGTAGATTATGTAAAAATTAAAATTGATGGGAAGGAGTATGAAATGTTGAAAGATGAGGATAACGTTTACATATACAACTATTCTGGCGGAAACGCAGATTTTCAGATAATTGCTTCAGATAAAGGAGGGCATATCGCAAAATATAATGCTTCTTTCCATTTTACAGACAATCTGGTAAAAGTTATTGCAGAAGAAAAATTGAATGCATCGGATGAAATTATAATAAAGGTGTATAGAAATATAAGCAAGGAGAAATTCAGGGTTTTTTACCTCATCAATGGTTATGAAATAAATGCCACAGAAACTGGCAAAAGCGGCGATTTTCTTATCTATTCAACATCTCCGCGATATGAAGGATGGAAAAAAGATGCCGAGAATAGATTAGATGTATATGTGGAAATAATTCATTATTTCCGTGGAATCGATAAAGCCTATCGTAACCTTATTTATGGAGGCAACTACACAATAAAAACCACAGCAGATAACAACATTGGCTTAGAACCCTCTCCTCAGATAAAAGGGCTCCCGCAGCCGCAGAGCCTCCGCACGCCTGCCTTTGAGTTTGTGCTGGCTATTGCGGGAGTTAGCATTGCTATGCTATTTCGCAGGAAGAAGAGATAAATCGATTTCGAAAGCTATAACAGGATATTCAAGATCAAAATTGCTTATTACAGACGGCTTAACCTCTCCAAAATATCCTATTTCATTTCCATTTAAAATGATGGAGGCGCATCTCCCCTCGATAAAGGAGGGATGTTTCTTTTCCTCTACGTCAAGTTTGTACCCTAAGTTTCTGAGTATCGCCTCCACAATGGACTTGCATTCTGTGAAGCCGGCTCTGGCATCTATCTTAACTCCTGCAAGCATTGTTTTTTGCCTCGCCTCTCCATTTTCAAATTTCACAACATCTCCCACTTCATATATCTGCTGGGGAAGTTCATTATGTCTGTTTTTTGAGAGTATTTCGAGCAGAGACGGAAGTAAAGAAATGCGGAGTATGGAATGCTCTCTCGCTATTGGATTGGCAATTTCTGCAGCTTCTCCTTCCATCTCCATTTTTTCAAACTCCTTTTCGGGACTTGAAATGCTTAGAGTAACAACTTCATTGAATCCCAAGCCAATCATAGTGTGATGTATTCTGTTATAATCAAAAGATGAGCCAAATGTCATGGATTTGGGTAACTCTGCTTCAAATTTTTCATATCCATATCCTATGGCAATATCCTCAACTAAATCAATTGGATGAAGTATGTCGTTTCTCCATGCAGCATAAAATACCTTGATTTTTTCTCCTTCAACGGAAACATCATGTCCCATTCTCAAAAGTGCTTCTGTTATTTCTCCCTTTTCTTCAATATTTAAAATCTTTTTGATGTATTCAGCTTCCACTTCCATTTCTCTTGGATTTAAATCTGGCGTCAATAATTTTTCTCGCCCCTTTATCTCCACCTGTTCAAGCTTGCCTCCTCTTTCAGCTATAGATGTAGATATTATATTGAGTGCATCCATAACCGCCCTAAAATCTGTGCCTGTTACGTCTATGAAAATATTTCTCGTATTTTCTGTAACTGCCGTAAGCTGCCCATTTATTATGGGAGGAAAGGAAAGCACGTTGCCATTCTTATCCAGTATTATTGGATATAATTCATGTCCTTCAAGCAGCTGAGCATATTCCACCCCTTTTTCATGTTTCATCAGTATTTCGTTAAGGTCCATCTCTTCTTCTTTCCCCAGAGGAACAAATTTTATTTCGTCTGGCTTCACACCTTTATATACAAAAGGAGGAGAAACTTTATCAAAATCATGCACCCCTATTGCCATTTTCTTCCTGTTTTTCCCGACTGAAAAATGTAGTTTCTCCTGAACTTCCATAAGAGAGGCTACCATCTCATAGGTCATTTCAACATTTCTTATAACGGCTCCAGCAATAAAGGGGCGTACTTCTGCAACACTTTCATCCACTACAAGCTTTATTTTTGGTGGCTCAACATCATATTTTTTCAATCCTTTTTCAATGCCAAAAAAAGCCCTAAGTGCTCTGGCCATTCCCTCAACGCTAAGTAAATCTGGACGATTTGGGAAAACTTCTATACTTATTTCATTTCCTTCAACTCTCTCGACGCTAACCCCAATCATGGGAATCTTTCTAATAAGTTCATCCATTTCGATATCCATTCCAAGCAGTGAAATGAGGTCGTAGTATTCAAAGTTTACAACTGGCATCCTGAGATAATCAGGAAACAATATTTTATTTTGTCGATGTTACCAGCATATGCCTTCATATATTATTCCTTCCCTGTTTTTCAACACTCTTCTTCCTTCTATAACAATTTTTCTCTTCATCACGCTAAAATCAGGCTCTGAAAACTCTTCCCAATCTGTGAGAATAAGGCATGCATCTGCATTCTTCAACGCCTCTTTTACACTCCCGCAATAGATTATATCAGGAAAAATTTTTTTCATGTTTTCCATTGCCATTGGATCATATGCTTTTACAATCGCCCCCTTTTTGATTAGCTCTTTTATAATGGGAATGCTTCTCGATTCCCTGACATCGTCGGTATTCGCCTTAAATGCCAGTCCCAGCACGGCAATAGTTTTTCCCTTTACATCCATATATTTTTCCAGAATATTTATTATCCTCAAAGGTTGCCTTTCATTCACACTCAACACTGCATCAATAAGCTCCATTTCATATCCCAGCTTCCTGCTTCCAGCCAGCAGCGCCCTTAAATCCTTCGGGAAGCAGGAGCCGCCAAAGCCCACGCCTGCATTTAGAAAATGGGGTGAGATGCGATGGTCCATGGAAACACCTTTCATGACTTTATATACATCAATGCCAAGTATCTTGCAAAGATTACCAATTTCGTTTGCGAAAGAAATTTTAGTTGCCAGAAAAGCATTGCTTGCATATTTTATCATTTCAGCTTCGGTTGGAGTGGTGATGAGCACAGGAGCTTTTATTGGTTCGTATAATTTTTTTAGAATGTTTGCCGTTTCCTCATCTTCCACTCCGATAACTATTCTATCTGGATTCATAAAATCATATATTGCTTTTCCTTCCCTTAAGAACTCCGGATTCATTGCTATGCTAAAATTTTTCCCATATGATTCTATTATCGGCTTTACGACTTGCTGTGTTGTACCCGGAAATACAGTGCTTTTAACAACCACAATGCTACCATCTTTCATCGCTTCTCCAATTTTTTTTGCCGCCGTCTCAACGTATTTTAATTCAATGCTACCATCTGGTTTTGAAGGAGTGCCAACACAGATAAAAATGATATCTTCATCTATTTCATATTCTGTCGTAGCTTCTATTCGCTCCATATTTCTATCCAACATCTCCTGCAAACCCTCCTCGTATATTGGTGCTTCTCCCTTTTTTATTTTATCTATTTTCTCCTCATCTATATCTATAATTTTTACTTCATTACCCATTTCAGCAAAGCATACAGCCGTTGTAATGCCAACATAGCCTCCGCCAACAACGCATACTTTCATGATTGGAAATGCTATCTGCATAAAATATCTTTTCCTGATGTCAAACAACAATTCAGAAACATTTATATACCCGAGTTGCAAAAATATAATTCATGATTATCACTTTGGAAGACCTAGCCATGGCAATAGCAGCAAGAATAGATATTGACATGGAGTCTGCCCTCAAGGATGCAAATTTCGTGATGGATTTATTTGGCTTTGAGGACAGAATAATAGACAATATTCTTGAACCCGAAGATCGACAGCTTTTCTATATACTCGAGGAGGAAGGAATGCTTATCACCGAAAGAGAGGAGACAACAATCTACGATGGCAGGAGCTGGCGAACACATTACTGGTTCCTTAATAAGGAGGCTATTTTAAAATACAAAGAGAAAGGGAAGGAGGAAGAGGAGAAGGAGAGGAAAAGAAAGGAGGAGGATGCTGCAGAGATATACAAGGAAATACCGGATGAACTCTGGTTTGGACATTAACTCTTTCCAGATAGAATTTCTTTCACAATGTCTCTAAATCCATCAAAGCCGACGGGGCGGGCTATCACGCCCTTGGCGCCCGCCTTTTCCAGCTCCTTAGCCCATTCGGTGCCGAAATAGGCGGTAAAGCCATATACTTTTGCCTCCGGATCGATGGCGAGTATTCTTTTAGTTGCCTCAACACCATCTATGCCGGGTAGCTTTAAATCCATTATAACCAGGTCTGGCTTTTTTCCTTTTTTCATAAGTTCCTTGTATTTTTCCACTCCTTCCTCTCCGCTATAAGCTTGGTGGATTTCTATTTTAAGAGATGAGAGATACTCCTTAATAAGCTCCTGTATTGGTTCTTCATCTTCAACAACAAGCATTATTGCCATTGTATTTGTATTCATTGAGTGTTTATAAAATTATCTTGGCCAGAAACAGTGCATCAATTATTTATATACATCCCTCTTCAAAAATGTGATTCGTCTCGGAAAATTA
>CAZTDS010000085.1:0-5305 GCA_964612535.1 uncultured Thermoplasmatales archaeon
CGCCATATTCTCCATATCTTCCATCTCCATCAGAATCCCATGATTTCTCATCGCTGAAGGATAAATCTGCATAATAGGCATCTGTTGGCACCTCTCCATATGGATAGCAATAACGCATTGGCACAGTTGTATAATCTCCTACAATAAGAACATATTTTATCCCCCATATTTCGTAATAATTCCTCAAAAAATTTCTTATTTTTTGTGCAAGGTCTTTTCCTTCTTGCTCTGAAATCAAATCATCTGTTACATTTACAATCTTTATTTTATAGCCAAGTGAGCTCTTCCATTCGATGAAATCTGTTGAGGTTATTGCATCATATAGGTTTTTAGATGTTATGATAATGTAATCATAACTCTCTCCTCCTCTTTTTGTTTTAGGAAGCATGTTTGTATAACAAATTTTAACATCGATGTGCTTATAATAAAACAATTTTTGTGATAAAGGATGATACTGGAACGGATATACATCTACGATAACATAGTTTTTATCTCCTTTTGTAAAAAATCCAATTACCTTTCCAATTTTTCCCGGATATGGCTTATCGGAAGAATATGCATTTAAATAATTTCTTTCCCATTCTTCATGCAACTCCTCTGTTTTTTCTATGGATGATGGTAGAATAATTTCTGGAGATGGAATGATATGATATGTCCCTTTTATCTCTATCCTTTCACCTGCTGAAAATTCTATTCCATTATATTTGGCATGTGGTGGTAGCTCTATAAATATTCTTTTTAATGGCATCATTGGTTTGCCAAGTGATAAAAGATATCCGCATCCATCCATGTTGATTTTATCCCATACTCCCATCTTTTCAATGCCTATTTCATTTGATGGTGGAAGAGATATGGATATGCACATATATTTGCTTTCACTTATTCCATAGGCAGAACCTCCAGATAAAATAATAAAGGCAACAATAAAGAGAGCGAATTTCTTCATAGTACTAAAAAGCCAGTCATATAAAAATTTTAAAACTGAATTTGCTATTTAGCCACATAAAAGCGAATATTTAAAGGAGCATAAGGTTACATCCTTTAAAGCAATTGGAATTAAGATATATATGACATATTTTCATGCTTTTTATTACAAATGAATTTGTCGCTTGGTTCCCATTGGCCAACTTTTAATATTAAAATTATGCTAAAAAACTTCCTCAGCGCTTTTTCACATTAATTTCCCCCACATAGCAAAAATCTCGATAAAGATTTTAACACAGAAAAGTATTTAGGGGAGATGCAGAAAGAACATGCAATCCTTGTTTCCATCGTTGCTCTCATATGGGGTGGCTCCTTCATTGCGGTGAAAATTGGCGTGGATAACATCCCTCCAGTAACCCTTGCTTTTTTCAGATTTGCAGTGGCCTCTCCTTTAATGCTTTTAATCTTGGCTGGAAAGAGAAAACTTATCAGAGTTTCCCCAAACGAGATTCCGTGGCTGATTGTTCTGGCTTTAACTGGTGTAACCTTGCTTTATATTCTTCAATTTACAGGCATCAAATATACCTCCGCCACAAATTCCGCCCTCCTCATCAACACAAATGTCCTTTTCATAGCCATATTTTCATGGATTTTCCTGAAAGAGGCATTCACGTATAGAAAATTGGCGGGTGTATTGCTTGCATTCACTGGCGCTATATTTGTAATTTCAAAAGGCTCTCTTTCCATATCTCCATCGATAAAAGGAGATATACTTATTCTTCTCTCTGCCATATGCTGGGCAGTTTACAGCATAGTGGGAAAGAAATTGCTGGAGAAGTATGATTCTCTATCTCTAACAACCTATGCTTTCATTATAGGTACTTTTCTTTTCATTCCCTTTGTTTACGATGACCTATGGAGTGTAAAGATAACCGTAAAGGATTGGGCAGTTATTTTATATCTCGCCCTCCTATGTTCTGTATTTGCTTATGTTGCCTGGTATTATGCTTTGGAAAAAGCAGATGCAACAGAGGTTGCCATTTTTTTGAATTTAATACCCCTTTTTGCAATGTTTCTCGCCCACCTTGTTTTAAAAGAAAAGATAACAATATTCACTCTGATTGGAGCATTTTTTATTCTCTATGGGATATATATCACACTATCAGAGAAAAAGGATGGAGAGTAGAGAGGGATTAACCCATTTTCGGGACTCCACAGCAATTGCAACATACTAAACCATATAAATCATCAAAAATTGCCAAAATTTTAGGCTGGAAACAAAAGCCTCACAGCATGCATTTCTAATCCTTCCTTTATACAGCCTCTAACTGGCAAATTCAAGTAGTTAAAATAGAGCAAAAATCTTTGGGCTTTATCATGACATCGATCCTCTTCTAAATGTTAAATATTAAAATTTCGATGCTATCTTCTGCCATCTCATATTTTCCGTAGCCAATTGCCTTTATTTCATGCGCTCCCAAAATTCTTTCATCAAATACCCATGAAGTATTTTTCCCCTCATATTTTACCTCTCCATCTATGCAAATCTGTAGATTTGTGATATTTGCAGCCTCCACTTCTATGGTTATTCTGCCAATTATGATTGGTTTTCCAGTACCCATGATTTCTCTATCATTTATGTATAAATGATTACTGGGTTTTATGATGCGAACCGAAACATTTTCCTCCAGGATTAGTTGCATTACCAACAAATCTCCGGCATGCATTGCATAGCTGAATTCTCCCCAGTATGATGTATTTTCCCACAAAACATTTCCCTCAATATCTCTCAGGAAAATTTTCATCTTTTTCACTTCATACGGGAATTTAATTCTTAAAATGGTGTCTTCATAAGCATAAAACACGCTTGTTTCTGCAACGCTACACAACCCATCAAAAGGATTCTGAAGGGCGTTGTTAAGTAAATTGGAGATGGGAAATGACGCCTCACCATCGAGCCCGGCGCCATTTATAAAAATAAAATTTTCCTTTTTTATGACAAATGCATATGTTTTTCCTCCTACCCTCCCATAGGAGAGCACACTTCCATTCACGTCCTCGGGCTCTATAGGATTGTAGAGATACCATTCATTGCTGAGATGATGGTATTTTACACCATTATATTCCGCATCAATTCTTGATGTGCCAAAAGCACTCCAGTACTCCTTTTCTTTATCTATGCCGAATTTTTCCCTTATAAATGTCCATTCCTTTTTATTTGGCAGATCATATGATATTTCCATGAAAACGGGCTTTACACTTTGATTAAACAGGGCCAAAATGGAAGAAGGAAGATGGAGGGTCGTGTTCATCTTTCCTCTCGTATATACAAAATATGCATCCGCATTTTCCATTGGCTCATTCGTTATATAGATCTCATAATCACTTGCTCCGGCCGCGTTGGCTATTGCAGCATAACTTATTTCAAAAAGTTGCCAAGCATCCATGTCCTCGGGCCCCTCTGTTAAATAAATCACAACATTCAGGATTTTGTTTCTTCGGGCATATGAAAAATCTCCTGCTATCTCCTCAATTTTGCGGGGATTGAAATTTTCGAAATCTTCCTTAGTATATATCATGGCAAAAACATATTTAGGATTATATTCAATCATCCTAGCTGCCAGAACATTCTCCATATTTTTTATACTTCCAAGAGCCCATTCTTCAGGACAACTTTTTATCCAAAGGGTTTTGTTTAGAGAATTACAGAATCCTGCCGCCATTTCATTTCTTGCAAGATCATCATTCATGTAATAATCTTCTGTCATCAATATGCTGCAATTTGAATATGCTCTGAAAACGTTGCTGCCATCATCATTGAACCATGCAACATCATATGGCACATGCTTGTGAATATACGTTATATTGTGTTGAGTGCATATATTGTAAGCAATTTCCATCCATTCTACAGGAAACATTTCCTCGCTTATGCCATCGATACCATATTCTATAAGCTCCAGCACAATACTTGCAACATCCTCCTTGCTTGGTGTCCTTCCAGGATTTTCATAGCCTTCCCTCACTTTCCACGCAAGTGTCTGTATATCTGCAAATACTTTCACACCTTTTTCATGAGCATGCTGAATCAGGGGCTTAAGCAAATCACCGCCATATTCCCATCCAAGAGAATCAAGCGTTGGCGATGGAAAATAATACTCCCAGGGCATCACATTTATGAGAATAGCATTATATCCTTTCTCATAACATTTATTTACAAATTCAGCGACTCCCATTTCATTTATAAGTTCGATGCTATCACAATGAATACCAAAATTTACGGCATTTACAGAGGCAGAAAGCATAATAAGTGCGATAAATGTTGCCAGTTTCATAAATTTAAATCTTCACCTTCTCATAATTTTTTCTTTTTCAGCGACAAGATTTTTTGTTTTTACAATGGCATCGGGATTAAGAGAGATGGCATCAATACCTTTTTCTACCAAAAATTCTACGAAATCTGGGAAATCGCTTGGCGCCTGCCCGCATATGCCAATTTTTTTGCCATATTTTTTAGCTACTTCAATAACCCTTTCAATCATTTTTTTGACTGCTTCGTTCCTTTCATCGAATAAATGGGCTATGAGAGATGAATCTCTATCGATACCCAGAGTAAGTTGTGTCAGGTCATTTGAACCAATGGAAAAACCATCAAAAATTTTGGCAAATTCTTCGGCGAGAATCACGTTGGAGGGCAATTCACACATTACATATATATCAATATCATCTCTTTTCAATCCAAATTCTTCCATTGTTTCAATAACTTTTATTCCCTCCTCTGGTGTTCTACAAAATGGAACCATCACCTTTACGTTTTTCAGTCCCATCTCCTCCCTCACTTTTTTAATCGCAAGACATTCCAGACCAAAAGCTTCCTTAAATTTCTCATCATAATAGCGAGATGTCCCCCGCCACCCAAGCATTGGATTGTTTTCTACAGGCTCATATAGATTGCCGCCTATTAAACTAGCATATTCATTTGTTTTGAAATCTGAAAAGCGAACTATTACATCATTTGGATAAAATGCTGCCGCTATTTTCGCTATTCCCATTGCCAGTTGCTCAACATAAAAATCTTTTTTATTTTCATAAGTCCTTGTTTTTTCCTCTATCTTTTTCACAATCTCTCTTATTTTCTCTTCTCTTGCTGCTTTAAGTTTCTCATATTCCACAAGTGCCATAGGATGAATGCCAATATGAGAGCTTATAATAAATTCGAGCCTTGCCAAACCCACACCATCATTCGGAATCTGGGCAAGAAGGAAAGCTTTTTCTGGAATGGCAACGTTCATCATTATTTTTGTTTTTGTGGCAGGGATATCATCAAAAGATATTTCCTCCTCTTCATATCTCAGCAATCCTTTATAAACTCTTCCCACACCTT
>CAZTDS010000086.1:0-5303 GCA_964612535.1 uncultured Thermoplasmatales archaeon
TATTCATCCTTATTCAGCATTGCTTTTTCTGGCATCCTGTAATCAATTTCTACTGTAATACTTGAAAGATATTCCACTTCATTTTTTGCAGGGTTATAGCGTAATGGATACACATGCAGAACGAGATATATTACATGTTCCTTGCCATCTATTCCCGCCCCAATATGATAAGAAATCCAGTTCGACGGATATGGCTTCTCAAGAGAATATATCTTTCCTTCAATTCTTTCACCAAGTGAATCTGGAGCAACTGATGGAGCAGGAATTATTTTGCCATCTATCTCATCTTTTACACTTTCAACATTTTTAATTTCAACCCCCTCTATTTTTGTTCCAAATGGCAGTTTGATAACTTCCACCTTATAAGGGAGCATTGGATATCCTTCTCTCACAATGTAATTGAAATCGCTTCCACAATCAACTCTCACATACTCTCCTTCCCTTACAAGTTCCATATCATTTTCATTGAAATTGAGAGTAATACTCACCACATCATCATCAAAACCATTAACACCAATTTCAGGCGGCGCTTCTATGCCTGCAAAAACACCAGCAAAAAGCAATACCAAAACAATTCCCAACCCCTTAATACCATGCCTCACCAATCTCATGATTTGTAATTGGACGTGTATTTTTATAAGTTTGGTCTCATTATATGTTGTTTAATCTCTCAACCTTTTTCCTGTAAGAGTAATGAAGACATCCTCGAGGGTTGGCTCAACTGTAGCAATGGATTTTATATTCCTATCTGATATATTTCTTATTATATCGAGGAGGAGACCCTTCCTGTCCTCAACTATTATCTTTATTATGCCATCCTCATCACTTATCTGCTTTACCCCATCCACATTTTTTATAGCTTCAATCACCCCCTCATCATAATCCATTTCGATCCGGAGTATCTTTTCTCTCTCCATCATGCTTTTGAGTTTTGCCGGAGTATCAAGAGCAATTATCTTGCCATTATCCATTATTGCCACTCTATCGCATAAATAGTCAGCTTCTTCCATATAATGGGTTGTGAGGAAAATTGTGGTGCCCTCGTTATTTATTTCTTTTATAAAGTCCCATATATGTCTTCTTGCCTGCGGATCCAAACCTGTAGTTGGTTCATCCAAAAAAAGGATTTTGGGCTTGTGAAGCAAAGCTATTATAAGGCTCAGACGCTGTTTCATCCCGCCGGAAAAATTTTTCACCAGTTCATCTTTTCTATGAAACAAGCCCATTGCTTCCAGCAATTCTTCCCCTCTCTTCTTTGCTTCTTTAACTGGCAAATCATAGAGCATCCCATAAAATAAAATGTTTTGCTCCGCCGTTAAAAGTTCATTCAGGCTGGTTTCCTGGGGCATGATTCCTATTATTCTTCTTATCTTGCTGCAATCTTTATTTACATCGTATCCAAATATTTTTGCTGCTCCTCCATTTGCTTTAATCTGACAGGTGAGTATCCTCACCGTTGTTGTTTTTCCTGCTCCGTTAGGGCCAAGTAATGCAAAAATTTCTCCTTCCTCGACGCTGAAAGAAATGCCATCAACAGCAACAATACCATCATATTCCTTCCTTAGATTTTCAATGGATATTGCATTCATTCTTCTTCCCTCCTTGCCAGCAGAGCCGCGCCAATGATGAATATTAGGATTGCAAATGTTAGAGAGATGAAAAATGGTACAGCTATATCGCCAAATTCTCCTCCTCTTAAAATTACTTCTCTCATCGCCTCATTTATATATGTCAATGGAAAAAATCTGGAAACATAATACATCCACCCCTGTGTTATTGGAAAGAAAATGCCCGAGAGAAACATCATGGGAAAGTTTATGAGCATTCCAAGTTGAGATGCCTCCTCAGCTGTTTTGGCAATAGTTGATATTACCAATCCTATGCCTATCATGCACAGCATTCCTGCGATTATCACCGCTGCAAGCAACCATATCTCTCCTGCTATAGTTATTTTAAAGGCGAGGGCAGCAACAAGCAAAAGAATGACTATCTGGATGCCAGTAATTATTAAATAACCGAGAGTTTCTCCAGCAATTACTGAAATTCTGGATACTGGCGATGACAATATACGCTGCCTCACACCACGAACCCTATCCTCGACAAGAGATGAAGCCACACCTGTGACTCCGGTCCACATAATTGTCATACTTACTAATCCTGGCACTAAAAAATCGATATACTTCAACTCTTTTTTAACTGGAGAATAGCCGATCAAAGATAAATTTATGGGGCGGGCGATGCTTTCCATGTATTTTATCTCTTCCTCGGTGAGATTTCCGTATTCTTTTGCCATCTCTATTTTCTTTTCTGCAATTTTCTGACTGAATGCATCAATTATACCGCCTATAGTTCCAATTGCAATGCTTCTCGTATTTATATCTGCCGATTCATCATAAAAAACTGTTATTTTTGCTGTGGAGAAAATAACCTGCGAGAAGTTTTCAGGAATAAAAAGCACAGCAAGAAAATCCTCATTTTCAATTAGTTCCTTCGCCATTTCTTCCATGCTCTCATTGCCAAGTTTTTTGACGGCAACATCTATACCCTCATATTCCTGAAAAATGGAGATGAGCAAAGACGCCATGTCATCGCTGCTCTCCGCCACCACAGCCATTTTAAACGAGATAGTATAGTTTTCCCCGCCAAAAACACTCCCAAATATAATCATGAAAATAAGGGGATACAAAATCAGGAAAGCCAGCAATTTCTTCTGATGCCATATCTCTGCCAGGCGGCGCCATGAGATTACGAATGCTTTTTTCATCTACAAGGAAAGAGGGCGTGTTATTTATAATTTGATGAATTTGGTAGGCAGCGACGAGTGAAAAAAATTATATGGCGTGTTTTCATATCCAGCTATGGAGTTATCGGAGTTAATAAAAGAGATGATTGCCACCCCATCGCCCATTCGCCAGATAATGAAAATGGCGAGCAGGCAGAACATAATAAACATGGGATTAAATCCTGACGAGGTTATTTCATATGGTGGTGGATGGGTTGGACATCACCCGCCAGAAGAGCTTAGGGAAGCATATGAGGAAATTTGCAGAGACGTTGAAAAATTTCATGATGCTGGAAAATATAGCCCTACACTGGGCTTTGATGAATGCAGAGAGGCAATAGCAGAAATGGAGAGGGAACTTTTTGGGGTAACGCTCGATATCGAAAATATAATAGTTGGTCAGTCATCAACTCAGCTCACACATGATTTGTTTATAACTCTGGCCAATCCCGGAGATAAAATCCTGCTGTTCGACCCCACCTATGCCAATTATCCGGGGCAAATAAAAATGGCTTTGCGGGATGCAAAAATTGTGAGGCAACGTGTCTTGGACGTGGGAAGATGGGAATATAAAAGCGAGGAGGAAATGGCAGAAGATTTTAAAGAAATTTATGAGAGAGAGAAACCAAAAATAGTTCTTTTTCCCTCTCCAGATAACCCCTCATCTCAGGTATTTGGTGATAATTTCGTGAAAACCATAGCAGATGTATGTCATGAAGGTAACTCCTTCATGATCATTGACTATGCCTACAAAACGCAGTGCTTTATCACTCCTCCCTCCTACTTTTCCTGGAGTCCCTCCGATTATCCAAACATGATTGCGGTGCACAGCAATTCCAAATGGGGGCGGGGGCTTGGTCGCCGTTTAGGCTGGGTGGATGCAAGCCCAGAGGTAATAGATGCCATGGAAAGGGTGCAGCAGTGCAGCATTTTGTGCCCGGACACCATGCATCAGTTTGCACTTCTTGCATATTTAAAGAGGGCATTGCGGAATGGGAGCTTAAAGAGATATCTTGAAGAGGTGAAGGAGGGCTATAGGAAGGCGGCGGAGGTTACCATTGAGGCAATAAAGGAGTATCTTGATATGCCGTGTCTTGTGCCGCAGGGCGGATTATATACGTTGATGAAAGTTGGGGAGGATTCAGATGAGTTTGTGAAGAGAGTGCTTAAAAACACGGGAGTTCTTTTCATTCCTGGCAGGGGATTTGGTGAGAGTTTAAAGGAAGCGGTGAGAATAAGTTATGGCCCTCACGTGGAAAATACCGATGTTATAAAAGAAGGGTTCAAAAGAGTTGCAGAATATCTCGGCAAAAGCTAATCGGTAATCTTTCCTTTCATTACAATGCAGGCATCTCCTCCAACTTTTATTCTATCATTTACCTCAACATATACAATTCCATCTCTTCCAATCTCACAACCCTGCTCCGCCTTGTAGCATTTACTTTTTAGTAAATCATGTTTTTTTAGATATGCAGCACATGCCCCATTTGCGGTGCCCGTAACCGGGTCCTCATTTACGCCATATAGAGGGGCAAAGCATCTGGCATGTATGAAGCAATCCTGCCTTATGGTTTCGAAAGTAAAGAGAAAGAAGGAACCTATACCTTCAGCAAGACATATTTCCTTTATTTTTTCAAAATCTGGTTGCATTCTTTTCATTGCATCAAGTGTTCTTATTGGGATATTGAGGGAGAAGAGTCCGGTTGAGGATGCTTCTATGGGCAAATCAGCAATATCTCGCTCATCTATGCCCAGAGATTTTGCTATTTCTTCCTTTTTCGTGTGTATTTCCTTAAAAACCGGTTTCATCTGCTCCATGTAAGGCCTTCCTTCCTTTATCTCAATTCCTATCATTCCCGCCTTTGTTTCCACTTTAAAGCATCCATCCCTTATCAATCCTTCATTCATCATTACATGGAAGGTGGCGATGGTTGCGTGCCCGCATAAATCCACTTCTTTTAGCGGAGAAAAATATCTAAGTTTGTAATCGGCTCTGTTGCTTTTAAAAACAAATGCTGTTTCAGAGCATTGTAGTTCGCCTGCTATTCTCTGCATTTCTTCGTTGCTCAGGGCATCTGCATTTAAAATCACGCCTGCAGGATTACCTTTTAGCGGGCTTGTCGTAAAGGAGGCAACTATATAAAATGGGAATGCCATAATTTTATGAAGATATGTTTTAAATCTTTTCTCCTTTCGTGCTGGCACATCTTTTCCTTATTAACTCTCTCAACTTTGCAGCATTTTCAAACCACTGAAGTTCATCCCATATCTTATATGGAATCCATATTTTGCTGCCCACATATATTATAGTGGCGAAGTTTAAAAACTTTGCAGCATGCTAACCAGATACATCCAGCAGGAGGAATGCGGAGCGGGAATAAGGCGTGTTTATTTTCCATCTATACTTTCTATTATTTATTATATAACTAGAATATAGAATCATCAAAGCTTGTCCAACAATTCTCCTGTTTTTTTATTCTGGAGGAATAAAGATAGATAATGAGTATGAACGCCATTATGC
>CAZTDS010000087.1:0-5253 GCA_964612535.1 uncultured Thermoplasmatales archaeon
TTAATGCCAAAATTATTTATACACCCTTCCTTTCCATCTTCATGTTCTGCCCCAAGTGTGGTTCTCTCCTTTATCCTGATGGCAATGAGATGGTTTGCAAGAGGTGCGGTTTCAGAAAGGAAAAGGATATTGAAAGAATAATCGTATCGAAGAGAAGAGACCTTGACTCTGCCATAATAGAGGAGGATATGCAGCTTTTACCCAAAACAAATGTGGTTTGTCCTAAATGTGGACATAATGAAGCATACTGGGTGCTCCGCCAGACGAGAGCAGCAGATGAGCCAGAAACGAGAATATATACTTGTACAAAATGTGGCTATAAGTGGAGAGAGTATTAGTTAGCGTTTTTTCAATAAAATAAAAGAGAAAGAGGGCTTATCCTGCATTGATTGGCTCATATGGATTGAAAGCGGGGTCGCCATAAAGCGTGAATTCATGCAGGCAAACGTATTTTTTATCCATATATTTGCCTTCCTCAAATCTAACATTTGTCTTTCCATTTTCCAGTGGAGGAGTCCACAGAAATGTTGAATTTGCATCCTTTGGCAAATATTTGTTTTTAGCATTTCTGAGAGCCATTCCAGTGGTGCTATCATTATGTATCAAATCGAGAATGAAATCCTCCGCCACCACTGCACCAAAGTGTGGCTCCGGATATTTGTTATTCAATATAAGATTTAGTGTTGCCTTAACAAATCCTTTGGCTCCAAATCCCTTGAATATCAAGCCCGGCTCTAAATAGCCAGGATCAGCTGTAACGCGGGTTGAGCCGATGTAAGCATTCACTCCTGCATGCAAATATGCCTGACTCAAGCAATTTTCTGGCAAAAGCCCGTCTATCCTGCCAGTTATGCAGCTCTCAACGAATATGACGCTTGGCCCATACTCGTCATGCACCACATACCTCACAGCATATGCTCCCTTGCTGCTCAGCCCGCTTGCTATACCCAGCGGCCCCAGGAAGCGGGAGAGCCATGTTATCGGCGGGAAGCCGCGGGAATCAAGCAGCACATCTCCTGACTCATAAAGATAATAAATGCCGTGATTGAAAACGAAGATAAGGTTGCTGTTTTTCTGATATTCTCCTCCCTTAACGACTCTATCCCCACTTATGAATTCAATGAAGTGCGGGAAGGGTATGTTAAGGCGACTTGTATATTTTGCCAGATCCTCAAAGCCCTCGCGTTGTGAAGCAAGTAAATGGGTTCGCCTTACATTAAATCCTCCTTTTTCCATATCTGCAGCAAGCCTCAGATTTATGAAGAAGCTTTCTCCACTCGGCCACTTTGTTGGCTCTTCTGAGCCAGTGAGTAGGCCTGTTAAAGGCGTTATTATCGGTATCCATTGAAATTCGAGGCCAGCACCAGTCTGCACTGTAGCATTGTTCTTCCAATCTCCAAATGCATCTATTATTTCATTGTAGAATATGGTTCTTGCTATCAAAGCTGAACAATCTTCTGCATCATAGCCCGTAACCCTGCCAACTGCATTTTCCTGTTGGGGCCAATATGTGTAACTGTTGTTTTCAACATCGCCCGGCTTTGGATCTATATCGCCATATATGAAATCACTGGGCAATTGTACGCCAATAATATTATCGCTATCTGGATTGTAGTAATAGTACATTGGAACCATGGTGGCGTCGGCAAGAATGCCAATATGTATTGGATTTTCTGTATAATATTGCCACAAAGCCTCGGTGTCATCCGCTGATATGTTGGCAATTTTTGCCAGTAAATTGTTGAGCATTTCGTGTATTTTCAGAACATGCTCATTATTTGGCTCCACCAGCCCTTCATTTGTAGATGGATAGACAACTCCCTCCACGCCAACGCTTTCATTTCCTGCAAATGCAAATTCAGGAGAGGCAAATACAATGCCACGATGATACGCCGTTAAATAAGGAGCGAGAGAAGAAAGATTGTTCATGAGAGGCTCAAGTGGAGAATCAATCTGCTGGACTTTTATTCGCAGGGTATATTGCCCATTCAATGTAGCAACTCTCCTCGCCAGCACCTGCGCCACATACTTGCCGGGCTTGTTGTATATGATTGTCTCGTAATGTACCCTGTCAACCACAATATCTCCATTTTCATCAACTTCAGGTATGCCCGCCGCCGTGGATGTATAAACATACACTTCATCATCAGGGCCGTATATAAGGAGGATTAAGTCGTCGCCAAGCTCGCTCACAAGTTCTGAATCATCATTAATCAAATCGATTACAAAACGGGCATATTTGTAATGTTCTGGAACTTCAAAGGTATTTATGCCAATCATTCCATCATTTAAGCCAAGGAGTCCGCCAACAAGTAAATTTACCGTTTGAGCTGGAAGAATATCAATCGATGCAGTAACATTCTGGAATTCATATTCTGTTTCATTCAGCACACTCACATTTGTTATGTCTAATGGATTGGTAATTGTTACATAATCTATTTCTTCGAATCTGTCCTTCAGCAAATCAATCATAAAATCATTTATTTCATCAATGCTGTCAAATCTCCATGTCATGCCATGTCCTTCAAGATTGCCACAAATAAACGTGTATTTCACTCCAAGCTTTTTAAGAATGCCCCTCACATTATCTGTATTTGAGGTAACGAAAATTGGGATATTGAGATAGCTGGCAATGGGAGCAGCAGCAATGCCAAGCTCATAACCATGGAAACTGTCTTCTATCAGCAGGGCGGCGTCGCTTTTCTTCCATATCTTGCTTAATTCAATAGAGACGTTTTCTGGGCTTCCTCCTCTTATTTCTCTATAAGCTACAGGATATAATTCCATGAATCTCTCCACAGGCTTAGATGGATTTTCAAAATCTTTTACAAGCAGCGGCTCAATATGCTGACCGTTTTCATCATAATATAAGGCTGCAGGCGTAGCTATGACGGCATAAAATGGATTTTCCTTGCTTACAACATATGGAACGGCATCTTCTGTTCTCTCAGATTTTATATTGTTGATGGTATCCATGCTGAAGCCGCTCACTTCCTTAACTTTTTCAATACATCCTGTTAAAACAGGTAGGGAAACTGCTAAAGCCATTAATATTGCCAATTTTTTCCTATCCATCTTCATCCCTCTTAATACGTTATGTTTTTCCTGCCTATAATAATTTCGCTCGGCAAAAAGATTTAAGGAGATTAGAATATAAAACACATGAAAAATCAGGAGGTTGCAAAAATACTCTATGAAATTGCAGATTTGCTGGAAATAGAAGGCGTTGAATTCAAACCACGTGCCTACAGAAAAGCTGCTCAAAATATTGAAAGTTTGAGTGTGGATATAGAAGAACTCTGGAAGAAAGGGCAACTTGAGAAAATACCTGGCGTAGGGAAAAGCATAGCCAAAAAAATTGAGGAGTATTTAAAAACGGGTAGAGTAAAAAAGCTGGAAGAATTGAGGCAAAAAATCCCCGTTGACATAGAAAGTTTATCCGCCGTCGAAGGATTGGGGCCTAAAATGATAAAGATATTGTACGAAAAGCTCGGAGTAAAGAACCTCGATGATTTGGAGAGGGCAGCAAAACAGCATAGAATAAGGCGTCTCAAGGGCTTTGGAGAAAAAACAGAGGAAAAAATACTCGAAGGCATTGAAATTGCGAGGCAGCGACAGCATCGCTTTCTTCTGGGGTATGTTTTACCTGAGGCAAATGCCATAGTGGAGGAGTTAAAACCCCATGTAGAGAAAATAAGTTTGGCGGGCTCGATAAGGAGGAGGAAGGAAACGATAGGAGATGTGGATATTCTCGCCGTTTCTTCTGAGCCAGAAAAGGTTATGGATATCTTTACAAGCATGAAAAGAGTGGAGAAGGTGCTTGCAAAGGGAATAACGAAATCGTCCGTCCGCCTTCACGGTGGCATTCAGGTGGATTTAAGAATTGTTGAAAAAGAGAGTTTTGGCTCCGCTCTTCAATATTTTACCGGGAGTAAGGAACATAATATAGAGGTAAGGAAGATAGCAATAAAACATGGTTACAAACTTAACGAATACGGACTTTTTAAAGGGTTTGAGAGGATTGCTGGAGCCAGTGAGGAGGAAGTATATGAATCGCTCGGTATGCAGTGGATTCCTCCTGAATTGAGG
Source organism: uncultured Thermoplasmatales archaeon (assembly GCA_964612535.1). Lineage (GTDB taxonomy): Archaea > Thermoplasmatota > E2 > UBA202 > JdFR-43 > JdFR-43. The sequence goes on from CAZTDS010000087.1 coordinate 4,090, forward strand.
GAGAATAGAGGGGAGATAGAAGCGGCGTTGAATAAAAGTTTGCCAAAGCTCGTTGAATATGAAGAAGTGAAGGGAGATTTGCAGATGCACACGAAATGGAGCGATGGCGCAAATACCATTGAGGAGATGGTGCAGGAAGCTCGCCGCCTTGGCCATAAATTTATTGCTATAACAGACCATGTTGGAAGTTTAAAAATTGCTGGCGGGATGGATGAAGAAAGTGTTAAAGAGCAGGCAAAAGAAATAGAAAAAATGAGAGAGAAATATGATGACATTTACATCTTCCATGGAGTTGAGGCAAATATAATGAAAGATGGGAGTTTGGATGTAAGCAATGATTTGCTTAAGGAAGTGGATATTGTTCTTGCAAGCGTTCATTCCGCATTCAGAATGGATGAAAAGGAGATGACGGCAAGAGTGATAAAGGCTATAGAGCACCCATATGTTGATATTATAGCGCATCCAACATGTAGAATCATACAGAAAAGAGAGCCAATAAAGATGGATATGGAAAAAGTGCTGGATGCGGCGAAGGATAACAACGTTATCATGGAAATAAATGCTTATCCAGATAGGCTTGATTTAAATGATATTCACACAAAAATGGCAGTTGAAAGAGGAGTGAAGGTATCGATTGGCACCGATGCTCACAACAAATCTCATCTCAAATTTTATGAACTTGGCATAGCTGTTGCAAGGAGAGGATGGGCAAGGAAAGAGGATGTGATAAATAGCTACGAGGTGGAGAAATTGATAAGGTTATTTGGAAAATAACTTTTTGTGCTACTGTTGCATATGATCACTTTGCTACCATCAAAATGGAATAGATGATGTTCGTAATATACACCAGACGATATGAATTTGAATGACAGAATCGTCTATGTAAGGCATAGTCCAAAAGATGGCAAAACAACAAAAACAGGCAAAAGCAGAATATCATCTTTCAGCAGGCAAGCACAGCAGGCATTAAAAGGAATATCTCCAATTCTTTAACAATGGAAGCAGATTAAAACATTTGTTTGGTCAAACTCATATACAACGCTTATTTAGGAATGCTCCCATAAGTGTTAAGGATCTCCGCAAATTCTTTAGCCAAGAATGGGAACGATTAAACGGAAGCTATGCAGTTAAAGAGATATTAATGGGACATTCCTTAAAAAGAAG
>CAZTDS010000088.1:0-5069 GCA_964612535.1 uncultured Thermoplasmatales archaeon
TAGAACTATAATGCCCGTCACAATCAATTTTTTCATAAAATTAAATCACAGATGGGTTAAATCATTTCTCTTTTACTTCTGCATGTTGCGAACTATTAATATTCTTTTTAAACACCCGAATATTTACAATTATGCTTGAAGAATATCATGATGAAATTCTGAGTTGCACAGGTTGTGGATTTTGTAAGAAATCATATTATGCATACAGTTTTGTGCAAAAAGAGAGTGACTATCCAAAGGGCAAGATAATGATTGCGTATGGTCTCCTCACTGGAGAATTGAATGAAGATGAAAATGTTGTCAAAAGTTTACAAAAATGCTCTTTATGCAAAAGGTGTGAGGAGGATTGTCCCTCGTTAATAAAAATAGCGGATGTAATAAGGGCAGCGAGATACGACCTTAAAACATTGCTGCCGCCCCATCAGAATTTGCTTAAAAACTTTAATGAAAAGAACAATATATTTGGTGATGAAAACTTTGAGAAAGAAGGCGGGGAAATAGCGTTTTTCATGGGCTGTTTAACAAACAGGGAGATGAAAGATGTTGTCATATCTCTATTTGATAAGCTTGGCTTAAATGTGAATATTGTGGGAGGATGCTGTGGCTACCCAATACATAAAATTGGCCGGGAGAGCAATGAAAAAAATAAGGAAAGATTAAGGGAGAGAAATTTTGATAGGATTGTTATGGCATGCCCTAATGGAATGCTTGCTCTGCGTGAGTTTAATCCAATACATATAAGTCAGTTTATATTGTCTCTCGGAATAAAAGGAAACAGGAAGGATAAAAATTACATCTATCACGATCCCGCCTTTTTAGGAAGATATCTTGGAATATATGATGAACCCCGCCAAGTAATAAAAAAATTTGGTAACCTTGTAGAGTTTAACGAGAATAGAAGCAAAGCGAGGCAATGCGGAGGAGAAATTGAATTTAGACTGGCATTTCCAGATGAGGCGGGAGAAATGGCAGAATATTTGGCAAAGGAGGCTAAAAAAATGGGGGCGACAATAGTTACTGCATCTCCTCACTGTTACAGCCATCTTAAGGAGTTCGCAGATGTAATAGATATTGTACAGCTTATAGAAGAAAATATTGCTTAACTCGCTACTCTTTACATGAAAAAAGAATAAGGAAAAAGTTATTTATTACCCCTCTATCTTTTTCCAATGAGGAAATTTCTGATATTTCTCCTAATTCTTCTCCTCCTTCCACATGCAAATGCAGATAGCAAAAAAGTTTATGTGGCGGAGATACAAGGCATAATTGCCCAGGGCACGGTAAATCAATTTGAGAAAGCAATTGATGAGGCAAAAGATGGTGAGGCACTTATAATAATTCTCGATACAGATGGAGGAATGGCAAACGCCATGGAGAAAATCATCAAAAAGATAGAAAACTCTCCTGTGCCCATCGTTATATATATTGCACCATCTGGAGCTAAAGCTTTTTCTGCCGGTACATTCATTCTAATGGCATCGCATGTGGCAGCCATGGCAAATACAACGCTCATCGGCGCCTGCCAGCCCCGCAGTGTTAATCCTGCAACCGGTTTGCCTGAAAAAGCTGATGAGAAGGTTGTGAGGGCATATGCAGCGATGATGAAAAATCTTGCACTCTCTCATGGCAGAAATGTGTCGATGGCTGAAAAATTCGTGACAGAAAATGTTGTGCTGAATGAAAGAGAGGCATATGAAAATGGGACGATAGAAATAGTTGCAGGGAGTGTGGGAGAACTTATTAAAGAACTGGATGGAATGAAGGTAACTGTGAGGGGTGAAAGAAAAACATTAGCAACTTCTAACAGTACCATTGAAAGAATAAAATGGAGTTTTAGAGATATTTTTATAAACTATATTTCAGACCCTCAAATAGCATCAATTCTTTTTACGATTGGAATGTTTGGCTTGATTTTTGGATTCCTCACCCCAGGCTTTCACCTGCCAGAAACCATTGGAGCCATATCTGTGATTCTTTCATTATATGGTTTTTCATTTATTGGAGTAAATGTTGCAGGGATTCTTCTCATCTCTCTTGCCTTCATCTTTTTTGTGATAGAAGCATTCACTCCAACATTTGGTTTCTGGACTACTGCTGCAATAATTACATTTATATTCGGAATAATGCTTATGCCAGCTGAAAAAGCCATGCATGAAATGCCGCTAAACTGGTATCTTGCTTTCAGAGTGGCAAGTTTGGTGATAGCCATATTTATCACTGCTTTCTTTTCATATGCGCTCATGAAGGCAATAAAAGCAAAGAGGGCGAAGCCGAAAATAGGAGAAGATGAGTTGGTTGGTAAAAAAGGGGTTGCAATAACAGATATAAGTCCAAAAGGGCAAGTGAAAGTTGATGGAAAGATATGGAGAGCAGAGGCAGAAGAAGAGATAAAAGAGGGTGAGGAAATAATAGTTGTTTCTCAACAAAGATTAACTTTGAAGGTAAGGAGAGCATGATATCCCTAATTTTTCCCTATGGATTGAAGCTGGCAAGAGTCATCAACGCATTGGATAAAGAAGTGAATTACGAGATAATAGTTGCAGGCTCGCCCCATAAAAGCTTAGAAGGGAGAGGAATAAAGTTTGTTAAAGATGTGGATTTAGCAACAACACTTATAAAGTGTATTGAAGAGAGTAAAGGAGAATATATAATCTTGCTGAACGATAGAGTTAAAGACATCAATAAATGTATTAGTGACTTAATGGAGAGAGCGAAAAAAGGCGCCGATATTGTAATTGGTAAAAGGGCAAAGAAATCAAGAATTGCAAAAATGTTTGTCAATCTCTTGTTCCCAAAAAGCAGAGCGGTTGAAGACCCTCTCTCTGAGGTTTTTTTGATAAAGAGAGAAGTGGTGAATAAAACCAGGCTATATCCTGTAGGATGTAAAATTCTGCTGGAAATTCTGGCAAAAGGCAAATATGCAAAAGTTGAGGAAATTCCTGTAGAGGTAGCAAGAGGGGAAAGCTTTAATGAAAGTTATTCAAATTATTCAAAGCATTTGCTACGTGTAGCATGGGAGGAAGGAGAAATATTCAGATTTGTTAAATTTGGTGTTGTTGGAGGGGCGGCAGTAATCCTTAATGAATTTATTTTGTGGCTCTTGATGAATAAACTTCATTTATTGCTTGCTGGATTTATAAGCATAGAAACCTCCATCCTCTTTTCGTTTCTCCTGAATGAAATATGGACTTTCAAAGATAGGGGTAAAAGAGGGGCAAGGGAGTTTCTTAAAAGAGCTGCAAAGTTCAACCTTGCCACACTTGTAGGGCTTTTAATAAATCTCTCCATTCTTTTGCTTTTGACATCATTAGCCGGAATTCATCCCTTAAAAGCAAACATTGCTGGCATAGCCGCTGCCTTTATCTGGAATTTCTTTGCCCACAACCTCTGGACGTGGTACAGATAACTAACCTCTTTTTATTTTACCCGCCACAGGGTGGATGGCGCCGCATGCCTCACATTTTAGCATGAGGGTGCGATTCTTCTTTATGAGTTTTGTATCCGGTCTACCGCATTCTCTGCAAAGAACGTATCTATTCACATACCTCTCTATCCTCTCCTGCACTCTGTTTTCTGGTATTTTGCCTTGAAAAACTGCTCTTTCCCCATCTATTTCTCCTGCAGTTCCAAGTTCTTTAAGGAGATATTTAAAAATATGTTCTACATCTCTATTAACTATATCGGCGATTTCTGCCAAATTTTTTAGAATAGTTGTATTTCCTTCATAAAATATTATACCCTTTGGCATCTGAAACCTTTCCTTTACTACAATGTCTTTTGGCAAAGCCTGCAAAGCCCTATCGAGCAATTTATGATAGTCATATTTTTGCATGTTTTTGCAATTGGAGGATGTATAAATAAGTATTGGCTTATTTGCTGTGATGACATGTTAAAGCCCGCCGCATATAATTTTCTCTTCCTGCCCGCAGATAAAATTTCCATACTCTGCACATTACATCCCAATCAGAAACATTTTTATGTCCTGAAAAACTCCTTTACAATGATTATTGTTAAACTTGGCGGGAGTATTATATGCAATAAAAACGAGCCATTGTCATTTAATGAAGGTGTTGTTAAACAAATTGCTGAGGAAATAGCCGATTTTTATCCAGAAAAGAAATTTTTGCTCGTGCATGGCGGCGGGAGCTATGGACATCCTTTAGCAAAGGAATATAAAATAAGAGAAGGACTGAAAAAAGAAAATATGGTCGGTGTGAGCAAAACACATCAGGCAATGCTGGAATTGAATAAAAAGATTATTGAAATTTTTCTGAGTTTGAATCTCCCTGCATTTTCAATCAGCCCCTCATCAATTTTCATTATAAACGAAGGACAGATAGTTGATGGATGGGTTAAAGTGATTGAGGGATTTATTGCTAGAGATTTCATCCCTGTGCTTTTTGGGGATGTGGCTATAGCAAAAGATAAAGGTATCGACATTCTGTCGGGTGATCAAATTATCTCATATCTTGCAGGAAAATTGCAGCCAGAGAGAGTGATTTTTCTCATGGATGTTGACGGCATCTACGATAAGAATCCAAAGGTGCATAGAGATGCAAGGTTAATTGAGGAAATAAATGAGGAAATCTCGCTCTCGCTCCGCCAGGAAGCGGCGGGAATAGATGTTACAGGCGGGGTGAGAAATAAAATTGATGAGGCATTGAAGATTCCATGCCCCGTGTATTTCATAAATGGGATGGTGAAAGGGAATCTAACGAAAGCGATAAAGGGTGAAAGGGTGGGCACAATAATAAAAAGAATGCAATGAATGGGTATTAAGAAACGATTTTTCTGGCTCTTTCTCTGGCTTTTTCATATACTTCTCGAATAGGAACTCTGTTTTCTTTTGCAACTTTTGCGCAATCTTCATATTCTGGAGAAATGCTGATAGCCCTCCCATTGAAATAGCCAATTTTTACTCTTATCTTCCCATATTCTGTTTCAACCTCCACAGTTTCTCTTTCCAGTTTATCCCTCATAACTTTGTAATACCTGCATCCAAAAGTGGTGGTTTCCTCATAAATTATTTTTTTGATTTCCTCTAATTTATTTCCCGTTGCAATCACCTT
>CAZTDS010000089.1:0-5049 GCA_964612535.1 uncultured Thermoplasmatales archaeon
TGGTAGTATGAGCATAAAATTCTCTCCACTCCGCAAGATTTTCTGGAGAAATAGGTAATGATACCACAATGCCATCAGCAGCATAGAGATTCACATTTACGCATATATAGTCTGTTGCTATATAGGACAGATTAAGGAAAGTACCACCCCGCCTTACCGAATATGCATTCTGCTCCACAAGAATTATGATGCGATGGCTTTCATCAATAAAATGAGAAATATTATTATAAATTGTAGCAGTAAGATTTGTTTCATATTCTACCGGCGTAGAAGCAAGCAGTTCATAACTGGCAGAAGAATAATTCCATATATAGAGCGAGGCTCCGTCATATCCTGATAGACTCCCCTCATTGCCCCCTATACCATTCCAAAAAATGTTAATACTTTCTATATCGCTTACATTCTCTTCTATCTGGAAAACAAAGCGATGGGCAGCATACCTCCGATTTTTTGCATAATCTCCCTGCATGATGGCATCATCATCTGCAATATTTGTATATTGAATGGGGGTAAAATGAATTGAAGGAGTGGAATCGTCAGATGGAGGATTATCAAATGCCTGATAACGATATGCCCATCTATCAACGCCTGCATTAAATGAAAAATCATATGTGTGTGCCGGATGCGTAGAAAAAATTACATTTCCATTTTCTATACTCACATTTCCTTTCTGCTCCAGCGCTGAGTCGCCGCCGAAATAATCTGTCCAGCATTGCATGGATTCTTCGTTTCCAAAATTTACGATGGGCTCGGGTTCAACATATTTGCGAATTCTCACATCATCTATAAACCATCCCCAGTAATCGTTATAAAAAGCATCTATGGTGTCGAAATAGAATCTGATGTATTTTGCATTAGCTGTCATGTCTATACTCAAAAATTTCCATTGAGCATCCGAAGCATGGCTGGAGTCATTATACCATATTTCATTCCATGTTGTGCCATCAACACTATCATATATTATGGTTTGATCATACAATCCTCCTGCATAATTCTCCACCTCCCTCCAGAACCATATTTCAAGTTTCATATTGCCAGAGCCATTGAATTGTGGAGAAACCAAGCTGCCGTAATTTCGAGAACCTGTATCATAGTTGTTCGTGGTTTCCTGACCATACCATTTTGAATGGTTGCTGCTGTGCCATCTTTTTGATGTTGTGTGCCATAGCCCACTTTCATTCCATGGTAAAGAATTTTCGAAATCATCGAAGAATATGAAAGTCTCTGCTCCATCTGATTTGCTTTCCGCAAATTCATTTCCATAATACATGTATATGGTGGCATTGGTATCTGGAATTTCTGTCACCTTAACCCATATTTTTGATATTCCAGAGACATTCCATCCTTCAATCCAGTATGATAGCTCTTCCTCGCCATTAATTTTTTGCAGCGTGAATCGAATATCGCTTCCGTCCGGATTTGCTTTACTGTAATTGAATGTTTCTGGAGTGAGAATTATGAGGATCTGATAATCTGTAAGACTTATCCCTGCTCTATTAGTCACATTTATCTTGAGTCTATATTTCCATGATAAATTCCACCATGTTTTCCATGCAATTTTTTTCTCCAAAATAACATCTCCAGGGCTGCTTTGAGTATCAATATGACTTCTATTGGCATTTCCGCTGCACTCAAAATCTGCCTGTGTGGTCGTTATCCATTTTATTAAGCCTGTAACAACGGAAAAGCCATAATCTGTTCCAAGCCATGCATATTCAGTAGCATGAAGATACACACTGCTCATAAAAAAGGCAAATGTTGCAATTATGGTAAGTATTGCCAATTCCTTTTTCATTCTATTTAATTTGCACAACTATCGCCATCAAAGTTCCAAATATAATCGAAATACCTATCAGCAGTAGGATTTTCTTCCTTGCACTCATGATATTAATGAAAGAGGAAAGAGGCGGGATTACACCTCAGATGTAAAGTGGAATTCTATGTAGCCGTCGTTATAATCTCCCATTGCTGCACCCCGTGTATCAATGGAAATCTGCACCCATACGAAATCTGTTGAACCGCTCGTCGCCGTTGGCGTGGAAGCTGCATATCTTATATTATCGTCTGTATCCCATGGAGTGGCTGTTGATGCTCCATTCATATCTGTCACATTATTATTTCCGGCGTCAAGAATCCAGTAGCCAGAAACCGCTGCCCCATTCCACAAAAGCACATTTGTATCAGATGTTGCATCTTTTGTTGCATCTGAATGAAGCCATATTCTCACATAACTTGCCCCGCTTCCATTAACACTCACCCCTGTAATATTCACCGGAAAGCCCTCTTCATTTACTATTGCAAATGCTGCCGTATATGTTTTATTCATTCCCTTTGGAATATCCCCAAATTTAAGAACCATATTTCCAGTTGTTTCATTTACCGTGAGCAATCTATGTCCATTTGTTGAGTTATCAAGGGCAACAAATCTTATAAAGCCCTCAGATGGATGCACTACGCTGAATTCATACCCCATTGATATCGTCGCATATTGCGTTGCTATCGCCGCAGATAGCACGGCTATACCCACACCTACCAACAATATTTTCTTTCTTATATCCACAATCATCCCCTCCTCCTACAGAAGCAAGAAGCATATATATTTTTTGCGAAATTTTTCATTTTAAATGCATTCATGAATTACCTATGGATGAGATATCGCTAATCATAAAAATGAAGACTTAAATAATGCATGGGGTTAAGTCTTAAATGAGAGTATTGGTAACAGGAGCGGGAGGTTTCATAGGAAGATATATTGTCAAGGAATTGCTGGATAATGGTTATGAAGTGGTAGCGTTAATGAGGAAAAAAAGGAAAATTGAGGGGGCTGAAATTCTTACAGGAGATATAAGGGATGCAGAAAGAATGAAGGAAGTGGTAAAAGGAGTAGATGCGGTTTTCCATAATGCTGCATATGCATCTGATTACGGAAAGAAAAGAATTTTTTATGAAGTGAATGTAGAGGGCACAAGAAATGTGGCTGAAGCTTGCATGGCTAACGAAATAGAAAAAATTGTATATACAAGTTCTGCAGGGGTATATGGTTTTCCCAACAAAAACGAATGGATAACGGAGGATAGCCCAAAAAAGCCTATCAATATTTACCAGAAAACAAAACTCCTAGGAGAAAAACTGCTTTTGGAATATAAACAACTTCATGTAACCATTGTGCGTCCTCCCCTTGTGCTCGGCGCGGGCGGGAAGGCGAGTTTTCTCCTTCTTTCGAGGGCAAAAAATGGGGAGTTGTCCTATATGGGTGATGGCAATAACTTCGTTACGATTGCTCATGCAGCGGATGTGGCAAGGTGTCTTCGTTTGGCGCTGGAAAAAGGGAAGAGGGAGGAGACATATAATGTTGTGAGTTTTATATGCAGGGTTAGAGAGCTTTTTGAGGAAATTGCTCGTCAACTTGGAGTGAATAAGGTGGAAAAGCATGTGCCATATTATGTTGCTTATATTGCAGCAATTTTTTATGAGATTTTTTCAAAGGAGCCATATTTAACAAGGTTTAGGGTTAAGAGTTTTGGAACAACGAGAAGAATAAGCTGGGAAAAGGCAAAAAAGGAACTTGGATTTCAACCTGCCTATGATTTAAAGACTACAGTGGAGGATATGGTGAAATGGTACAGGGCTATGAAGGAATGATGAGTTGGGAAAAAGCAGAATTTATTTCCTCTTCAATTGCATCTTTATCAATCTCTTTTCCTATCAAATGAAGATTAGCCATTACAGTTGCCTTTATCTTATCTATTGAAAGTTCGCTGGCATCGAAACCACTTGCTTTCCAGAAAAGGAGGCGTTCAATCAATGAATATGCTACAATTCCTCGTAAATCATCTGCTCCCGAATTTATAAAATATATGACTCCTGTTCCATCACTTTCTCTGAAAACCATTTTTGTTGCCACACCATATAAGCCCCCAGTATGACCAATATATCTTTCTCCTCCTATATCCCATATCTGGAAACCCAGGCCATATTGGAAATTGTAAGTATCGCTTGGATACTGCACTCTATGCATTTCCTCCACACTCTCTTCTTTCAAAATTCTTGTGCCTTCAAAAACTCCGCCATTTATATGGGCTATGAGGAAACGGGATAAATCTACAACGCTTGTTCTCAGCCCTCCTGCTGGATAATCAAGGATGGAGTAATATGTGAGAGGATAATATTCTCCTCTGGAATACACATATGGCATCGCTATCCTGCTGATATTTAAATTTTCAAATTCAAAACTGGTATTTTTCATGGCAAGGGGTTCAAAAATATTTTTTCTGCAGTATTCTTCAAAACTCTCTCCGCTAACTCTCTCAACGATATAGCCGAGCAGGCTATAGCCAACATTCGCATAAAACATTTTTTCTCCCGGCTCATAATCGCTCCATATCTGTGGCATGTAATAAAGGCCAGACGGCGTTAAATATTCATGAAGCCATTGCTCAAAATAATCCTCCATTTTTAAGCCGGCGGGACAGCGAAAATAGAAGCCAGGCGGGTCTTCCGCTAAGCTAGATTGATGGGCGAGAAGCATCCTTACCGTTATTGACTCGTCAGGATATCTTGGATTTCTGAGGGAGAATGGCAGATATTCATTGACATCCTTGTCTATATCTATTAAGCCCTTCTCATACAGCTGCATAATAGCTGTTGCGGTAAATGTTTTTGAAATGGATGCAACGAGATATATTGTATTTTCATCTGCAACCATATTTTTCTCACGATAAGCGAGTCCAAAACCCCTTGCCCACACAAGTTCTCCATCTTTTACTATTGCCGCTGAAACAGCAGACATGTGCGCCATTTTCATTAACTTCTCAATGGCTCTTTCTACAAATCCTTCCTGCGATATAACAGTATCTATCTCTTTCTTTTCAACCTCCCTTCTGAAAATCCTTTCCCCTATAGAATATGTGGAAACGAGCATCAGAAGCAAAAGAATGGCAATAACTCTTTTTCCTTTCATGGAAAAATAATATTCTGCGATTATTTAGAGCTTTTTAATGCCAAAATTATTTATACACCCTTCCTTTCCATCTTCATGTTCTGCCCCAA
>CAZTDS010000090.1:0-4988 GCA_964612535.1 uncultured Thermoplasmatales archaeon
CCACTGGCCCTCTCTATGTGGCTTTTCCAATAGCTGCATCACTTATTAAAAAAGGAGCAAGCATATCCAACATTGTCATCTTTCTTTCTGCATGGGCATGCATAAAAATACCACAGGAGATGGTGGAACTTCAGTTTTTGGGTGCAAAGTTCATGTTTACGAGGCTTGCTTTAACAATTATTTTTGTGGTCATAATGGGGATTTTTATAGAAAAACTAATCGCTAAAGAAGAAGATGTTTCATTGATTCCAACAAAGTGCCCCTGAGGCTGCTTTTTCCTCTAAACTTTCATTGTGCTATTGGCAAAAAGAAATGATGAAAGGATTTTATAACCTTCTGATATGTCTATAGCAGAGGTGATAAAAAATGCCGACAGTAATAATTGAAGGACCTAAGGTTGATGTGGAAACAAAGAGGGAAGTCGTGAGAAAAATTACAGAGGTTATCAGAGAGATTTACAAGGTTCATCACGTTAGCATCATAATCCATGATAATGAGACAGAGAATGTTGGCGTGGATGGCGAGCTTTTATCTGATATTCTGACAAAAAGAAAAATCTAGACATAGTGAAAAACTATGATGTTGATTAGATAATCCTTGAATGCACTGAACCTTCATTGATTCTTACTCCCAAGGATATTAAAATCCCTCTACTCGATACCCTACAAATCCTTGCAGAAGCCACATTGGATTATGCTATGAAGCATGAAAAAGGATTTGATTTGTAGATTACTGCATTGATACTTCTTATCGAATACACTATCTTTGAACTCTTTAGAAACGAAAATACTATTAATGTTCAAAACTTCAATTTATGAATATGAGAAAAAGTGAGATAATAGCCATAGGAATAATTTTGCTTTCTTTTATCATTGGCATCTATCTTTATCCTCAAATGCCCGAGAAAATGGCATCACACTGGAATGCTAAAGGGCAAGTAGATGGATATATATCAAAATTTTGGGGATTGTTTTTGATGCCAATAATCTCTCTGTTGATATTTTCGCTTTTCATTGCAATTCCAAAAATAGATCCGCTGAAGCAAAACATTGAGAAATTCAGAAAATACTATGATGGATTTGTAGTGTTGATGATCGCATACTTGTTTTATGTTTACCTTCTTACTCTTCTGTGGAATATAGGGATTAGATTCAGTATGATTCAACCATTGGTGCCTGCTATGGGTATCTTATTCTATTATATTGGGATTCTAGTAGAAAATGCAAAGAGAAACTGGTTTATAGGTATAAGGACCCCCTGGACATTGAGCAGTGAAAGGGTATGGGAAAAGACTCATAAAATTGGTGGAAAACTGTTCAAGATAGCCGGAATAATCGCTTTTATTGGTATATTCTTTCAGGATTACGCAATATTTTTCATTCTTATTCCTGTAATTTCGGTTGCCTTCTATACGATCATTTATTCCTATGTCGAATATCAAAAGGAGGTAAAATGATAGCGTGCTCGGAAAATTTCGGTGAATAATATGATTGATCCAACAGCGCGTATAACAGGAAAGTTATATGACTCGCTATCACTCACTCAAATTTCGCAAGGCAAAACTTTACACATCCCTAGAATGTTACCGGATTTGCCTCTTGCATAAAAGAATGCTGTTCCATGTAATAGAATTCCGAAAAAATTTCATATTGTTGCCGCTTTACCCTTATGCAGGAGGAGGGATATTCGATAAAACCAGTAAAGAAAAGAATATTCACATTCTTTGATATTTTTGCCATATGGCTTGGTGCAGGGATAAGCATTGCTGAATTCTGGGCGGGTGCGCTGCTCACGCCGGCGCTGCCCTTGCTGCATGCTATTTTGATTATAATAATTGGCCATATCATAGGAAATCTGATTATGGCGCTTGTTGCCATTCCTGGTTGTGAAACAGGTTTGCCGACAATGGTTCTGGCGAGGGCTGCTATGGGGGTGAAGGGCAGTGTTTTGCCATCGTTGCTCAACTACATTCAGCTTATTGGATGGACTGCAATCATGCTCATTGTGGGGGCAAGAGCCATGGATGCTGTTTTTGGCGGATATTATCATGCATGGATTGCAATACTCGGAATAATTGTGACAGCATGGGCTTTTGTTACTCCTTCCATATGGAAGAAACTTGAAAAAATTTCTGCCGTTCTTTTACTCCTTCTCAGTATATGGCTCACTTATGTAACGATAAATAGATTTTCCATGGAGGAGCTTTTCAATTATGAGGCGAGTGGAGATATAAGCATAATGTTAGCCCTCGATTTGGTAATAGCAATGCCTCTTTCATGGACTCCTCTCGTCGCTGATTATGCAAGATTTGGAAAGGAAAAAAGGGCAGCATTTTGGGCAACCTTCACTGGCTATTTCATTTCAAGTTCTCTCTTTTACTTTATAGGTAGCCTGACAAATGCGGCAATAGGGGAAGCGGATCCAATAGGCATAATAGCCTCATATGGCATAGGCATTCCAGCAATGCTCATAATTGTTTTTTCCACAGCCACAACAACATTCCTCGATGTATATTCGGCTGCAATAACCTTCAAAAATATAAGGCCAAGAAGCAATGCAAGATTGCAAATTATTCTTGTCGGCATCGCGGGCATCCTGCTTGCAATGTTCCTCCCGATGGAAAAATATGAAAGTTTTTTACTGCTGATAGGAGGTGCTTTTGTATCCTTAACTGCCATTCTGATAGCAGATTATTTTGTTGTAAAACATGGTTATGATGTGAAAGAATTTTTCGTGGAAAGAGGCAAGTATTGGTATAGCAGAGGATATAATCATGGAGCTATTCTATCATGGTTTGCCGGTTTCGTCTTTTATATTCTTCTCGCCTCGGAAGGTCTTTTGGGCTATTCCATTCCGGTATTTTCGGAGATAGGGAGGGCTGGGTCAAGCATACCAACATTCATTCTTGTTTTCCTGCTTTATTATATCCTGGCAAAAATTACTGAATCGAATGCTCAATAAGTATTTTGATGGCGAGAAAAATGAGTATTATGCCTCCTGCGAAGCCTGCCTTCCTGATTTTAATTTTTCCGGCTATTAAAAAGCCAAGAAGGCAGACAAAAAATGTTACTGTGCCAATTATTATAGCTGGGAGGAGTATTTGAAAGCCAATAAATGAGAGGGTGATGCCAATTGCAAAAGCATCCATGCTTGTTGCTATGGAAAGGAGAAAAATGGTATATCTATCGATTCTAATGTGAGCTATTTTTTCCTCCTCATAAATCATTTTTACGCCAATTGCGCTTAAAATGGCAAAGGCTATCCAGTGGTCAAATGATGAAATTGTGCCTCTAACATAACTACCTGCAAGCCATCCAAGAATGGGCATTACAGCCTGAAAAAAACCAAATGAAAAGGACATTTCATATGCATGTTTTGTTTCCCTAAGCCCTGTTGCGACGGAAACTGCAAAGGCATCCATTGAGAGGGCTAAAGCTATGAGAATGACAGAGAGCAAATCCATAGGTAAATATATGTCATTGTTATTTTTTTCTATGAGCCACATCATAAAAGAGGTGAAGGCAAGACAGATTCTCGATTCAAGAGGAAATCCTACAGTTGAGGCAGAGGTGGCAACTGAAAAAGCTGTGGCGAGGGCGGCTGCCCCATCGGGAGCATCGAAGGGGAAGGAAGAAGCGGTTGAACTGAGAGATGGCGGGAGAGAGTTTCATGGAAAAGGTGTTCTGAGGGCGGTGGAGAATATTGAGAAAATAATTGCTCCGGCTATAAAAGGAATGGATGTGAGACAGCAGGAAGAGATAGACAGAAAAATTATTGAAATTGATGCAACAAAGAATAAGAGCTTGCTTGGCGCCAATGCATGTATTGCAGTTTCTATGGCCTGTTGCAAATGCGCCTCCGCTTCCCTAGAAATGGAAACTTATGAATATATTGGGAGAGGAGCGAGAGTGCTTCCGGTGCCTTTTATGAATGTGATAAATGGAGGAGTACATGCGGGTAATGATCTGGAGATACAGGAGCACATGATTGTTCCTCTTAGAGCAAAAAATTTCAGCCAGGCAATGCAGATGGGATGTGAGGTATATCATACTCTTAAGGAGAATTTGAAAAAGAGGTATGGGAAAAATGCCATAAATGTTGGGGATGAAGGTGGTTTCGCACCTCCTTTAAAGGAAACAGAAGAAGCACTGGAAATAATACTTGAGGCGATAGAGGAGAACGGATATGGAAATGAAGTTATGCTGGCTTTGGATTGTGCTGCCTCATCGTTTTATAAAAATGGAAAATATATGCTTGCAGGAGAGATGAATGCTGGAGAGTTGCTGGATTATTATGTGCAGCTTGCCAAAACATTTCCGATTGTTTCCATAGAGGATGCATTCAGTGAGGATGATTGGGAGGCATTTGCGGAGATAACAAAAAAGATGGGTAACAAGATACAGATTGTGGGTGATGATATTTTTGTGACAAATCCAAAAAGATTGAGGAAAGGAATAAAGAAAGGAGTATGCAACGCTCTTCTGCTTAAACCAAATCAGATAGGAACAGTTAGCGAGGCCACAGAAGTTGCACAGATATGTGAGGAAAATGGCTACGGCATCATGGTTTCCCATCGGTCAGGAGAAACATGCGATGATTTCATTGCAGATTTTTCTGTCGCCCTTGAATGCGGGCAAATAAAGGCGGGGGCGCCGGCGCGAGGAGAAAGGGTGGCAAAATATAACAGGCTACTCAGGATAGAGGAAATGATAGAAAAGCCAATATATGGTGGGAGAAAATGGAGTAAGTGGGGTTTTTAAAGATACTTTAGCTGGATATAGTCGCAGAATGTTTTTATCAGCGATATTATACAGCCAATGAGGAAACCAAAAAATTTAACCTCAAATGCCCTTCCAACAATTTCGCAGAAAAGAGGGATGCTAACCCATAATATAATTAAATTTATCCAGAATGGTTTAAGCTCGAGTCCATATTCCCAATGACGCCTCCACACCTTCACTAACAATTTAACAATTAGAGGTATAAAA
>CAZTDS010000091.1:0-4858 GCA_964612535.1 uncultured Thermoplasmatales archaeon
ACACTACACATTTGCTCGATAATCAGAAAAATTAATATATTGGATGGAAATAAAAGGATGTAATGAAAAGGCACCGGCGACGGCTTGCTGCCGCCCTGATGCTTGCGCTGCTAACGCTTGCATTTTATTTTATGGGTATGATGCAGTGGATTGTGGCAGTAATTTTACTGATATTGCTGTTTCCATTTATTTCCTTTTCACTATTTTTCTTCCTTTTGGAGGAGCCGCAGGAGAAAAAGGCAGTGGATACAATAAGGAGGAGATATATAACCTAAAAAATAAGGTGGGCAAAGAAGTAAAGAAAAGCAAATATAAAGAGGAGAATAAAGATTGTTATAAGGAGTTTTATGGCAAATTTTATTATTTTCCAGCCCACCAATATTATGATGGCTATTAGAATTATTAGCCAGAGCGGCAACGGGAGTATCATATGGATATATTGGAGACAGATATATATTAATTCCTGAGGATAATCAAATTCTAAGAAATATCCTGAGTTTGTCGGGAAGTTCGATTTTTTCTCCTTTTTTTAGCTTAAACGATGCTTCAACGCATTTTTCCACGATTTTGTTGAAAAGATGCTCACCATATGCTGCATTTGCTTTAGACGGGCTTCCCACATAGGCATCTTCCGCCCCCAAATCCTTGAATTTCCTTAATGAGTTAAAAAGATTGAATCTTATTTTGACATCCTTTATTTTATAATCTCTCACATTTTCGGGGAAAAGGTATAATGCCAGGGAAGTTTCTTTCACATCTGCATGAATTTCTTCCTGCACATCCTCAAAAAGTTCTCCTCTGAAATAATAGGGGGCAAGTGGTTCGCATGCAACTATGCCCTTCTTTCCAGCTTTCTTTATGGCTTTATGTATTGCCTTTACATGCATCAAATCCATATGAAAACTAATTATCATGAAATATCTGAAGCCATATGATGCCATCGATACCATAATATCTAAAAGCAAGTCTTGCAGAGTTTTCCAGCTAATGGATATAGTGCCGGGAAAACCCTCAAGGCTTTTACATACGCCTATGGGCAAAGAAGGTAAGGAAACGCATTTTATGCCTTCCTCACTGAGCCTTCTCATCGTTTCTTCTTCTATTTTCTTGGATATTTCCAAATCTGTTGATATTGGCAAATGAGGACCATGGGCTTCGAGAGGACTCACCGATATGAAAAAAATGGTATCCTCTGGCAATGAAGCAATTTCTTTCCATGTCATATTGACTATATTCATGCAACTATATGGCAAATTTATAAATGGTTTTTTCTATTACATTGATGAATGTTCTGCTTGGCGTAGGCAACAAAAGTAATGGTGATGATGGCATAGGTGTATATGTTGCAAGAAAATTCAAACATAAAGACTGGATAGCGATAGATTGCGCAACTGTTCCAGAGAATTACATTGGTAAAATAATCAGATACAAGCCAAAAAAAGTGGTTATTATAGATGCTGCTGATATGGGGTTAAAGCCAGGCGAGATAAGGAGAATACCTAAAGAAAAGGTGGGGAAAGCATCATTTTCCACACATTCCATACCTCTTTCCCTTTTCATCTCTCATCTTAAAGAGCTAACAGGTGCAGATATAACTCTTATAGGAATTCAACCAAAAAGTTTATACGGGAAAATGAGCAAAGAAGTGAAAGAAGCAGCGGAAAAAGTTATTGAATATATAAAGGAGGAGAGGATAGACGAAATAGAGGAGTTAAAGTAGGTAAAAAATTTTTGACTAAAAATTTATTATCTGTTTCAGTATTCCAATTAATGCGAGTTTTGGTCATAGGTGGTGGAGCCCGAGAGCATGCTATCTGCAAGGCTGTTGTTGAAAGTGGCGGAGAATTATACTCCTTTATGAAAAATGCGAACCCCGGGATAAAACGACTGGCACACGACTACATGCTGCATGATGAAAGAGATGCAGAAAAAGTTCTGGAATATGCATTGAATAAAAAAATAGAACTCGCCATTATAGGGCCAGAGGCGCCCGAGGAGGCAGGGGTAACAAATATCCTGCAGGAAGGGGGCGTGATGGTTGCGTCGCCAACTAAAGAGGCGGCTGAAATAGAAACCAATAAAGAGTTTATGAGAAAATTGATGGAAAAGTATAATATAAAGGGCAGTGTGAAATGTGGGGTTTTTAAAGATGTTAATGAGGTAAAAGAGTTTATAGAAATGCTTGGAGGAGATGTTGCAGTAAAACCTCTTGGCTTAACAGGTGGAAAAGGTGTAAAAGTTGCAGGAGACCATTTTAATACAATAGAGGAGGCGGTAGAATACGCAAAAGAAATTATTGAAAAGGGCATAGGGAGCCACAAAAAAGTGCTGATAGAAGAGAAAGTTGTGGGAGAGGAATTTACCCTTCAGGCATTTTGCGATGGCTCAACCATATATCCTATGCCCGCTGTGCAGGACCACAAGAGATTGCTTCCAGATGATAAAGGACCAAATACTGGAGGGATGGGTTCATACAGTCATAAAAGCGGCTTACTTCCTTTTATGACAGCAGATGATTATGAAGAGGCGGCAACAATACTCCAGAAAATTATAGAAGCATTAAAAAAAGAAGGAAGGGAGTATAAGGGCGTTATATATGGACAATTCATGCTCACTGCAGACGGTCCAAAAGTTATAGAAATAAATGCAAGATTTGGGGATCCCGAGGCTATGAATGTATTGCCAATATTGGAAACAAACTTTATTGATATATGTCTGGCTATGATTGAGGAAAAATTAAGCAGGATGAAAATAAGATTTGCGAATAAAAGTACGGTATGTAAATATGTTGTGCCAAAAGGTTACGGAATAAAGCCAGAGGCTGGGAAGGAAATAAAGGTGGATGAAAGGGCGATAAAGGAAAATGGAGGGTTGCTGTTTTATGCTTCCGTAAATGAGAAGGATGGAAAAATATATACAACGACATCGAGAAGCCTTGCGGTTGTGGGAATAGCTGATGGGATTGATGAAGCTGAACAGATTTGTGAAAAATGTCTGAGATATGTTGAGGGGGATATATTCATAAGGCATGATATTGGAAAGAGAAAACTAATAGAGAAAAGAATAAAGCATATGGAAATGATTCGTGGCTAACATGATATATATTTATTTCATAGGAACAGCGGGCTCAGGAAAAAGCATGCTTACGGGCTCTTTCAATGAATGGTGCAAAAGGAATGGATATGACAGTATAGCGATAAATCTTGATCCAGGGGCTAAAAAGATACCATATGCTCCGGAGATAGATATAAGAGAATGGATCTCTTTGGATGAGGTTATGAAGGAATATGAACTGGGACCAAATGGGGCGCAGATACTCTGTGCCGACATGCTTGCATTAAACATAAAAGAGCTGGAGGAAAGGCTTGGGGAATACAGGGCGGATTATGTGCTTTTTGATACGCCAGGCCAACTCGAACTTTTTGCCTTCAGAAGTGCAGGAAAAATAATAATCGATCACCTCGGGAAAAATCGTTCTCTCCTTGCTTTTCTTATAGACCCCTCTCTTGCCACAACTCCAGCCAACTTTGCCTCGCAACTTCTTCTCTCCGCCACCGCCCAGTTCAGGCTGGAGGCCCCGCTGGTAAATATTTTAACGAAAATAGACATGGTTGATGGAGAAATGCTGGAGAGGATGAGGGAGTGGGGTAGCAACCCGGACGCTTTATATGAAGAATTAATGAAGGCATCATCGCTCTATTCAAGAATGAATGAGGGAATTCTGACAGTTATAAAAGAAATGGAGGCTCACACAGCTTTTATACCTCTTTCCGCTGAAACGTGGGAAGGAATGGAAGATCTGTATGCATCCATTCAAAATTTATTTTATGGGGGAGAGGATCTGGAAAGGAAATAGTTATTCAGGGAGTTTGAATTTACTGAATGCATTTGCTGCCATCTCAATATATTCTTTATTTTCGTTATACCATGCTTCCCATCTCTCAAGTTTTGCCTTTGCCTCTTCATATTCTTTTGAAATCTCCTCGAATTTCTTGAAAAGTTTTGCCAGTCTTTCCTGCTCCTTCCTGTAAAGCTCCTCTATTTCTTGGTATTTCTCCTTGTATTTTATCAATTCCTTGAGTGGCTCAAGCTCTTTCACCCTTTCCATCAGTTCCTCAGCCTGCTTTTTGTATGGAATATATGATTTTAAATTCTCCACTTCCTTTTCAAGACTGTTTCTCTTTTCCCTTTCCTTAATAAGCTCTATCTTTGTTTCCTCAAGCTCCTTTGTTTTTTCCTCAAGCTCCTTCTTGAGCATTTCAAGCAATTCATGTTTTTCCTTAAGCTCTGCCATTTCGTCCAGTTGCTTTTTCAATTCTTCTATTTCCCTTTCCTTTTCGAGAAGCATTTCCTGTAACCTTTCAATCTGAGCATCTTTTTCTGAAAATTCATCTTCCTGCTTTTTATATGCATCCCACAGCTTTTCGAGCCTCATCTTTTCCTTTTCGAGTTCATTTTTATATCTCTCTGCTTCCTGAAGGGCGGCAAGAGCTCGTTCCTCCGCTTCCCTGCTCCGCCTTCTCATGGCTTCCATGATCTCTTCAAACCTTTCTATTTGTTCCTCTGAAAATAATTTTCGCAGTTTTTCCATTGCCTCTTTTTCCTGATAGGCACCTTTAATAATTGAATCTATTTCTTCGATCATCTTCTTAAAATTTGCTTTAAACTCCTCAATACCGTATATTTCCTCCATGCCAATCACTAAGAAAGATTTAATGAATATTTAAAGTTATTGCAAATGCAAATGATATGGCATAGATGAAACAGGGAGGAAAAATTTAAAATCGGGTTCTATTTTATACCTCAGGCGGGCGTGATCTAGCTGGTTAGGATATGAGCCTTCCAAGCTCAATGCCCG
>CAZTDS010000092.1:0-1777 GCA_964612535.1 uncultured Thermoplasmatales archaeon
ACATAATAATGCCAGGAGATATTGTGGACGGCGTGGGCATATACCCCGGGCAGGAAAATGACCTGGAGATAGAGGACATCTACGGGCAGTATGAAGCACTTGCAAAGGAGATGTCCGGGATACCTGAGGATATAAAAATTATTATGCAGCCGGGAAATCATGATGCTGTGCGCCCCGCCCTCCCCCAGCCCGCCTTCGGAAAAGAGGTGCAGGATATATTTTCTGATATGAATATTATTTTTGCAGGCAATCCATGTTATATGCAGATTGGAGAAGTGGATGTGCTTTCTTACCATGGGCAATCGCTCCAGGATTTTTCAACGCGCATAGGAGTTAACCAGAATGACCCTGCCACAATAATGAAGAGTATGTTGCAGCGTCGCCATATGGCGCCGATATATGGTGACAGCACGCCTCTCGCTCCCGAAAAGAAGGACTACCTGTTGATAGAAAGATTACCGGATATCTTTGTGACAGGCCACATACATACAACAGCCATTGATAAGTACAGAGGGATTGTCCTGATAAATGCCTCCACATGGCAGTCGCAGACAGATTACCAGAAGATGATGGATTTTTCTCCTGACCCTGCAAAGGTTCCGATTGTCAATCTTAAAAACAGCCATGTGAGTTTGATGGATTTCAGCACATAGCCACACCCCCCTATTTCCACTGGAAGTTTAAAATATTGTAACCATTTTACATTGTGCGAATAACAATACTTGATGGCTATGTCGACGAGCCTTCATGCCTTGGTGTACCCCCTTATATTTCTCCATATGTTAGATATGCAGCAGGTGCAGTAAGAGATGCAGGACACGAATACCAGTACCTGACAATAGACCAGTGGAGGAAGGGAAAAAATATTGAAGGAGAGACTCTTCTCATAATAACCGGGGCTGTTGTGCCTGGAAGATATCTCAGGGGTATGCCCATCTCTTTCAAAGAGTTTTCCAAAATCACATCTTCATTTAAAGGAGTGAAGATCCTCGGCGGGGCTGCCGCAACATACGGCATAGGTGAGGGAGGGGGGAAGAAACCGAGGAAATGGAACGAACTCGTGGATTACTCTGTAAAAAATGATGCTGATGCTTTTATTTTTGATTATTTAAATGGAGAAATAAGTGATAGAAGAAGAAGTGTTGGGGAATGGAAAAGATGGAGTGTTCTTGGAGCAGAAATAGCAAAAGCCCATCCCGATTTTCCGGATGTTTTGATTGCTGAAGTGGAAACATATAGAGGATGCACAAGATATTTTACCGGCGGCTGCAGTTTTTGTATGGAACCTCTATTTGGAAAGCCGCTGATGAGAGAAACTCTCGATATCATAGAAGAAGTGAAGGTTCTGTATAGTGTAGGGGTAAGGAATTTCCGACTTGGCTGCCAGTCCTGTTTTTATTCCTACGGGGCTTCTGGAATTGGAAAAAGAGAGGTGCCTGAGCCGAATGTGGATGCCATAAAAAAACTTCTCGAAGGTATAAAAAGAAATGCACCTGAATTGAAGGTTCTACATATAGATAATGTTAATCCCGCAGTTGTTGCAGAATACCCGGACAAATCTATGAAAATTACCGAGTTAATAAAACAATATTGCACTTCGGGAAATACGGCTGCACTTGGCATGGAAACTGCAGATTTAGAAGTAATAAAAAGAAACAATCTCAATGCCACCCCTGATCAGGTAATGGAAGCAATTAAAATAATAAATGAGGTGGGAAAAGACAGGGGAGAAAATGGAATGCCTTGCTTTCTTCCGGGGTTGAATATATTATATGGG
>CAZTDS010000092.1:1787-4168 GCA_964612535.1 uncultured Thermoplasmatales archaeon
CCTGTGCTTACGAAAATAGTGCTATATGGAACTATATTGAGGGATGTTTTCTTGGAAATTAATAAAGGAAATTCAACATTTGGACGGCAAATCGGTACATATCCCCTCCTGGTAGGATTACCTTATAAGGAGTGTGTAGGAAAATTTGTTGATGTTAAAATAAAAGGATATGGATACAGAAGCATTACAGGACTTGAATATCCACTGAGAGTGAACTATGCAAGCATGAATGCAATTGAGAATTTACCTCATATCGGAAGAAAAAGGGCTATAAGAATTATGTCTGGAAGGCCCTTTAAAAATTTTGAAGAGTTGATAAAAAAAATGGATGAAAATTTTAAAAAGGAAGAGGTGGCGGAGTGGATATCGTTTAAATGAGTTTTTTCCAGTTATTTTCTCTCAGGTCCTTAAGATGTATTGTTATTAGGGTTATTTCATTCTCTTCTTCTATAATCTTCTGCATTCCGATTATATGCCCTTCACCAACAAATGCTATAATAACATCATAATTTTTGAAATATGATTTCAACATATTGCACATAAATTCGTTTCTCTCATCAATAAGAACTTTTTTGAATTCTGGAAAACTACTATCTATCTGTTCAAAATAATATGATGGTTCTTCTTCAAAATATTGCAATTCTTTCTCTACTTTTTTTCTACTTATAAAAATAGATGATAATGTGCCCAACATCAACAATATTTTTCTCTTTAAGGGAATAGATACCCACAATTTTTCTATAACATCTTTCGCACTTTTATCAATACATAAAATATTTGCACCAACATCTTCTGCCCCTTCCGCGGCTGCTACCATTTCGGAGCCTGTACTAACACCATATTTTCTCGCAATTTTATCCTGCACTTTTGACAATAATAGATACAAGATATTGGGGGATTTTTTCCCAGAGGAAGGATTTAAAAGAAAGTAAAGTCTGTCTTCATCAAGTTCGAGTGCAACAGCATCTGGATTTATAGTACTTATTATTCCTCTTATTTGTTCGGAGATGTCAAATACATGCCCAACCCCTACCAAAATTAATTTTTTCCCCATATAAGCCAGTCTATTAATTCATCAATTCCTTTATCGTGTTTTGCATCTGTCAAAAAAACTTTTTTAGGTGCAATTACTTCCAGGTCCCTAACTATTTTGTCAATATCCACGTCCATATACTCCGCAAGATCAACCTTATTTATAACAACGAAATCCGATATCTGAAATATTAAAGGATGCTTTCTGACCATATCATCCCCTTCAGTAACCGATATGACAACGCCTCTCCTGTCGCATCCAAGCATGAAATCCGCAGGGCATACAAGATTACCTATATTCTCTACGAGAAGTATATCTATATTGTTGATATCAATATCCTCCAGAGCATGTTCTATGAGATGTGCATCAAGATGACATTCCTTCCCTGTATTTATATTAACTACAGGTATGTTGTATTTTTTCACTCTTTTATAATCATCATCGCCTGTGACATCCCCAACTATCACCCCCACTTTCTTCTTTCCTATCAATTTTTCAACTATTTTTTCAATAATGAGCGTTTTGCCAGAGCCTATTGAGCCCATAAAATCAACAGAAAATACATTTTTTTCTCTAAGTACCTCATTATTTCTTTTTGCGATTTTATTATTCTCTTCAAACAAGTCCTTTCCAATCGAAATATCTATTTTATGCATATTACCCTCAGAATCTATTTCTCCCCTTTAAATTCTTCCATTCGAATGGCATCTACGAGACCATGGGCATAATTTATACAGCCGAATGCAGTAAAAAAATCCTTTTTTGAAAGATAATATTTTGCATCATCATAGTATCTTCTTGCCATTTCAATTACCTTATTATTTTTCCATTTCTCATCATCAAATATTCTTGTATTTTCCTCAAACAATTTTATATCTTTCAATATTCTTTCTTTTTCCATTTTATGCCACCTTATTAATAATTTTTACTTCTGCACCACTCTTTATACATTTACCCATAATCTTCTCTTTGAGTCTATCGCTACAGCTTATATATGTGTCTTCTCCAAAGTTACCGAGGTATAGTATTTCTATACCTTTGCCAAATATAAATGAAAGATCATTATTGCCTGTTTTCTCTGGAAATTTTATTTTCATTGTTACATTTTCAGGTAGGGAGCCGCATATCATTTCCACCAATTCCTCAATCCCCTCTCCTGTTTTGGCAGATAAAAAAACATAAGGTCTATCGTCTATAATATCCTTCAAATACTCAATTTTCTCTTTTTTTTCTGTGATATTTATTTTATCAGATTTATTAAATCCTATCAAAATTTTCTGGTTGATATTCACACCCATTATTTCTTTTATAGAAATAAACTTTGTCACCTTGAAATCTTATACGTTCA
>CAZTDS010000092.1:4178-4561 GCA_964612535.1 uncultured Thermoplasmatales archaeon
CCATTTTTTCAGCAATTACTTCTTTTTCCTCGCTTGCATCAACAAGCAGCACAACCACATCAGAAAGTGCTATTCCTTTGAGGGTTGATTTGAAGGAGTCTATTAGCCAGTGGGGTAAATCTCTTATGAAACCTACCGTGTCCGTAACCAGTATGGGCTTTCTTTCATCTTTTATTATTCGTGTGGTTGTTGATAATGTGGAAAACAATCTTTCTTCCACTTCAACATTTTCTCCAGTAAGTTTATTTAGCAGGCTGCTTTTTCCTGCATTTGTGTATCCTGCTATGGTAACAAGATAATATCCTTTCTTCACTCTGTATTTATAGTGACTCTCTCTCCAGTTTTTCCAGTTCTTTTTTTATTTTTTTAATCTGTCTTTTTAT
>CAZTDS010000093.1:0-4450 GCA_964612535.1 uncultured Thermoplasmatales archaeon
ATCTCTTCCGCTATATTCTGCGTATATTTCCTCGGTTGTTTTCAGGATTGTTTTTACGCCGTGATTGTTTTTATGCTCTACAAGTTTTTCAAGCTCGGATGTGAATTCAGAAGGAGCTATTATTACCATATCATATACACTCTTTTTAGGAAGCATATCTTTTGGTGGCCTATAGTTTATACTTATTTCGGCCTTTTCCGCACTTATTATCTTATTTTCAGCCGGAATATATCTCACTGGATAGATATTCACCACTACAAAAGTGACATGCTCGTTTCTTTCATTTAATCCGCAACCAATCCGATAACTGTACCATTCTGATGGATATAGCTTATGACTGCTGTAAATTGTGCTGTCTTTGCGAGGTGGAACATATCCTTTTATTGGCGTCAGCGGCATAGGGGCTGGCGATGGCATTATTTTTTTAGATACATAAGTTTCATGCACATCGCTTATTTTTACATCCACGCTCACATCCTTGGCACCAAATGGCAGCTCAAACACTTTGAGCAGGCGCGGAAGCAAAGGTTTGCCGGGAGCCATCACATACAATTCTTCATCTAATGCCACTCTGATATATTCTCCATCATCGAGGATACGAGGCGATGGTATCTCAAGCGTTGCATGTTTTGAAACAATTGCTGCATTTGTTGGAACTATGCTGATTCCACCAAAAAGCACCAAACAACTCATAAATATGGCAAGTAGTCCTCTCATCTTACCTCCTCGTATATATTACAGAGATGTATAAAATAATTTGCTGTGAAAGAATGCATATTGCCTCCCCAAAAATTGAAAATTATAATTTTAATTTCATCTTGCCTCTTAACTTTTTCCACATTATATGCCACAACTTTTATTGTATGTTTTCCAAAAGCTTTTTCACCCCAAAGCCATTGATATGGCTGAGTATCATCTTCATACTTGACTTATCTGCATATGAGAAGAAGTGCCATCAACACTACTCTCGTATTCATAAAACAAATCGGTGTTAATAATGGCAAACAGTAAAAGATTTAATCAATTAAACTTTACCAAATCATGAAGACAACTTTTAGCATTATAAAGGCGGATGTTGGTGGTTGCCCCGGGCATGCAAAGGTTAATGAGAAATTGATTGAGGTGGCAGAGGAGAAACTCAAAGAAGCAAAAGAGACGGGTATAATAAAAGATTTTTTCGTAACAAATTGTGGAGATGATTTGGAGTTGATAATGACACACGATAAAGGGGAGGACAATGAGGAAGTTCATGGCCTGGCATGGAATGTTTTTAAGGCAGCTACAGAAGTGGCAAAGGAATGCGGTTTCTATGGCGCTGGCCAGGACTTGTTGAAAGATGCTTTTTCGGGCAATATAAAGGGCATGGGGCCGGGCATTGCTGAGATGGAATTTACAGAAAGAAAATCCGAGCCAGTTGTTGCTTTTTTAATGGACAAAACAGAGCCCGGCGCCTTCAATCTGCCCATATACAGAATTTTTGCCGACCCATTCAATACTGCTGGCCTCATTATAGATCCGAGTTTGCATGCAGGATTTGTATTTGAGGTATGGGATATAAAGGAGCACAAAAGAGTTCTTATGAAAACACCCGAAGAAATGTATGATTTACTTGCCTTAATTGGGGCAAAATCCAGATTTGTTATAAAAAGGGTTTTCCCAAAGGAAGGTGGAAAACTTCCATCAAATGAACCAGTGGCAGCAGTTTCAACTGAAAAGCTTTTCCAGATTGCCGGTGAATATATTGGCAAAGATGATCCGGTGGCAGCGGTTAGATGTCAATCGGGATTACCCGCCTTAGGAGAAGTTTTAGAGCCTTTTGCCTTCCTACATCTCGTCTCAGGATGGATGCGCGGAAGCCACAACGGCCCGATAATGCCTGTTGGAGTAAAGGATGCAAAATGCACTCGCTTCGACGGCCCTCCGAGAGTAGTAGCGATTGGATTCCAAGTTAAAAATGGCATGCTAACAGGATGTGAAGATCTCTTCGATGATGTTGCCTTCGATTATACACGCCGCAAAGCAATGGAAATCGCTGAATATATGCGCCGCCACGGCCCCTTTGAACCGCATCGTTTGCCACTTGAGGAAATGGAATACACAACGCTGCCAAAAGTGATGGAAAAATTGAAGGATAGATTCGAGGAAATTTAATACCTTCTCCTGTAATATCCTTTTCTCTGCCTCTTTTTATTATATCTGTCTATTTTGAAGGGTATTTTTTGGAATTGTGGCTTTTCCACTTCTTCCAGATTTCCCTTTGCCCTGTGTATTCTTCCAAAAAGAACATAATCCTTGTCGCTTACAATAGAAATAACCATACCTTCATTGCCCATCCTTGCTGTTCTCCCCGCCCTGTGTGTGTACATCTCTATTTCATTTGGTACATCAAAGTTATAGACATGGGTAATGCCATCAATATCCAAGCCGCGGGCAGCCACATCTGTGGCAACAAGTGCTCTAACCATCTTTTTCCTGAATTTATGGAGCACCTGCTCACGCTGCTTTTGAGTCAAATCTCCATGAATTGCCTCTGCTTTTATCCCGTACATTTTGAGTTGTGCTGCAACACTATCAGCCATTTTTTTGGTGGCACAAAAAATCAGGGAATGAGAACCATTGCTGTTTTTAAGAAGATGAACGAGCAAAGAAAATTTTTCATTTACAGATACAACATAAAATAAGTGTTTTTGCTTAACCGTCGTTGTTTTCCTTTCTATCAAAATTTTTATTGGATTCTTCATATATTTCCTGCTTATTCTTATAACTTCATCTGGTATTGTGGCTGAAAAAAGAAGCGTTTGTCTATGCTCATTTGTTGCCTCAATAATTTTTTCTATATCCTCAATAAAGCCCATATCAAGCATTCTATCCGCTTCGTCAAGCACAAGAAATTGAATCCCTGATAACCTAAGCTCTCCTCTTTCAATTAAATCCAGCAGCCTGCCAGGCGTGCCAACGGCCACATTTGCATGTTGCAACTCCTCAATCTGCCTGCTTATTGAAACTCCACCATATATACTCACTGATTTGAGGTGGGTGTATTTTTTAAAAACACTTGTTATTTGCTTTGCCAGCTCTCTTGTTGGTGCTATAACGAGTGCTTTTATGCCCTCGCCACGCAATTTTTCGACAATTGGTAGTACAAAAGCAAGGGTTTTGCCCGAGCCTGTCTCAGATTGCACAACAGCATCTTTGCCTTCCACTATAACAGGAATTGCTTTTTCCTGCACTTCTGTTGCATCAACGATATCATCTCTGGCTAAATTTTCAACTATGTTTCTATCTTTTACCATTTTTCCTATTTTCATTTTAATTTCTCCTTTAAAAAACCAGCATAGAATAGCTCCATGACGGTTTTATTTGCAAGGATTTTATCATATATAAATGTTGGGGATCCAAAATCAATGCTCTTCTCAGCATTTTACCCCAAAAATGAGTAGAGGGTTTGTGTTTCCTCTTTCCATTTTCGAACTTCACTGAAGCAATTTTTTTATATTGAAATTGATATTAAGAGTTGTCTGTCGGGGTGGCTCAGACTGGTTAGAGCGCCTGACTCATAAGCGCAGCTGAAGGGTTCGCTAAGAAATCAGGAGGTCGCGGGTTCAAATCCCGCCCCCGACATTATTTTACTGCTTCTTTTATTTCCTGCAGAAAAACTTCTTCTGGAACAGCACCTACAATTTCCCTTTTATCATTAATTATCGTTTTGGGCACTCCCATCACTTCGTATTTCTGAGCAAGATGTGGAAATTCTATTGCTTCAACCATATCTGCTTTTATATTTTCATTTTCCACCGCCATCTGATGTGCAAGGTGAACCATCGTTGGACAATAAGGACATGTTGGAGTAACAAAAACCTGAATGTGCAAAGGCTTATCTATTTTCTTTATCTCTTCCTTCGTCTCTTCTTTCAAGCCGGTTTTTCCCGTAGAAGCATGAATAATATCTTCTATCAATGTGGAAAACTCATAGCCAGAAGGAATACCAAAGAAACGTATGCCATACTCTTTTTCTCCAAAAATTAAAGTTGCGGGTATTTTATCAATGTCATATTTTGAGGCTAACTCCTTTTCCTTATCAAATTCATGGATTTCAAGCTTTATTTTATCGCTCAATTCTGCTATTTCTTCCAGAATCTGCCTCGTTTCTTTACAAAACTGGCACTCAAAATCCTGTGTAAAATAAATTATCCTTACGTTTCCTTCAAGCTCTTTTTTGAATCTATCCTTTATATATTCTCCATCTTCCTCACTTATTAATGACATGTGCATAAAAACACATATACTATAAAAAACTTTTTAACAATTGTTTATACATTATATTTATCCGCTATCTCCTCTATACTTTTGTTAAAAAATTTTGGAGCATTTCCTCCATTTTTGTTAAAATTAATCCTCCAAATAGAAAACATTTTTAATATCCCTTCATTTCAGAAGCGTAAATGATAGA
>CAZTDS010000094.1:0-4387 GCA_964612535.1 uncultured Thermoplasmatales archaeon
TAGTTGGAGGAAGCATCCAGTTCAACTCCACTTCATATGATTTAGATGGCTACATTGCCAACTATACATGGAATTTTGGAGATGGAAGCATTGCATATGGAGAGAATGTTAGCCATGTGTATGTTGATGAGGGAAGTTATATTGTAAATCTTACTGTAAGAGATGATGATGGGGCAATGGCATGGATAGTGAAGGAAATAGTGGTTAGTTCAATACAGCTGGTAGCTGATTTTGATTATACTCCAAAACCTGCGATTTCAAAACATGAAATACACTTCCTTGACCTTTCAACCGCCGCCTCCTTCTGGCACTGGGATTTTGGAGATAATACAACGAGTAATGAAAAAAATCCAGTGCATGTTTATTCAATTGGCAATCTTTACAATGTTACTCTCACTATCTACAATGGGAGTATGAATGCGAGTATATCAAAAATTGTTAGGGTTGATACTTTTATACTGCTTGTGAAAAATGAGAACAATGTCGTAAATTACATTCCATGGCTGAGCAATGCCATTACAGCCTCTCAACTTGCCTCAATGATTGGCGAAGACATAATGCCTGAGGGAAGTGTAGTTAGCAAGTGGAATACAAGTAAGGGAGCTTTTGATAGTTATATAGTTGGTATATCTCCTCCAGAGTATGATTTTGTTATTGAGCCTTATGATGTTGTCGTTTTGAGAGTTGCAAATAGCGGATCCTTCAATGAAACAGCGATAAAATTGCAGGATAGAATAGTGGAGCTAATAAAAAATGAGAATAATGTGGTAAATCATATTGCATGGAGTTGTTTATATGCCACCACCGCATCTCAACTTGCCTCAATGATTGGCGAAGACATAATGCCTGAGGGAAGTGTAGTTAGCAAGTGGAATACAAGTAAGGGAGCTTTTGATAGTTATATAGTTGGTATATCTCCTCCAGAGTATGATTTTGTTATTGAGCCGGGAGATTGTATTGTTTTAAGAGTCGCAGATGGTGGCGAATTTATAATGGAGGTGATGAAATGAGGAAAATGAAAAGTTTGTTGGTGGCGATGCTCCTGCTTGCAGGAGTTATGAGCATAATGGAGAGAGGAAATGCTCTTGATCAACCATTTCCAGTATATGGATATATAAAAGATTCACATGGCAATCCTCTCTCAAATGTAGCTGTATATGTGAAAGATTTATCAAAATCCACACAGCTTGTGATTTATACTGAGGATAATGGATATTATCAGGCAGATTTGTTCAACCTTGAAAATTGTGAGGATGGAGATACAATAGAAGTGTATTGTGAATATGGTGATGAAGAGAATAGTAAAACATTTGTGCTGGATGTTACAGAAACATCCAAAAACATAAGTTTCTCTCTCATTGCTCCCCCAAGTGTGGAAACATTAGATGCAACGGATATTACAAGTTCATCTGCAAAATTGAACGGAGAACTCATTGATTTGGGAGGAGATGGAAGTTGCAAAGTGTGGTTTGAATATGGAAAGACAACAGCATATGGCTATACAACATCAAAGCAGACAAAATATACGCCGGCAAGCATCTCTGCTACAATATCTGGATTGCAACCAGACACAACATATCATTTTAGAATTGTTGCACAGAACAGCAGAAAAATTTCTTATGGTAACGATTTAACTTTTCATACTCCTCCTGCTTTGCCGACTGTGGCAACGCAGCCTGCAAGCAATGTTGGCTATGACTCTGCAACACTCAATGGATATTTAAGTAAGGTGGGAGCGAGCAGTTGCCAGGTATGGTTTGTTTATGATGTTGTTGCTCATTCAAACTGGGAGGATTATGCTTATTCCACGCACCCTTTAACAAAAACTTCTCCATCTTCTTTTTCCTATACAATAACCAATCTTCAGCTTGGAGTGGAATATCACTTCAGAGCGGTTGCAAGCAATGCAGCTGGAACAGTTGCTGGAAATGATTTATCATTCACCCCTCATGTTATATTGCCTTCTGTAACAACTCTCGATGCAGCGAATATAACCAGCCACTCCGCCATACTTCATGCCAATTTAATTGATTTGGGAGGAGATGAAAGTTGCAAAGTGTGGTTTGAATATGGAACCAGCACATTATATGGATTTTCAACAGAAATGAAGGAAGTAAATGAAAGCGGAATTGTGGAGATAGAAGTATATGACTTGCAGCCTGGCACAGTTTATCATTTCCGTGCTGTGGCAGAAAATAGCATGGGCAAATCTTATGGCTATGATATGACTTTTGAAACCCTCGCGGTTAAAGCAAAGGCAGAGACGAATGGAATGGAATTTGCTGTTATATTAAAAGGCAATCTGACAGATATGGGTGGAGATGATACATGCTATGTTTATTTTGAATACTGGGAGGATGGCGGGGAAAAGCAACACACTGCCAAAAAGGTTATGAGCAGCGAGGGAGAGTTCAGCGAGGTGATATCGGGCTTAAAGGAAAATACTACATATTATTATAGGGCTGTCGTAGAAAACAGCCAGGGAATTTCGTATGGAACGAACCTATCATTCAAAACCATCTCATTACCTTCTCCACCAAGCGTCGAGACCATGGAGGCGGTAGCAGGGCAAAACAATGCAACGCTTTATGCAAATATAAGCGATATGGGAGAAAGCAACTCATGCTATCTATGGTTTGAATACTGGAATGATAAAAGGATGGCAACTGAAGTTATCATCGTTAATTCAACAGGGAAATATGGTGTTGAGATAGATAATCTTGATGATGGCGTCGAATATAAATATCGAGCTGTGGCGGTTGGCTCAAATGGAAGAATTTCGTATGGAGAAGTAAAGAATTTCACAACGGAAGCAGGCGAAAATCATGTGCCAGAGATAGATATTATTTCTCCAGAAAACGGCACAGTTGTTGGCGTTGAAACTTCGCTGGTTGCCAGTGTTTTTGATGCTGATGGAGATTTAATAAGGGTTGAATTTTTCTGGCAAAATGGAAGCAAAATTTATGAAGTTGAGACATATGGTGGTATTGTCAGCGTGGCAGTGAAACTTGATTATGGCAGGAATTATGGCTGGTATGTAAATGTAAGCGATGGAGTTGCATTTAATAAAACCTCTCTATATCATTTCTATACGATGGAAAAGGTGGGAGTAAATTTCACTCATACTGTCATCTTTGTTAATGAAACAGCATACTTTAATGCAAGTTATAGCGGAAATATTGTTTCATGTATTTGGAATTTCGGAGATGGTAGTGTTGCATATGGAAGAAATGTTAGCCACATCTATGCTTCTTCTGGCTCATTTATTGTTAATTTAACAGTAGTTGATGCATACGGTAATAAAGGTTATATGGAAAAGGAAGTGAAAGTATGGGAAAGAGGAGATGCAAATATGGATGGAGTGATAAATGCTCTTGATATTGCAATGGTGAAAAGAATAATAAAAGGAATGGATAGTCTTGCTGCTCATCCTCCTGCGGATGCAAATGGTGATGGAAAAGTAGATAATAGTGATTTGCAGATAATTGTAAATAAAATACTGGGAGCAACATGAAGAAGATAATTTTTATTCTCTTCGCATTTATTCTTTTTGCCACTTCATCAATAGCCGCAGATGTAAAGCTCTCTTCCCCCCATACTGTAAAGAAAGGAGAGGAGTTTTCCATATATATTTCCACCAGCAATCTCCAGAATTTTTATTCTGCAGACTTTCTCATAAAATACAATTCGTCTGCGATGGATATTGTAGAGGTATGCAATGGAAGCATTAATGCTACGGAAATTGTGGTGAGTTACTCCATTGAAAATGGAGTTTGTCGCATTGTTGCTATTTCATCAGATGGGAGAGTAAATGGAGATGGCTATCTTGCCCTATTGAAAGTTATTCCAATTATGGAAGGGAAATTTAATATAATCATAGAAGGGAATTTAAGCAACTATAATGCGGAAAAGATAGAGGTGAGTTGGTATAACTTAACTGTTGCCTTCACTTCTTCTGAATTGAAAATTGAAGCAGGGGATGCAGTAAATGGAGAATTTGTAGCATATGTAAATCTTACAAATGCAACCCAATTTTATAGCATCAATTTCACCCTTCTCTATGATGATACCTTTTTGATGCCAAAAGAAATAGAGAATGATTCCCTCGCCCTCTCATATTCTATTGATAGCGGGAAAATAAAATTTGCTGGATATGTGGATGAAGCAAAAGATGCGGAGGAGATAAATATTGTAAAAATATTGTTCCATCCTTTGAAAACAGGATATACTTCCCTCAATTTAACACACATTACAGCAAGTAATATCTTTGCACAGCAAATTTATTGTTTGGCAATAAATAAAAGCATTCTCATATCAGGAAATGTGCCACCAGTAGCCAATTTCACTTGGCAACCACAAAACCCAACAGATTTAGATGAAATAACAT
>CAZTDS010000095.1:0-4329 GCA_964612535.1 uncultured Thermoplasmatales archaeon
TTTTGATTAAAGACTGAAAATACATATATAGATGCCCTTATATACAACAATGCATCCGAAGCTGGAGAAAATGTTACAGCTAAAATTTTTCAGCAACGAAGGATTTATAAGAAGAAAATGTGAAAAATGTGGCGCCTACTTCTGGACTCAGGATGAAAAGCAAAAGTTATGTGGGGATGCTCCATGCGTAGATTATACGTTCATTGGTAATCCGGTTGGTAAAAAAATGAATTTGCATGAAATGAGGGAGGCATTTCTTTCTTTTTTTGAACGCCATAACCACACTCGCCTTAAAAGATATCCTGTTGTTGCAAGATGGAGAGATGACATTTATCTCACCATTGCCTCCATAGCGGATTTTCAACCTCATGTAACCAGCGGGGAAGTTCCGCCTCCTGCAAATCCTCTCGCAATCTCCCAGCCAAGCATACGCCTCAATGACCTGGAGGAAGTGGGAAAAAGCGGTCGCCACCTGACCCTCTTTGAAATGATGGGGCACCATGCTTTTAACAACGATGAAAAAATCTACTGGACAGAGGAAACGGTTGCCTACTGCCATGAATTTCTAAAGGAACTGGCCATCGATGCCATCACATATAAGGAGGCGGAGTGGGCGGGCGGCGGCAACGCCGGAGCATGTTTTGAAGTATTGAGCCATGGCTTAGAAGTTGCAACCCTTGTTTTCATGAATTTGAAAGAAGATGAGGAGGGCGAGTATGAAGTTAAAGGGCTCCGTTATTCCGAAATGCCTCTGAAAATAGTCGATACTGGTTATGGTTTAGAAAGACTCGTGTGGCTTGTAAATGGAAGTAAAACCGTATATGATGCCATTTTTCCGTATGCAATAGAAATGATAGAAGAAGGGGCAAAGGAACCGCAAATGGAATACATTTACGCTATCGCTGATCATGCGAGATGCCTTGCATTCATGCTCGCTGATGGTATAGTTCCCTCCAATTCTGGAGCAGGATATCTTGCTAGGCTTATAATAAGGAGAGCCCTCCGTTTCATGAGCAAGATTGGTTATAGAGATGGCCTGTTTTCCATAGTTAATGAGCACATAAATTATCTCTCGAAAGATTTTCCCGAGTTGAAGGGGGAAAGTAAAAGAATAGAAGAGATTCTTGAAATTGAAACAGAAAAATTTTATAGCGCTATGGAGAAAGGAAGGGCAATGGTAAAAAGATATCTGGAAAAAGAGGGCAAGATAAGCATCGAGAAATTAATTGAATTTTATGATTCTCATGGCATCCATCCAGAAATTGTGAGGGAAATAGCTGATATTGATATACCCGAAGATTTCGAATCAATGGTGGCAGAACGCCATTTGAAAGCCCAGAAAAAAGAAGAAAAAATGGAAAGGAGCAAAGAATATAACATTGAAACAACCCCTCTCTACTATGATGATGAATATGCCAAGCAGTTTGATGCAAAAGTCGTGCATATAGAAGGCAATGTTGCCATTCTCGACAAAACCATTTTTTACCCCGAAGGAGGAGGACAACAAAGTGACACTGGCTACCTAATGCAGAATGGGAAGAAGGTGAGGGTAAAAAAAGTTGAAAAGGCAGGAAAGGCAATTCTCCATTTTGTTGATGGGGAGTTAAAAAAGGGAGAGGTGGAAGGAGAGATTGACTGGGATCGCCGCTATGCCATGATGCGCCATCATACGGCGACGCATGTTATAAACTATGCTGCTCGAAGCGTCTTGGGAAGTCATATATGGCAGGCAGGAAGTGAGTTAAATGAGGAGGAGGCGAGACTTGATGTTACACATTACAAAAGGATAAGCGATGAGGAGGCGAGGGAGATTGAGAGAATAGCAAATGAGGTGGTAAGAAAAGCTTTGCCGGTGGAGAAAACATTTATGCGCAGGGATGAAGCGGAGAAAAAATTTGGTTTTCGCCTTTATCAGGGCGGGCCGCCAAAAGGGAGGATAATCAGGGTTGTTAATATTCCTGGCATAGATGCTGAGGCATGTGGAGGCACGCATGTTAATAACACAGCTGAAATAGGAATGATAAAAATAATAGGTGTGGAGAGGGTGCAGGATGGAGTGGAAAGGCTTAGATTCTGTGCAGGGGAAAAGGCAATAGAGTATATGCAGAGGCAGGAAAAAATGCTCAGAGAAATTGCATCTGTGCTTGGTGTGCAACCAGAAAAGGCAGGCGAGGCAGTTAAAAAAGTGGTTGAGGAAAGAAAGAGATTGCTTAAAGAGGTAGAAAAGTTGCAGGAGAAGCTGGGAGAGAAAGCAGCTGAGGAATTTCATGGAATAAAGATAATTGTTCAGGATGACTTAATGCCCTCTGCCATAAGAGAACTTACGAAGGAAAAGACAATCGTGATATCTTCCTCGAGAAAAGGCAAAAGTGGATTGATCACAATAGCCTGTTCCGAAGATTTGTCCATAGATTGCTCAAAGATTGCAAAGGAAATTGGCAAAATGCTCGGCGGCGGAGGAGGAAAGAGAACAATAGCGCAGGCAGGAGGAAAGGTAGATAGGCTTGAGGAAGCAAAAAAGAAGGCAATTGAAATGGTGAAAAAGGAATTAAAGGAATTAGAAACGGATTGAATTGCCATTTATAAGGAGAGAATTTATACAAAACTTTTATGAAGGCATAAATATACATATACGAGGGCCGGTAGATCAGCTGGAAGATCGCCACCTTGGCATGGTGGAGGTCTCGGGTTCAAATCCCGACCGGTCCATTTTCCTTCCTTTTAAACCCTTTTGCAATTATGTATATTTCCGAACTCTGTTTCCTACTTGCTTGAGGAGAATGAGCCTTAACCATTCTGAAATTTTTCCTTACCTTTTCAAGAAATGCTGGGTAATCTTCGCCCTCAAATATTTTGCACACAAAATTGCCGCCATCTCTAAGGAAATGTTTTGCTATTTTTAATGCATTCTCACACAGCCACACACTCCTTGCCTGATCCATTGTGTAATTGCCGGTAATATTTGGAGATGCATCACTTATGACAACATCCGCTTCATCTATGTGTTCCCCAATCTTTTCAATGATTTCATCCTTCGTTATGTCTCCCTTAACAAAAATTACCTTATCCAGCGGTTTCATCGGCTGCAAATCGACGGCTATTACAACGCTTGCATATCTTGCTGCAATCTGGCTCCAGCCGCCTGGCGAGGCGCCCAAATCTATGACAATGCAGCCTTTTTTTAATACCTTGTATCTGTTTTGAATCTGTAAAAGTTTGAAGGCGGAGCGGGCTCTATAACCCTGTTTTTTTGCTTCCTTATAATAGTGGTCCCGCTTCCTTTCTGCATACCACCTTGTCATTACAGCACAACGTCCAGATCAAGTTCCTCTGCCAGCTCTTTATACCTGTTCCTTATTGTAACCTCTGTAACTCCAGCAACGTCTGCAACCTCTCGCTGTGTCCTTCTCTCGCCGCACAATATGGAGGCGATGTAAATGGCTGCTGCAGCCACACCCGTTGGCCCTCTTCCAGATGTGAGTTCCTTTTCCTCAGCTTGCCTCAGTATCTCCAGAGCCTTCGTTTTTGTATCCTCACTGAGCCCCAGTTCGCTGCAGAATCTCTCCACGTAATCCTGCGGGGAGGTTGGCATAAGTTTTAATGTTAGCTCTCTTGCAAGGAAGCGGTATGTTCTTCCTATTTCTTTCCTATCAACTTTTGAGGCAGCGGCTATTTCATCTAAGGTGCGAGGTACGCCGCACTGGCGGCATGCCGCATATACTGCTGCTGCTGTCACACCTTCGATGCTTCTTCCTCTGATAAGATTTTTTTCCACAGCTCTCCTATAAACCATTGCTGCCGCTTCCCTTACATTCCTTGGCAGACCCATGTTGGATGAAATTCTATCCAGTTCTGACAGAGCAGATGCAAGATTTCTTTCGGATGCTCCGCCAACCCTTATTCTTCGCTGCCATTTCCTGAGCCTGTAAAGCTGTGCCCTGTTTCTTGTTGGGATGGACTTGCCATAGCTGTCTTTATTCTTCCATCCTATTACAGTGCTTAATCCCTTATCCGCTGCTGTATAGTCTAGTGGAGCCCCTGTTCTTGCTCTCTTTTCTCTCTGTTCTGGATCAAAAGCCCTCCATTCTGGCCCTTGATCAATATATGCATCATCTATAACCAATCCACAATCCTGACACACTAACTCGCCTCTTTCATAGTCCTGAATAAGATGCGTGGATCCACACTCAGGACATTTCTCAATCTCCTCAACCTCAGCTTTTTTTCTCACCATTTTCATCCCCAAAATTTTTAAACTTTGTGGTGTAAAGTCCTTCTACTATATAAATGTTTCGCCCGTTGCAGGGTGCTGTTAACTTAACGAAATTT
>CAZTDS010000096.1:0-4124 GCA_964612535.1 uncultured Thermoplasmatales archaeon
TCTCCTCAAACAAACAAACCACAAATTTAAAAAGCTTGAGGGCATATCGTTATGATTAAAATGAGGGTAATGGAGAATGAATTGAGGGGCAAAAAGGTTATGAGCAATGAAGGGCTCTATCTGGGCATAATAAGGAATATAACTGTTGATGTCAATACTGGAAAGCTACTTGATTTAATAGTGGAACCATCTGACAAAATTGACCCACGCCTTTATCATCAAAATGAGGAAGGTTATCTTCTCTTTCCATTTGAATCCGTAAAATCTGTAAAGGACGTTGTTGTTTTGAGTGAAGAGTAAGAATGGAGAAATTCTTTACACCAAACAGCGTGGCAGTAATAGGTGCATCCAGCAAAAAGGGCAAAATAGGATATGAAATTTTAAAGAATGTTCTCAGTAGCGGAGTAAAAACATATCCTGTTAATCCTAAAAGAAAAGAGATTTTAGGTCTTAAATGCTATCCAACTGTCGAGGATATTAATGATGAAGTAGAGCTTGCGGTCATTGCTGTCGATGCCGAAAGATGCGTGGATGTTATAGAAAGATGCGGAAGAAAGGGAATAAAATATGCCGTTGTTATATCAGGTGGCTTTAAAGAGGCGGGAAGGGAGGATCTGGAAAAAGCAATGGTTGAAGTGGCGAGGAAATATGGCATAAGAATAATCGGGCCAAATTGTATCGGCGTTTATAATGGCAGGAATGGTTTCAATACCTTTTTCCAGCGGAATGTGCAACTGCCGCCTGCTGGCAACGTAGCCATATTAACGCAATCTGGCACATTTGGTATTGCCCTCCTTGAAAAATTTGCGCAGGAAAGTATAGGAGTAGGTAAGTTTGTTTCCTATGGCAATAAAGCCGATGTGGATGAAGTCGATTTAATAGAATATTTTCTCGGTGATGAGGCAACGGGAGTCATTGCAATGTATGTTGAAGACATAGGAAGAAGATTTTTTGAAAGGGATTTTTCGAAGCCAACCATTATCCTCAAGGCAGGGAGGAGCAAACTCGGCCAGAGGGCGGCAAGCCTGCATACAGGAGCAATGGCAAGCCGATATGAGATATTCAGAGGAGTGTGCAGGCAGAAAGGCGTTATTGCTGCAGATGATTTTGAGGAGTTTTTTGGTGTAGCAAAAATAATTGCCATGCAGGGATTGCCGAAAGGAAACAAAATAGATATAATAACAAATGGAGCAGGTCCGAGTGTGCTTGCCTGTGATTTCATTGAAAATACTGAACTGGAACTTGCAGGAGATGTAATAGATTTGACAGGAAGTGCAACCGCTTCTGACTATATAAAGGCGATAGATGAAAGCAGGGCGGATATAATCCTTCTCACTTTTGTTTTTCAGGATGCGCCTTTGGCAGAGACGCTGGATGAATTATACAGAGAGATTGCAAAAAGAAAGAAATTTTTTATAGCACTTGCCATAGGTGGAAATTTTGTTGAAGAACAGCGTAAAAAGCTTGCTCAGCTATCCATACCCTTATTTGAGGAGCCAAGAGTGGCAATAAAATCTTTAAATAGGGTTGTTGAGTATGCGATGAGAAAATGAGGATAGCAGTTATCGACAGAGACAGATGCCAGCCAAAGAAATGTTCGATGGAGTGTATAAAATATTGCCCCCGTGTAAGAGGGGGAGTGAAAGCCATAGAGGTGCCGGAAGGAGAGGAAAAGCCAGTTATTGCTGAAGAACTGTGCGTTGGTTGCGGGATATGTGTTCATAAATGCCCGTTTAAAGCGATTCATATTGAAAACTTGGCTGAGGAATTGAAGGAGGATTTGATTCATCAGTATGGCAAAAATGGTTTTCGCCTCTTTCGCCTCCCTTTGCCGAGGAAGGGTAAGGTTGTGGGGTTGCTTGGGGAAAATGGCATAGGGAAGACGACATGCCTTCAAATTTTATCTGGCAAACTCAAGCCAAATCTTGGGAGAATAGAGGAGGAGCCCGGATGGGAGGAGGTAATAGAGGAGTGGAGAGGTACTGAACTGGCAGATTTTTTCAGGAAAATTGCAGACGGCGATATTAAAGTGAGTTATAAGCCGCAATATGTGGATAAGCTTTCTTTTTATAAAGGGACTGTGGCTGAATTTATTGATGAGATGGGAGTAAAGGGGAGGGGGCTGGAAGATATAATGGACAGGAATATGAGTGAAATTTCTGGAGGAGAACTTCAGAAGGTTGCCATAACAGTTGCAATGGAAAAGGAGGCAGATATTTATTTCTTTGATGAACCTTCATCATATCTTGATATAAAAAATAGGCTTGAAATGGCTAAGAGAATAAGAGAACTTGCGGAAAATAAGATGGTGGTTGTTGTTGAGCATGATTTGGCTGTGCTTGATTTCCTTGCGGATATAATACATATTCTGTATGGTAAGAAAGGGGTTTTTGGCGTTGTGGCGGGAGCAAAAACGGCAAGACATGGTATAAATCTTTACCTATCTGGTTATCTTAAAGAAGAGAATGTGAGATTTGGAGAGGAGATAAAGTTTGAGAAGCATCCTCCTCGCCAGCTCGAAGAAAAAGAGGT
Source organism: uncultured Thermoplasmatales archaeon (assembly GCA_964612535.1). Lineage (GTDB taxonomy): Archaea > Thermoplasmatota > E2 > UBA202 > JdFR-43 > JdFR-43. The sequence continues at coordinate 2,533 of CAZTDS010000096.1, forward strand.
GCTCGTTTCCTTCAAAGGTCTTAAGAAAAGTTACAATGGTTTCATACTTGAAGTTGAATCTGGAGAAATTTATAGAGGAGAAGTTGTGGGTGTGGTTGGACCAAATGGAATAGGAAAAACAACTTTTGTTAAAATGCTTGCAGGAGTTATAGAGCCAACAGAAGGAGAAATAGATGCAAAGGTGAAAGTGAGTTACAAGCCGCAATATATAAAGCCAGTTAACACAACAGTAAGAGAACTCTTTGAGAGCAATAAAGAAAAATTTCATTTACTATATGACAAAGAAATACTCAATCCTCTTGGCATAAAAGACCTCTTTGATCGCCATTTAGAAGACCTTTCGGGAGGAGAGCTTCAAACAGTAGCAATTGCATTTTGCCTCAGTATGGAGGCAGATATATATCTCATTGATGAACCATCTGCCTATCTTGATGCAAAACAAAGAATGAAAGTGGCGAAAACAATGAAGAGAATAATGGAGAAAGAGAATAAAGCAGCGCTCGTCGTTGAACATGACGTTTATTTCATAGACATGGTAAGCCAAGCCTTAATGGTGTTTTCTGGTGAGCCAGGAAAAAAAGGGGTGGCGAGGGGGCCATTTAGTTTGCGAGAAGGAATGAATTTATTCCTGAAGGATTTGGGCATTACGTTCAGGAGGGATGAGGAAAGTAATAGGCCGAGAGTGAATAAAATTGGCTCAACCCTCGACAGGCAGCAGAAGGCTATAGGAGAGTATTATTATGAACTTTAATCTGCTGGAGGTAAATAAATAATAAAAGCTGTGCCTTTTGGCTCCGCATCTTTTACTTCTATCCGCCCCCCATATCCTTCAATAAGCTTTTTAACGAGATATAAACCTAAACCACTTCCTTTGCTTTTCTTTCCTTTTACACCCGGTTCAAAAATTCTCTTCTTTTCTTCATCTGGTATTCCTTTTCCATTATCCTCAATCACTACTCTATACATCTTTTTCTCCTCATCATATCCTCCATGTATTTTTATCTTATTACAGCCTGAATGAACAATGGCATTATGAATGATATTTGAAAAAACATTTTCTATAAGAGAATTTGCCATTACTTTGCCTTTCACCGGCATATATTCAATTTCTATTCCATTACTCTGAGCATGCTGTGTATGACTCTCTATCACTTTTTTCAGTACTTCATGCAAATCCATCGGGACTTTCTTTTTTTCTCTGCTCGCATGCAATTTTCTTATGGTATCTATAAGCTGGTTCGATGCTTCTAAAGCTTTAAAAACATCAGCCAGTATATTTTTCTGTTCTTCATTTAAAGGAGTGTCTTTTAATATCTCAAGATTTCCCTGAATAATCGTGAGTTTATTGGCAATATCATGGCGCAGCAGAGAGTTATAAAATTCTCTTTCCTCCTCTGCCCGCTTTCTATCCGTAATATCTCTGTAGATGCCGAAAATACCAATTTGTTTGCCATCTATAAAGATTGGAGCACCGAGAATGGAAACTTGCACGAGAGAGCCATCTTTTCTTTTTCTTACTCCTTCAGTTTTTATGACTTCCCCGCTCATAACCTTCTTAGATATTTCTCTTCCTTTTCTTTCTTCTTCTGGAG
>CAZTDS010000097.1:0-4104 GCA_964612535.1 uncultured Thermoplasmatales archaeon
CTCCATTACCTCATCTGTTACTTCGCTTCCATCTACAACAACCACTGCCTCATTGCTACTACTCCATGCCTTTGTTGCAATATCTGCGGCAGCCTTAACTGGATCATCAGCTAAGGTATATTCCTTGGCAACCATTCCGTGATTTGCAAGATAATTATTCCAATCTTCCAAAAGATAGTTTGTGGTATCATCAACTGTTCCAAACCAGTGGGTCTTCGTATCATCTCCTTTATAAACTATTGGTGAAACATATCTCTTGCCATCCTCAACATAATTTGCTGCTGGAATTGCAGCAATGTATGCATATTCATCTTTGTTGCTGTTTGCATCATTATTCACAACAATTGTCTGAGCTATCGGCGTTATATCTGGCTGTGGAATTGTTGGGGGCGAGGAAACACTTCCTCCTATGGTAAGCGTGAATTTATATCCACCTGAACCATATTTGTAATATGGCACTGGATATTCATCCCACTTTTCATCGAAACCCGGATACAAATCAATTTTTATCTTCCATGTTCCTGCCATGTTAGCTGGGTATTCGAGAGTATCATCACCATAATATGCTGCCTTGTAGACAAGTTCTCCATTTGGATCATAAAGCCATATGTTGCAGTCGCTCTGCAGCGGACTTTCAAGCTCCACTATTATTCCCTGTCCTGAGGAAACGTCGAATGCATACCAATCAACTGGATCATAATAACTTACAAAGCCTGAATATTCACCTGGTGATATCTTCAATGCCTGCTCAGGCGTATTTCCTGCATCTCTTCCGCTACCTGCATCATTTTGATTGCTGAGAGTTATATCCATTGTGTAGTTTCCTTCAGATGCATCTTCTTTAGCATATATGCGGAGATAATACTCTGCTGTTCTATCAGCAGTGTAGCTTATTGTCTCTGGAGAGTTTCCAGTGTTGCTTGAAGAAGCGACTACTTCTGCTTCATTATTTTGAAGCTCGATATCGAAATCGCTTTCTGGTGTGACTGTTATGTCTATTTTCTGCCCTTCGCATACTGAAAAGAGATACCAGTCCTCTGTATCTCCTGGTGGGGCAAGTGTTCCTGTCTTTCCTCTTCCCGGAGTGTTATCGGCAGGCTCCATTGGAAATATCGGGTTTGCTTTCAGTATTCTATCTCCAGCATCTCCATCATAGCCAGCATCATGCTGGTCTGCGAGTAAATTCAATGTTATGGTGTAATCTGCATTTCCCCTTGTTGAAACAACCTCTGCATACCAGTATCCTGTTTCATCTGCCTTGTATGAAATGTATTCAACAAACTCTCCACATGAATATGCGACTCCTTTCTGCTCTGGATTATGGAGATACACATCGATATCATTATTTGCCTTAACTTCGAGTCGTATCTCTATATTCTTTGCGACAAAGAACTTGTAAATATCCTTTGTATCCTCAAAACTTACAGTTCCCTTTGCCGTCTCTTTAAGCAATGTAGCATGTTGAAAATCGTTGTTTGGCTCATCATTCTCATAAGCCATGCTAATTACTGGCAGAGCTACCAAAATACATATCGCCAAAGTTATTACCTTCTTCATTTTTTTGCCTCCGAATAATAAAGGAAAAAATGTTTATAAAACTTTTGTGAGAATGCTCAGTTAATTTCTTATTATCCTTCTTATTACAAAGCATGGAGTGCCAGAAGGAGAGAAATTTGGAAAGTTGTCCCTGCACATGGGAGCCATGTGATAGGAAAGGAGTATGTTGCGAGTGTATTCGTTATCATCTTTCCCATAACGAAATGCCAGCATGCTTTTTCCCTCCAGATGTAGAAAAAACTTATGATAGAAGTATAGAAAAATTCATCGAAGTATGGCAGGGAGGAGGTAAATAAGAATAACAGAGGAAGTGGCATAAATATCATGGAGGGAAAAAGAATAAAGTAATTCATTACAACCTTTCTCACAACAGATTTAGAGAAATATTGATGGATAAAGGTGCAGACAACCTTATAATGTATTCCAACATATATCGCCAAGGATAGTATGTTGAGATTGTTTCTTCCTTCTGGCTTCCTGCAATGAGGCCGCATCAATGGTATCATATACTTACTTTTCTACCCGCTTCGTCTCTTCTCCACTCTCCAAAATCCCTAATTTTTATGAGAACTTTGCTGCTGAAAACCGGACCATCTTTACAGACATGATAGCCATCTATTGCGCATGAATCACATATTCCAACGCCACATTTCATATATCTTTCTAAACTCGCCTGCATTTCTATGCCCTTTTCCATACATAAATCAAGCATTTTTTCCATCATAATTTCTGGCCCACACACATAAACCACATCAAATTTCTGCTTTTCCATTAACATTCGAGCCACATCAGTTGCAAATCCTTTCATGCCAGCGCTTCCATCATCTGTGGAAATATGGAGATTTGCGATCCTTTTTATATCATCTGTAAACAAAAGCAATTTGCCTGTTTTTGCTCCGAGAACAACATGCTTCTCCCCTTCATAAATTTTTATGAGAGGGAGTAAAGGCGCTATGCCTGTGCCGCCTGCGACAAAGAGAGCTTTTTTGCCCCTTATTTCAAATCCTCTTCCATATGGACCTCTCACCCCCAGTTTATCTCCTTCCTTCATTCTGTGCATTGCTTCCGTCGCCTCCCCGACTTTCTCAACTGTTATAGCTGTTTCCTCTCCAATATGGCTGAGAGACATGGGAATTTCATCTATGCCCGGAATCCATACCATAACAAATTGTCCGGGCACGGCATCCATTTTAATATCCAAGAAAAATGTTTTATGAATATCGCTGTGCTCAACTACTCTCTTTATTCTACAAATATGCATATATGAGAGAGCCATTTAAATACAAAAGATTTGCTATTTCCTCTGCAACCTTTATATATTAAAAGATTATTTCGTGTCAATGGCACGAATGCACGCAAGAAGGAGGGGCAAGTCAGGCTCAAAACACCCAATTGAGAGGACACACCCAGAGTGGAGTCTGAAACCGGAAGAAATAGAAGAGCTTATAGTTAAACTTGCCGAAGAAGGTAAGCCGCCTGCAATGATAGGATTGATACTCCGTGATTCCTATGGTGTGCCAGATGTAAGAGCCGCACTTGGAAAGAAAATAACGAAGGTGTTGGAAGAGCACAATCTCCTGCCAGAAATACCAGAAGATTTGAGCAATTTGCTGGATAAAAGAGCAAATTTGCTTAAACACCTTGCAGAGCATAAAAAGGATTTACATAACAGAAGGAGATTGCAACTGATTGAGGCAAAAATAAAAAGGCTTGTGAAATACTATAAGAGAGAAGGGAAGCTGCCAGAAAAGTGGAGTTACGCCTGATTTTTGCCACGCTGTATTTCTATAGCATCCTCAAGTTTCATCTCTCCTCGCAAAACTTTTCTTGCCAGTTCTTTTGATATTGTTATATTCCTACTCTTTATTCTGCTCAATCTCTGCATCTCTCTTATTTCTCCTTCCTTCGGCTCCACGGAAAGCGTATCTTTTATTTCTCTTCCCTCTGCCAAAGCTATCGTTGATGCTGCCACCTCATCATCGTCAACACATGGTATCGCTGCCTCATCAACTATTTCCATTCTGATATTCTCTTTTATAAGACGATTTATTATTCTGTTTCTTATCAGCCTTGCTCCATTCCCTATCTTCACAACAACTTCTTTTGCTCCTATGTCTTCAACATATTCTTTTATAAAATTTGCCGCCTGCTCGGGCGAGCTGGCAATGAGGCTTCTTATGAGTTTTCTGTTACCAAAAATTGCTATGCCTATATTGTCGCCGGGATCGATTCCAAAAACTATTTTGACATCCTCACCGCTGGAATAAATGAGTGCTTTATCCACCAGATTTTCGATGCTTTCTCCGCTTTTCCATATTACAACATTCCCAAAATCGATTCTTTCCCTTTCCCTCTCAGATGTTATCACCACATCCACATTTGGAGGAATTTTCTCGGTAAATGAAAGAGAGATGAATGGCAGATCTCTTTTCTTAAGTTCATTAACCACATCATGATAGAATGCAAAATTTGAAGTGAGTAACCCAATCACACTTCTATATTCCTCCTCATATTTAAATTTTATATCTCTTTTTTAGATATCAAATC
>CAZTDS010000098.1:0-2400 GCA_964612535.1 uncultured Thermoplasmatales archaeon
TACATGAATTGCTCAATTAAGGAAGTTTCCGTTTTTTTAATCAATTGATGTGTCTGTTAGAAAAGAATTTTTAACTGCGTGAACTATTGCTCTTGTAATCAATAAACCCTCTTTATCCTTTGAGCACCCCAGTCCGGCTTTTCCCGCAATCCCTCTGCATAACGCAGGTAATTAACATAGGCCTGCTTGCCGTGAAACCAGGCAACTGTCGGTGCATACCTTTCTATGTTTTGTTTTAGTACCGGCGCCCACTCGCGGTAGTCGGCTGCGCGCAGTTCATTGCCGCCAGCGGTTGGTCGTTTGACGACGTCGGTAAAACCGATTTTGTATTTATGGAAGAGTATTTCGTTTATTTTTACATCCATTGCTCAAAGCTTTGGTGGATGAAATAGGATATGAGCCAGATTTTCTGAATTTTTTAAGGGCATTTCGTTATCCTCTGGCGGGAGAGTTTGCAATGACAAAAGATGTTGCCATAGATGTTGATGTGCCGGGCGACTGGGGAATTGAGATAGGTATACTTGCGGAAATATACAGAAATGTGGCAAGGAAAAGGATATGCCAAGTGGATTTGGGCTTTTATGAGCACAAGCATCAAGAGCTCGGTAATAAGGAGAGCGGCTTGGTAAGAATGGTGAGAGATATATTCAAGACTTTGCTAAGAGTTTTAACAGAGGAGGATCGGATTCAGATTTCAGATTCCTTTCTCACATCTCTTAGAGTGGTTTATCAGAGAGTGGCAAGAGATTGCATAAGGCAATATCATGCAGACGCGGTCTTTAACCATTTGAAATATGATCGCCATTTGGAGGAGACAATAGTTGAAAGATTCAGCAAACATATGCTTGAGGCTGGAAAGGAATATTTAAAAAAACCAATAGGAGCAAGAATTCCTGACTGGCTTCGCACAGTATCTGCAAAAAGGAAAATACGGGAGGAATTATTCAACATAGTGGTGGAAGAAAATGAGAAATGATATTCCTTTTCATCTTATGAAAAAAATTGAGAAGATAGGAGCAGTTGATATTGTCGTCGGTGTTCTATGTAAAAATGTCGAAACCACAATATTTCATGTTCTCAATGTCATAAGCGATGGCTTGCACAAATATTTTTCAGAATATAAAAAAATGATTGTAGTAAGCGACGGCTATTCATCTGATAGAACAGCTGAGTTGGCAAATATTTTTCAGCCCTATAACGGCATCGAAAAAATTGTTACAAATGACATAATAGAAGGTGGCAAAGGGGCAGGAGTAAAAACAATCTTTAAAATAGCTAGCAAACTAGATGCAAAAGTTGTTGTTCTGGTAGATGGGGATTTGCTGAGCATAAGATCTGAGTGGATTTACGAATTTTCATCTCCAGTACTATATGGAAGAGCTGATTTGGTGGTTCCTTACTATATAAGAGATAAATATGATGGAGTAATAACAAATAGCTTGGCTTATCCCTTTACTCGAGCTTTATATGGCTTAGATGTAAGGCAACCGATAGCAGGGGAATATGGTATATCCAAGAATCTATATGAGGTATTGCTTCGACACCCTTTGTTTCCAAATGATTTTGGTATAGATATTTTTATTGTTACCTCCGCCTCAGCAAATGAAATGGAAGTGAAGGAGGGGCTATTTTCTTTGAAAATTCATGAGTCTACAACCCGCTATTTAGAGCCTGAAACCCTTATTGTGCCAATGTTTCGTCAGGTGACAGGAACGATGTTTGAACTGGCAGAATATTATGAGAATTATTGGAAGAGCAATAGGAGAAAGCTATCCGGAAGAAAAGCAAAAATTTTTTTGAAACAAAAGCCAATTCCAGCAAGTGTCGATACCAATAAAATTAGAGAATATTTTGAAAGAGAGTATGAAGCATTAAAAGAAACAATAAAAATTATTATTCCTCCTCGTCTAATGGAGAAAGTGAATAAAGCGGTTAAAAATATAGAAAATTTTGATGCAGAGACATGGGCGGAAGTTGTTTATAGTTTCGCTGCATTTTATAAGAGGGTAAGAGATAAAAAAGAGAGGAATGTTGCCCTTGATGCACTAAAAACTTTATGGTTAGGAAGATTTTTAAGCTATGCCATTGAGACAAGAGATATGGACTGGAATGAAGCGGAAGAGATTATCCAAAGGCAAGCAAGAATTTTTGAGGATAAAATGGAATATCTTCTTTCCATATATTGATGCTAATTTTTATTTTTTCAGCAAAACAAATTCTTCAAGAGATAGTTTTCACTTTGTTAATGATCTTAATTCAACTCGCCAAAGTCGCCCAAAATTATATGGAGTGGCGGTATGCGGGCTCGGGGGGATTCGAACCCCCGACCAACAGGTTAAGAGCCTGCCGCTCTACCTAGCTGAGCTACGAGCCCTGATGCAAAAATGCATTTTCGTATAA
>CAZTDS010000098.1:2410-4103 GCA_964612535.1 uncultured Thermoplasmatales archaeon
TGCAGTTAAGCAGTTAATTAAAATATGCCCTGCTAATTTTTTCATTATGCGCATTCTTATAATTTATGCTTCGATACACCACGGAAATACAGAAAAGATAGCCAGAGCAATTGCTGACGAGATGGGAGCAGATATTGTTAAAGCAAGGGATGTAGATGTGGAAAAAATAAAGGAGTATGATGTCATAGGATTTGGCTCGGGCATTTACTTTTTTAAGCATCATAGAAGCATCCTCAATCTTGTGGATAAATTGCCAGAAACAGCAAAAGATGCCTTCATTTTTTCAACAAAAGGCGGCACACCGGATTTCATAAATCATAGAGCGTTAAGGAAAAAACTCCTTAGCAAAGGATTCAGAATCCTCTCTGAATTTTCCTGCAAAGGTTATGACACATATGGCATCCTCCGCCTCATCGGCGGAATAAATAAAGGGAAGCCGGGCGTAAAGGAAATTGAGAAGGCAAGAGAATTTGCAAGAAAACTGAAGGAAATGCTGAGTTAATCTTTTTTCCTCTCCTTTCCCTGTAAAATATTCTTTATCTTTTCCTTTTTATCTTCCCATTCTCCGATGATTTTTGCAAGTATTTCCGCCTTAACAAGAAAAACTCCCCATTTTCCATACTTTTCCCTTCCCAATACCAGTATTTTATCTCCCGCTTTTATCCCAAATTTTTTCCTCAATTTGCTTGGCAAAACTATCTGTCCCCGCTCTCCTACGGTTACGCTGCCATAGAAATCCATATCTTCCATGAAAATAATGAAAAATCATGTATTTAATTCTTTTCATAAAATTTTAAATATTCAACCATATTACATCACACATGCTTGAAAGAATAGGGAGATTCATAACATCTCATCCATGGGTTGCTATAGGCATCGTGCTTGTAATAACATTCGCATCTGTGGCAAGCGTTGCCACTTTTGGGTTAAAACAGGAATTCAGTGAGGAAACCTTCATGCCAGATTTAGAGGAAGTAAAAGCAAACCAGGAGATTTCAAATAATTTTACATCAACATATGATGTAACGATACTGGTAAAATCAAAAAATGACGACTTGCTAACAAAAAATGCATTAATAAAAATACTCCAAATAGAAAAAAATATAGCAAACTCTTCGTTAAGGGAAAAACTTTATACTCCTTTTATGCCTGCTTATTCCATAGGAAGTGTTGCGGATATTGTTGCACAATTTATTTTGCAGCAGAAGGGAATAGAAAACCCAACATATGATGAAAAAATAGCTGCATTACAGCAAATGGATGATAATCAGATAAAAAATGTTATAAAAAATTTTTTAATCAATCCTTTTGCTCCTGCCGATATAAAAGCAATGTTTACAATGAGTCTGACAAAAGATTTTAATTTGAGCAGTTTGAAGGCAAAAGGAACTATAATAAGAGTTAGTTTTAACCATACTATAGGAAAAGATGATAAACTTGCACTGGAAACAGAAAAAACATTAGATGAAATTGTGAAAAGCATGGATTATGCAGCAATAGATGCATATGTTATGGGGGCGCAGATAATTTCAGATGAAATAATGAAGGCAAACGATGAATCGATGAAAATATTGCTTCCCCTGGCTTTATTGATGGTTATAATTATATTGGCAATAATTTACAGAGATGTTATTGATATGCTTGTAAGTTTGCTTGCCCTCGCCTTTGCAATAATATGGATGTATGGATTTGG
>CAZTDS010000099.1:0-4057 GCA_964612535.1 uncultured Thermoplasmatales archaeon
TCAAGTAATTATAGTAATCATTTATTAAATTATCTTCTATCCAGAATTCATACCACTGATTATCGCCAGAAATAGAAATAACATTTTCTATTTCTGTCCAATTATATTCTTCGTTTATCTTTTCATCTGTCGAAGCTGTACTGCTACTTGTATCTGTCCACATTTTTGAGTTATCTTTCCATCCCTCATCTTTATTCCATGGTCTATACTGATTTTCCCATGTATCTGCTTCCCATTTATTATACCATTTCCCTTTGTAGTAAAACCAATCTTGTCCGTTCCATTTATCTATTACTAACTGAATGTGTCCTAATGGGTTATTTTCAAACTTTACATTAAAGTAAAATATAAAATCATTGTATCCTGACTTTAATACATATCTTTCACCATTCCATTCACTGTACCTTGCTTTTACGGCAGCTGCAAATAAAATTGCTTGCTGATGACAGAACAGATAAGTGGGAGGATCGTTATCATTTATTATAGTTTTCATGATGTCGTACAAACTTTTCTTATTCATATCCAATTCTGATGGAGGATCATTAACACCGTTTTTCCATGCATCTCCACATAATTCCTGTACCCGATTATAAAAACTCCTCATACTACTGCATCCATCAAAATATATATTTAACCACCTGTAAATGGTCTTATGATTAATCTCTGCTCTTAATCCAATATCCAAACTTTCATCATTCGCATATTTAGCAACACTCCACATCCACCATATCAATTTTTTGTCATGCCAATAATGTGTTGCCAATGTTGTATTATCAGCTTTTACCTTCACAGGCATCATTGGCATGACAAACATTCCAACAATTGCCAATACCAACAACACCTTTTTCATTCTCTCACCGATACTATAATTTTTTTTTTGTCTTTATATTGCTAACGGTAAGCAAAATTGTTCTATGAAAACAATGCCTGCCTCCTACCTCCTGCTGCTGACAAGAAAAAATGAAAATGAAAGGAAGGGCTTGACAGCATACCGCCTTTACTCTTTAATTTTACAAAAGCTGAATAAATTCTTCTATTGTTAAGCCGGCCTGCCTTATTATCGCCCTTAATGTTCCTTTTGCTATCTCCTTATGATCTGGTACAGTTATTCTTCTATGTGGTGGCTTTTCGTGTCTTAAAATAATATGACTCCCTGTCTGATGATCTATTTTATAACCTATCTTAGACAATGCTTTAACAACATCTCTTCCAGATAAAATAGGCAACTTAGGCATTTATCTCCACAATTTCTTCATCAATTGGTGGAGGAATTGGCTCATTATGTTTCTTTAAACTTTCTAGATATCCTGTAATTGCATCTCTAATATTCTCTAACGCTTCTTCTCTTGTTTTACCCTGAGAAATACAACCAGGCAAAGAGGGACATTCAGCTACAAACACGCCATCTTCATCTTGCTGAATGATTACTCTAAATTTCATGATAAAAAGATGTATGCCTCTATTTATAATTTGCTGGAAAAATAAAGGAAAGGAAGTGGCTTGACAGCATTGCTCTATTTATACAAGGAGGAGAAGGAAACAGGAGCGGGGAATGGATTTATTATGTACACTTCTATTTTATCTACTGCTGCAGCTCTTGCGTTTCCATAACGGGCAGCTACAGTTATTCTTCCCCATGAATTTAACCCAAATACTCTGCATTTCCATTCATATGGAGGAGAATAATCTATTTCTCTCGGCTTTTCATCAAAAACATAATGGCTACCATAATAAAATTCAACTCTATCTATTTTTTCTGGCTCATCTACCTCAACAACTACAGTTATCCCTCCAATAATTAAAGTTTTGCTATATGCCATTATTTCTCTATTAAAAATATAAAGATGGTTTTCTTTAGGCTTAATAATTTTTATTTTAGGCGGAACCTCATCATTACATTTTACAAGCCATCCATTGCCATATCCCCATTCATGTTCTGTTTTTCCACATAATAAATAACCATCTTCCAAAACAATTATTCCCTCAAATTTATCTTCCCATCTCCCTCCGAAACTTTTATTCCATACTTCATTTCCTTCCTTATCTACTTTCAAAAGCCATGCATCAAAATTTCCCACATTATAACTTTCTGTGAATCCTGCCAAAATATAACCATCATCAATAACTTCAAAATCTTTTATATAATCATATTCTCCTCCACCATATACCTTTTTCCAAATTTCATTTCCTTCCTTATCTACCTTAATTAAATATGCATATGGTACTTCCCCTCTACCTAACAGAACATAGCCAGCTATTACATATCCATCTTCTTCTTCCTTAACATATGCATTCCATACATATCCTTTCCATCCGTAGCCTCGCCATCCATATGTTCTATTCCATATTTCATTTCCATTCTTATCTACTTTTAAAAGCCATGCATCCCATATTCCATGAGTAGCATAAGATTCTGTTATGCCCGAGATTAAATAACCATCTTCTGTTTTTATAACGTCATAAAAATAATCGAAACCATTCCCATCAAAGGTTTTGTACCATTTTATGTCTCCGTTTCTATCTGTTTGTATTAGTATTCCACTTCCATTAATAGATTTAATATCATCTCTAAATGAACTAATGTAGCCAACAATTAAATATCCTTCATCTTTTGCTTTTATTACTTTTCCAAGTTCCCCAAGATACGTTCCATATGTTTTGTTCCATATTTCATTTCCATTCTTATCTACTTTTATCAGCCAAAAATCCTCGTTACCTATTCCTCTTGCATAAGAAAAGGTGTATCCCCCTGCCAAATAGCCATCCGCAGTTTCTAAAACACACCATAATCCATCTTCATCTCTCCCCCCATAACATCTTTGCCATATCATGTTTCCATTTTCATCTACTTTCATAATCAATCCATTTCCTTCTCCCTGCTTCCAAAATGTTCCAACAATTACATATCCTCTCTTTGTCGGCTCAATATCAAAGAAATGCATCCCTTCATATTCCTTATTCCATTCTCCATTATTTTCGTTTTTAATAGTAGCTATTGAGAATGAAAAGAAAATTATCGCAACCATGCAAATTGCAACAATAATTTTTTTCATTTTCTCATTCATAACTGTAATGCGCTTTTAAAAATTGTGGAAGGAAAGAAAAGATATCACGGTGGCGGAATTGTTACCGTCATATAGAGTTCTATTTTGGGAGAGTTGCCTACGGTATTTTCATCTATTATTTCTTGTGGCATAACGCTATCATCATCTGGATCAAGATCTACCCCTCCTTTCTTCCATGCTGCCCATACCAATTCTGAGCAATAGTAACCTCTTCCTAAGTTGTAACTGTTTCCATTGTAGTCCATATACTCTTCCTCACTTTCATCTATTTGTTTGGAGTCTGCACCAGATCTTTCCCATGGAGAATAATAGTCAAAGGGATGACCTATTTTGGAGCGAGCGAAACTTATAGCTGTTGCGGGATTTCCACCATTAACATGATAATACCAAAGTTTTTCATAAGGCCTATCTGGATTTTCAATTGTATCATGTTGAAGTGTCTGTTGTTCGACCCATCCCCATGTCGTGCCCGGATTATTGTAACTCTTGTAAGTTAGATATTTTAGGCATTTTGTAGAGGAAGGATACAAATATCTCAATTTTAAATATGGTGGCCACGGTGCTCTAAAATCCTTCCACACATCATAATATGGATCTGCTTCAATTATTTTGCTCCTGTCTTTATCCCAAATAGATACGTGATCAACTTCACCAATTATATCCCACCACCCTCTGCATTCATAGAAAATAAGATCTCCATTTTGGGTTGGAGAAGGTATATTTGGTTCTCCTGTTGCTTTTACTTTGGTTAAAGACATTACCGGCATTAAAAACATTCCTACAACCACTATAGCCAACAATACCTTTCCTTTCATATATCACCTCCAACAATAAAATGTTTTTTTTTTATTTATAAATTTTATCACTCATCAATGACTTATCTCTAAATGAAAATAATTATACATAAATTAAAAATAGATTTTTGATAATTAGCGTAATTTCACAGCAAATTTTGTAAAATTACAAGAAGGAAAGGAAGTGGCTTGACAGCA
>CAZTDS010000100.1:0-4033 GCA_964612535.1 uncultured Thermoplasmatales archaeon
AAAAGAGGAGAGCAAGGAAAAGGAGGAGAGAGAATAGTTGCATTAAATTAAACAAGAGGCAGAATGAGAGAAGAAGGAAAAAAGCAATTAAAGCATATGCAGGCCATAGATAGATGTGGCTTACGATGCCATGAAAGCCATGTTTCTTTATAACTGCCACCTTTGCCTTCGCCCATTTGTATATCTGGCGAGCAAAATGGCGGATATGCTGCTTGCGATAATGAACAACTTTTATTGAAGGAGAGTAAAAAATTTTGTAACCCGCACTTCTTATCCTAAAATTTAATTCCAGATCCTGTCCCTTGACAAAGTTTTCATCAAACAAACCAACTTTCTCAAAAATTTCCTTCTTAATGCAGAGATTGCAGGTTGGAATATGCTCCACATATCTTTTCTTGTCCATCATTGTATGTTGCGTGGAAGGATTTAATTTTCCTCCCCTCGCCAGTGGGGAAGTCATAACATATGCTATAACTCTCTCTTTATAGCCACTATCCGCTGGCAGTAAATCTGGTCCTCCAACAGCAGCTGCTCCACTTTCCTCAAATGCCTTTTTTATATTTTTTAGCCAGTCTTCAGCGGCTACAGCATCTCCATCTATGAATGCAATTGCCTCTCCTCTCGCCTCCTTTATTCCAATATTCCGCCCCGCCGCCGCATTCTTCTTCTCATTCCTCAGGAGCTTGAAGTTGTAATCTTTTTGCAACTCCTGCAGCAACTCATAAGTGCCGTCATCGCTCATTCCATCAACCACTATAACCTCATAACCATCATAATCCTGTCTAAAAAGGGAGGCGAGGCATTTTTTGATGTGCTGTCTTTCATTTCTTACGGCTACAACAACCGAAATAAACACGATTAAGAAATGAAGCAGTGTTAATAAAAGTTTCATATTTAATTGCTCACATTTTTACTCAGTTATGTTTATAAGAATGAACACATTCAAGAAATAATGGATGTTGATAGAGCAAAAAGATACATTGATAAAATGGATTTGATAAACGAAAGAATAAATGATATAAGGGAATGGTTATCTGGTGTTTCAATGAAAGAATTCATGGAAGATAAAAAATTAAGGCTTGCAAGCTATAAAGCTTTTCAGGAAATTGTTGAATCATCCATGGATATTGTGGCAATGATTATAAGAGATTTGAATTTAATAGTGAAGGACGACTACACAAATTTATCCATATTAAAGGAGAAGAAAATATTATCGAAGCATGTTACCGATGCTCTTAAAGAAGGTAATGGTCTGAGAAATAGACTGATCCATAGATATAACAATTTAAAAGAAGATATAGTTTTTACTTCCATGAAGGATTTGCTGAAATATTTTGAGGAATTTGTTAATGAGGTTGAAAAATGGTTAAAGAAAAACATATGAGAGAGATTGAGGAAGATTTTCATTTTTTAAGGGATAAAATTCTTGCCCTCCTTATTTTTGGCTCAAGAGTAAAGAAGGAGGAACATGAAAAAAGTGATTACGATATATGCATAGTAAAGCCAGAAAGCCGAGAAATTATTAGAGAGGTTTTTAGAAAAATTGATGTGTCAAAGAAAAATTATGATGTTCATTTGTTCGAGGATTTGCCACTATATATAAAAATGGAAATAATAAAAAATCATAAAGTGGTTTTTTCCAAGGATATATATGGGCTATATGAGTATTTCTACTTCTACAGAAAATTATGGAAAGACCAGGAAAGGAGAAATAAGATGGATAAAAAAGATTTGTTGAAAATATTAAAATAGCCCGCCTTTTTCCTTTAGTATGGCATTGCCTGACGTGCAATCATGGAAGCCAGAGGCAAGCTTCAGGCTAACGAGAGTGGGAATAAGAGGCATAAAGAAGCCAGTCTGCATAGAAAGAAATGGGAGAGTGGTTAATTTAATACCCACACTCGACTTGTTCGTTGATTTGCCGGCGAGCAGAAAGGGAAGCGATTTATCGAGGAATGCCGAAATTATTGAGGAAATAGTTGATGAATCAGTGAGGCAGCCATCTTATAGCTTAGAAGATTTATGCGAGAGAATCGCCGAAAAACTGTTGCAGCGTCATGAATATGCCAGTTGTGCTGAAGTAAGGAGCATAGCAGATTACTTTCTTGATCGCTCCACGCCAAGTGGAAGAAAAACTATGGAACCCTACAAAATAATGGCTCGTGCAGTAAAGGAAAGAGAAGGCGAGACAAAGAAGTTCATTGGTGTGGAAGTTATTGGCATGACCGCCTGCCCCTGCGCGATGGAAAATATCAGGAAGGCATATGGGGAAAAATATACACATAATCAGAGGAATGTTGCAACTCTCATAATTCAAAATGATGGGAGCGTTGATGCCGATGACTTAATAGAAATAGCTGAAAGGGCAATGAGCAGCCCCACATATGAAATTTTAAAAAGGAAGGATGAGATGGAAGTGGTGAGGCATGCACATGAAAATCCAAAATTTGTTGAGGATGTTGTAAGGGATATGCTCAAGCAGATTCTTGAAAAATACAGCAACCTTCCAGATGATTTTATTGTGATAGCCAGAAGCGAGAGCTTTGAATCAATTCATAAACATAACGCCTATGCCGAGCGTGCCACAACGCTGGGCGAGTTAAGGAAATAATTTTTATACGCCATTTCATTCAAAAACAATGCTTGCTGAATGCCCGGAGCATGGATATTATCGCGGTAAAACATGCCCAGAATGCAAAAAAGAGGGAAAGTTTCTCATGGATGATAGGGAAGTTAGAAAGCTCAGCAGCATTTTAATTGGAATATTACGCCACTTTCCCCAGCAGTTCAATGTAAAGCTTGATTCCCATGGATGGGCTGATATTGATGAAGTGGTAAATGCAATAAAAAATAAAATAGATAGATTTTACTGGCTCCGCAAAAGGCATGTTGTAGCTTTAGCCCTTACAGACGAAAAGGGAAGGTATCAGCTGCGAGAGGGAAAAATCCGCGCTACCTATGCCCATACAATCGAAGTTGATTTATCAGATTTGCCAGATGCAGATGTTGATACCCTTTATTATCCAGTAACGGAGGAAGAACTTGAAATTGTTCTTGAGCAGGGTCTCCTTCCGACGGACAGAAACAAAGTTCATTTGAGTGGAAGTGTCGAAAAGGCAATGGAGGCTGGAAAAACAAGGGTGGAAAATCCAGTTATTCTTAAAATAGATGCAAGGAAGGCAATGGAGGATGGCATCGTGATAAAAAAGGCAGGAAAGGAAGTTTATATAGCAGATGAAATTGATGCAAAATACATAAGTGTGCTGGAAGAATAATCAAGGCAAAAGCTATCTTTTCAAAATATCCTCAATATCCTTAATATCATATGTATATGCTTTTCGACTCCTCCTCTTAAAAGATTTAGCAAAAACTGCATATTCTATTTTTCCTTTCCATGGAATTCCTTTTATGTTTTTCATCCTGCTTATGATTCTTTCGGCATCAACATCATCACTCCACTTACACTCGCCCAAAAGCATGGAATTGTCGCTAGTAGCGATGATATCCACCTCTTCCTCCCTCTTCCACCACTTACCTATGCTGCCATAATGTGTGAGTTCCGGGAAGAATTTCATTATAAGAAGCTCTCTTATCAATCTTTCAAATTTATATTCAAAATAGATATTTTTTTCTCTATCAAATGTATTTAGCACGATATCCGTATTGCCCATCTCTAACTCTGCTCTATGTGGATAAACAAATCTAAACCAGAAATCCATGAAGGGATCGGATATCTCATATATTCCACCTCTTCTCTTTCCATAGGGCAGTATATGCTCTACAATACCTGTTTCTCGAAGGGTATCTAAATACTTACTTAGATTGCCTCTATCCATACCTGTAACAGAGCATAATTTTCCAAGACTCCTGTATCCCAGAGCAAGATATTTCAATATAAGCCTATAAATCCTAGATTCTCTGAATTCCTCTCGAAGAAGGATCAAAGGCTCGTCATAAAGATTTCTGCCCTTAGTAAGAACGTTTTTCTTTATATTCTCTCTTAGAGAGATGGCCTCCTCATAAAAAGAAAGAT
>CAZTDS010000101.1:0-3889 GCA_964612535.1 uncultured Thermoplasmatales archaeon
CAAATTATGTGCATATTTTTATATGCTGTGTTGGAGATATTATTCCCAACTCAATTACTTATAATTTAACCATGATTTGTATATCCATTACATTTGTACCTGTATATCCTGTGAAAATTGCATCTTTCATTTTATTGAAGAATTCATAGGAATCATTATTCTCAAGATATTTTTCAATATCGAGTTCCTTTTCCTCCGCTTTTTTGTAACTGTATCCATCTGCTATTGCTCCCGCTGCTGGGCTATTTCCATCTATGCCATCTGTTCCGCATGAAAGCATTACAATGGCTTCATTTGCCAGTTTTTTTATGGCTGCAAGCACCATTTCCTGATTACGCCCCCCCTTTCCTTTTCCTTTAACATTAACGGTTGTTTCCCCACCTGTTATTAATACAGTATGATGCCTTGGATAATATATTGCATATTCTGCGAGATTTCTTCCCATTTCCCTTGCCTCCCCTCTTAAAGTAACAGAGAGCACCTTTGCATGATATCCCATTTCCTCTGCAATTTCTTTAGCATATTTACAGGCAAGAGATGCATCAGCAATAACAATATTTACAACATTATCCAGATTTTTTGGTGTTTCCTCAATTTTTCCTTTTATTCCATCCTTTATTACCTTCATCACTTCCTCATTTTTTACTCCATATTTCTTCAAAATTCTCAATGCATCATGAAATGTTGTTGAATCGGCCGAAGTGGGACCGGAGGCAATAAACTCCACAGGATTTCCTATGATGTCAGAAATTATAATGGAAACAATTTTCGCTCTCGTGAGCTTTGCCAGCTGCCCCCCTTTTACATATGATAGGTGTTTCCTCACGGTGTTAAGCTCTTCTATGGTGCATCCCCTCTTCATCAACTGACTCATAACCTCTTTCAAGCTCTCAAGGGGCACGCGTGGCTTGCACAGCAAGGCAGAGCCACCCCCACTTATTAATAATATAACCAAATCATCCTCATCAGCCCTCCTTAGCAGTTCAATTACCTTTTCTGTCGCTTTTATATTTTCCATACTCGGATACGGATGTGTTCCTCTATATAATTTGACTCTTCGCAACTCTACATTTTCAGGTGAGATTATGATTCCATCATCAAAAGCAATAATCTCCTCCATACCCTTTGCCATCGCCGCCGAAGCCTTCCCAAAGCCAATAAGAAAAATCCTTTTGTAAGGGAGGAGATTTATTCTTTTCCCTTTTATAACCAGGCTATCTCCAAATATTTTTACATGAGATTTTATGAGATTATAGCCATTCATTCTCTCCAGAACCTCATCGAGTATTGCGAGGGCATCTCTCCTTCCTCCTCTGTATCTGGCTGTGGTATTCTCAACGAGCTCATTAAAATTTTTAATCACATGAAAAGAATAAATAGTGCTATTTGAATTTTATACATGCTTCGCCTTTTGGAGAGCTTTTCATTTGTTATTTCATTGGCTATAGTTGCTGGCGTATTAATTGGAGGATTTCCAGCATATGGAAATGAGATAGCAACTCTCGCCCTTATTATAGCAATGACTCTTTCAATATCAAACATACCATTTAAAGTGGAGGCTAAAGAGATAAAACATGTATTTGTAGCATTTCTCCTTAATTACGGTCTCCTCTCCGCCTTCATAATATCTCTCGGCTATTTGATGCACGACTATTTTGAAGGCTTTATTGTGATGGCTGCTGCTCCTCCAGCAATAGCGATCGTGCCTCTCTCATCGGTCTTGAAGGGAGATAGAAGGCATTCCCTCTTTTCTGTAATTTTCCTTTATATTGCTGCAATTTTTATGATGCCCCTCATAATATATTTCTTTCTTGCAAAGGAAGTTAATTCCATACTGCTTGTAAAAAATGTTGTCCTCCTCATACTTCTTCCAATGTTGCTTTCCCGTATAATTTATGGAAAAATTGGGGAAAGGAGAAGCAGAATAATTACGAATTTTTGCTTTTTCTTTCTCGTGTTCTCAGTCATCGGAAAAAATCGGCAGTTTATTTTTGAGGAAGTTTCTTTGCTGCTTTTCCTCTCCATAGCCATGGCTGCAAGAACCATCGGCATTGGATTAATTGTGAAATCGATAGCCAGTAAAATGGGTATCGAAAAAAGCAAAATAGTAAATTATACCCTATTCTCTTCCTTTAAGAATGAAGGACTTGTTATGATTATTGCATCCTCTCTTTTTAGCTATGAAACGGCTCTTCCAGCTGTAATTGCCCTCATCTTCGAAATGATATGGATATGCTGCATGGAGAGCAAGATTATTTAAATAATCTACCCATAATGGATAAGTGATGAGATGGGGGATTCCATTTCTCATACTTGTAATACTTAGCATTGACTTATGGAATTGGAAAAAGGCGAAGCCCTTCTTTTTTGGAATGCCCTACTGGATGTGGTATATAGTTTCGATAGTACTGCTAACTGCAATATTTTATGCGATATTTGCAAAATATGAATGGAGGGAGGATAATGATTGAATTTCTTATAGCATATTTTGCCCTACTCATGTTAATCGCCGTTATTGCCAAAAAAAGAACAGTAGATGATCCAGAAGATTATTTCCTTGCAAATCGAAAATTTACCTCACCAATTCTCTTTTTTACTCTTGCTGCAACCAACTTTTCTGCCTTTACATTCCTCGGTTTTGCAGGAAAGGCATATACAGATGGTGTAGGGCAGTATGGCGTTATGGCATTGGGCACATCTTTCATGGCTATAATGTTTTATATTCTTGGAAGAAAAATATGGCGTATTGGTAAAGAAAAAGGATATATTACGCCAGGAGAACTTATAGGAGGGAGATATAACAGCAGGGGGTTACAACTCCTATTTACGACTATAATGAGTATATTTACGATCCCATATCTTGCAATACAGGCAATAGGTGCAGGATATATCCTCCAAATGATTTTTCCAGATATTGATGTAAAATTAGGTGCAATTGTTGTCATGATCATAATATGCTTGTATGTTCTTTTTGGAGGAATGAGAGCAACTGGTTGGACAGATGTTTTTCAAGGTATTATAATGATAGTTGCTATGATTGCTGCTTTTGCTTTTATTGCAAATTCGCTCGGAGGCACATCTCAGGCAACATTACTGGCTTATGAAAGCAATCCTTCCCTTTTCTCACGCCCGGGTCCAAATAACTTTTTTACCCCTCAAATATGGCTCTCCTTTCTAATACTCTGGATTTTTTGCGACCCAATGTTCCCCCAAATTTTCACCCGTTTTTATACTGCAAAAAGCGAAAAATCGCTTAAAACGGCAATGATTCTTTATCCTGTGCTAATATCCTTCTTCTTTCTCCTGCCAGTTCTCATAGGTGTCTGGGCTCATGGCGCAGGAATAGAAACAGCCAATCCAGATAATGTGTTGCTGCTCATGGTGGAGAAATATACGCCGCCTGCTGTATTTTCCTTGGTTATTATAGGTGCCCTCGCCGCATTAATGTCAACTGCTGATTCCCAACTTCTTGCAGTATCAACATTACTCACTTGCGATTTCTTGGGAAAGAAGGTTGGAAGGAGTAAAATAATAACAGTCATGCTAACAATTTTTGCAGTCGCATTTGTTATTTTTGGATACAATCCGAAAGTAGGTATAATGGGTACGCTTGTGAAAACTACCTTTTCAGGTCTTGTTGTGCTCTTTCCTGCAACCTTTGCGACATTATACTGGTGGAAAGCCACAAAATGGGGTTGTATTTTTAGTATAATTGGAGGGGAAGCAACCGTTTTCATATATGCATTCTATAATCTGCCATCTTTCGGTTTCCTTCCTGCTATAATAGCGCTTGCAGTATCCTTTATTCTGCTTTTCTCTGTTTCATTAATAGAGGGGGAAGGAAAAAAGGACGGAGGCTCTTGTGGACATAAAAACCAACCCTTTCCTT
>CAZTDS010000102.1:0-1353 GCA_964612535.1 uncultured Thermoplasmatales archaeon
CTTGATACACTACTGCCCAGAATATCTTTTTGTTTTTTCTCCAATTCTTCCAACACTTTTTTCCCTTCTTCAGTAATTGTGTATTCTATTTTTTTGTCCTTGGTTTCACCTTTGATGAATCCTTTTTCTTCCAGTTCTTGAAGAAGAGGATATATTGAACCTGCGCTCGGTCTTTTTCCAGATATCTCTTCAATTACATTCATTATTTCATACCCTGAACGCGGTTTGTCAGAAATTAACTTTAGCATAAAATGCTTCAGAAATCCTCTTGGAGGTCTGCTGATGTTATCCATGGTTACCCTCCAAAATATGCAATCTATTTTTAATTACACCTTCCTCTAAAATTTTATATCCTTGCTTATCTATGATTGATATCTCAATTCCATCACCAGATGCCGAGTCTCTTTTCGTTACTGCATTTAACGCAGACAAAATAATATCTATTCCTTCATCAATTGATAAATCTTTTTTGTATCTATCTTCAAGAAAAACACCATATGCATGTTGTGAACACCCAGCCACAATATATTCATCGCCAATCATTCCTCCAACATCATCAATAGAACATAGATCTTCTTCATTCCCATTCCATCCTCCAAGTATTAATTGGACGTAATAAGGGGCATTTTCTCCTCTCAAAAGATTGGATAAAAGAGTTGCTGCAGCCTTTAAGGGAATTCTATATCCATTTTCTAGACTATATAGATATATTTTTGCAGTAAATTGTCTTAAAAGATATTGTGAATGCCCAACTACTCCCGAAACTGCCATCTCAATGTGCTCATCTATTTTGTAAATTTTCTTTACTGTTTTACTTGCTATGAATGTATCCATTGTTGCATGATGCTCTGATGCAAATATGACGCCATTATTGCATATTATGCCCAAAGTTGTTGTACCAACTCTCTTCATATCTATCTATTCCGATATATCGGAATAGATATATAAAATTTGTGGTGCAAAGTAAATGCCATGGAGTAAACACAGATTCTTTAGGACTCATTTTCCATTCGTTTATTTTTTTCACTTTGTATCAACCAAGTTATGAAATAATTTGGAATATTACAATTGATATTTCATCTTGCAAAAATATTTATATTAATATCGTATTACGATAACGAAAAACGATAATAAGGTTGATGATATGTTAGAGAGAAAATTCTTTCTGGGATTTATCAGGATACATCTCCTTTATCATGCAAGTAAAAGTAGCATATATGGGGTTGAAATGATAGAGGAATTGAGAAGGCATGGATACAACATAAGCCCGGGCACATTATATCCCATTTTGCACTCTCTTGAAAAAGAAGGATTTTTAGTTAGCGAATCAAAAAATGTGGATGGCAAGGTAAG
>CAZTDS010000102.1:1453-3838 GCA_964612535.1 uncultured Thermoplasmatales archaeon
GCCGGTGCTTATGCGGTTGGCATAGTGGAGGGCGCTGCAGAAACAACTGCTTCCCTGTTGAAAGTCATTTCTGGTTACTGGTCTGATAAAATCAAAAAGAGAAAGCCTTTTGTACTGCTCGGATACTCTCTTTCTTCTGTAACAAAACCATTATTTGCTCTTGCCTACACATGGCCATTTGTCCTTTTTATCAGGGTGGTGGAGAGAATTGGCAAAGGATTAAGGACAGCCCCAAGAGATGCTATTGTGGCTGAATCCTGTGACAAGAATGTAAGAGGAAAAGCTTATGGACTGCAAAGAGCCATGGACGGCATTGGCTCAATTTCAGGAGCGGTTCTTGCTTTCTTGCTTCTTCCATCTCTGGGATATAGGAAGATCTTCCTTTTTGCTTTTATTCCAGCAATAATTGCGGTTTTTTTTATTTTGTTTGTAAAGGAAAAAAAGATGCCAAGCAAGGAAGTAAGAAAAATATCTCTCAAAGTAAGTTTTAGGGAATTACCTTTAAACCTCAAACTGTTTATTGCTGCCTCATCAGTATTTGCATTGGGTCATTTTGGATATGCCTTTCTCCTGTTAAGGGCAAAGAATATAGGACTGACAGATGATATGACAATTCTTATGTATGTTTTATTCTACGTCGTTTATACCCTCTTCATAATCCCCTCAGGCATTCTATCAGATAAAATTGGGAGAAAGCCCGTTCTGGCAATGGGTTATTTAATATTTGCAATAACTTCCCTTGGACTCATATACACCTCTGACCTTTATGGCATTTTATTGTTTTTCGTCATTTATGGAATATTTTATGCAATGGTGGATGGTGTTCAGAGAGCTTTTGTAGTGGATCTGGCACCAAAGCATCTAAAGGCAACAGCATTGGGAACTTTCCATACCGCAGTTGGACTGGTAGCCCTTCCAGGAGGCTACATCGCGGGTATGTTATGGGATAAAATATCTCCAGAGGCGACCTTTGTTTATGGTTTCTTGTTGGCGATGGTTTCCCTCATACTATTTATATTCGTAAAAGGTGATAAAAAATTTAGGTGATTAACATCGCTATCTGAAAGAGAATGTTACTATATCTTACACTCCGTGATAAGAACATCAATAACAGACATAACTTCCATCGATAAAAATATGGGATTTTTATAACATTTTATGGCTGACTGCTTTGTTTGATGAAATGGTATCAGGAGTTTTGCATGATTATGCTTTATCTTTGTTAGTAACATTTGTGAGTATCACTCAAATTTGTTTATAAAAACAGATCGAAACGAGGATTTTGGCAAGTTTGCAATCCCCTTATTCAGGCAAGGAAAAACTATATAATATCATATTCAGATACACACGAAAAAATAAAAACGGTGCATTAATAGTATGGATGAAAATGAAAAAATCAATAAAGTACTAATCTTTCGGCCAATATCACTATTTTACCTCGTTTTCCTCTTTTTCCTGTCCACTTTTATGCTTCCGTATTTAATTGCTACTGGTATAATTTTTAGCCATGCAATAGGAGTTCCTTCATATCTCGTTTTTATTGTTTTTCTGCTTTCCCTATTAGGAAGCCATGTGAATATTCGGATTAAAGAGGTCGAATCCATTCAACCAATGATTTATTACAGGGAGGTAAACTTTTTTGGGGTGAGATGGCAAGTTCCTGAAACTAAATATGGGGCTGGAAAGACAACCATTGCTATAAATCTTGGAGGGGCATTAATTCCAGTGTTATTCTCTCTTTACCTATTAATTTTTTCAATCCCTGCAAACGAGGAAAATCCAGTTGTTACATATGTAAAAATTTTTGTAGCTTTTATCATAGTAACGCTGGTTGTTCATGCATTTGCGAAACCAGTTAGAGGTCTGGGTATAGCAGTACCATCATTTATTCCTCCTTTGACCTCTGCCA
Organism: uncultured Thermoplasmatales archaeon; assembly: GCA_964612535.1. GTDB lineage: Archaea > Thermoplasmatota > E2 > UBA202 > JdFR-43 > JdFR-43. The sequence goes on from CAZTDS010000102.1 coordinate 3,363, forward strand.
TTATCGCAGTCATTCTTTTTCCAATATATGTAAAAACAAACCCCTTCATAATAGCATATATTGCGGGAACCTTGGGCACGCTTACAGGAGCAGACCTATTAAATTGGAATAAAATATCAAAGATTGGAGCGCCAATGGCAAGCATAGGGGGAGCTGGAGTATTTGACGGAGTGTATATGACAGGAATAGCTGCTGTCCTTATATTGTGGCTACTCATCTAATAATCTCTATTTTGCAGGAATCCGAGTAACCATAAAGAATTATTTTGCGGTTGTTTATGAAACACAAGATGGCTGGAGGCGAAATGGAAATAGTGAATAAAATGTTTAGAAAAATTATGAAGATAGAATCAAAAGGGAAAATCATATCTATGCAGATGAATTAGCAGGAAGAGATAATGAGACTAAAGGAAATTACAAAAGTTGTATGTCCAATTCTCCATGTCGGATTGTTATTTTTGATTATTTATCTGTGGT
>CAZTDS010000103.1:0-3738 GCA_964612535.1 uncultured Thermoplasmatales archaeon
TGGTGTTGGCATGGGATATTCCAGCACCCATAACGTGATCCATGGCTGTAATATCTATGACAATGAAGATGGAGTTTATATCAGTTCATCAAATAATGTAGTATCTGGATGCAATATCTCTTCAAATAACTATAGAGGAATAAATATACAAGCATCAAGCAACGAAATCAAATCAAATTATATAACTGGAAATCAATACGGCATTTATATAGGCAGTGTAAATAATAACATCATTTACAACAACTATTTCAACAACACCATAAATGCATACGATGAAGGAAATAACATATGGAATATAAGCAAGACTGCTGGAACAAACATCATAGGCGGAGCATGGCTTGGCGGCAACTACTGGCATGATTATGCTGGCGATGATACAGATGGAGATGATTTGGGGGATACAATGCTTCCATACAATTGCTCAGGCAATATTGCCAATGGTGGAGACTGGCATCCATTGCTTGTGCCAACAAATCATCCTCCTGCTGTGCCATACAATCCAACGCCCTCAGATGGAGTTACAGGCGTTGAATTAGATGTAACATTGCAATGGCAATGCTATGACCCAGATGGAGATGCTTTAACATATGATGTCTATTTTGGAACAACAGCAAATCCGCCAAAAGTAGCGAGCAATATAACATCTGCTTCATATTCTGCAAGCAATCTTCAGTATTCAACAACTTATTACTGGCGCATAGTAGCATGGGATGAATATGGAGCTAAAACGCTAAGCCCAGTATGGCATTTTACAACAAAAGAAGATACACCCCCAACTGTAACAAACCCACACCCCGCAAATGGAAGCGTTGGCATAGCCATAAATCCGGTGCTTGCTGTTGATGTTGATGACATTGATGGCGATACGCTTACAGTAACATTTTATGATGCTTCCGATGACAGCGTTATAGGAACAGTAGAAAATGTTTCTCCAGGAAACACAGTAAGCATGGTATGGCAGGGCTTACAATATTCAACAACTTACCAATGGTATGTTGTGGTAAGTGATGGCATTGAAAGCACAGCCTCTCCAGTATGGCAATTTACAACAAAAGCAAAGCCACAATATACACTCGTGGTTTCAATAAATCCAGAAGGAGCGGGAACCGTTTCAATGACTCCAGCAGGCGGGATATATGAAGAAGGCACTGTAGTTACACTAACCGCAACTCCAAATGAAGGATACATCTTTGCCTACTGGAGTGGGGATGTCTCCGGAACGAACCCAACAATACAAATTACAATGAATAGCAACAAGAATGTTATTGCAAACTTCCAGTTACCAAATACTCCGCCAGAAATAGAAATTTTGTCTCCATTCAATGGAAGTGTTGTTTCTGGCAGCATAACAATCCAGGGCAAAGCATGGGACAAAGATGGAAATGAAACCATAACAAAGGTGGAGGTTAGAATAGATGGAGGAGAATGGAAGGCAGCGAGTGGAACAACTTCATGGAGTTTCGAGCTTGATACAACAAAGTTGAGTAATGGTGTTCATGTTATAGAGGCAAGATGCTACGATGGCGTCGATTATGGCAATGTGGTAAAAATAAGCATAGATGTGAATAATGTGGAAAATACACCACCAGAGATAAATGTAATTTATCCAGTTAATGAAAGCAAGGTTTCAGGAACTATTATAATTAAAGGGAAAGCTTGGGACAAAGACGGAAATGAAACTATAACTAAGATAGAAATAAAGGTGGATGATGGAGAATGGAAAGAGGCAACAGGAACAATAAATTGGGCTTATACGCTAGATACACCAAAGCTTAGCAACGGCAACCATACAATATACATTAGATGTTATGATGGCGTCAATTACAGCAAAATTATAACAATAACAATAAATGTGCAGAACGAGAGAGAGAAAGGAATGCCATGGATGCTCATTGGAGGCGTTGTTGTTCTTGTAGCAGTTCTAATTATAATAGCAGCATGGTTTCTTAGGAAAAAATAAATTTCATCGAGAAAATAGGGGTTGACGGCAGGTTAACTAAAAATTTGCTGTTCGCATGCCCCAGTTTTTGCTAACAGCAATGCAAAAGAGAGAGATTCATCCCCTCTTTTCATCTTCATCACTCTGGATCACAAAAAATACGCTTTCTCTGTAAGATAATTAACAAAAGATAGTGCTGTAACCGAGAAATAGGAATCGTTAAAAAATTTCATCGTTTTAGGATACATCAAACAATCTCTTAGCAATCTTTCATTTCTCTCTTCTTTCTTATTCCATCTTCAATAAAATCTTTTCATCTTTCAGCTATTATTCAATAAAAAAGGGAGAAGAAATAATATTGATGGGAGGACAAGAGTCTCTTGTCATAAACTTCTGCCATTTATAGCATAGGGGATAGATGGAAAACAGTAGTTCATTTTGCTAACGTGAGAAGAGGTGTTTATATGCATTACCCAAATGTGGAAGAAATTAGAGTAAAATCTATTCATTACATGCTTGAAGAAATGGTAAAAAAGATATGCAATAAATATAGGGAATAAAAAAGCAGATCATTTGCTCTTCTTTCTATATTTCCCAACAATCCATATCACTATTGGAAGAATTATGAAAGCCACCATATCTCCTGTATCGCCAGCGAAGGCAAGAACATCTGCAAAATTTTTTATGCCAGCAAAATAAACAAGCAATGGGGGAATCGTGGTTAGGGACCATGCAATTGGTTTTTTCAGCTTTAAGAATTCCTTGCTATTGCTTTGTTGTGCCAAACCAACGCCAATATAGCTTGTTGTTATGGCAAGCAACGGAATGATGTTGCCAATGATAATGCCCATCTTTCCATATATTTCCTGCAATCCTTGAGTGGCGATCTGCGGTGCATTTTTTCCGAATACAAGTAAAAAGGATGTCATGAAAATTGCATATATTATTGTTGGAATCAAAAAAGATGCAATCACAATCTTTTTTGTCTTTTTATAACTTCCAACAGCCTTATAAACATCTGGAATAACTGTATGACAACCCAATGCGAATATTGAAATACCAGCCATGGAAAGAATGCCGCTCAAATCCACATATAATGCATTGCTTAATTTTGCATGAGGGGCAAGCAATGCCACAACGCCAATGAAGAGGACGAGCATGAGATAATTCATTATTAACTCCGTTTTTCCACTTGCTTTAACTCCTGAATATATTATTGTCGATGCGATGAGCCAGAATATCACAGCCCCCAAGCTCTTTTCAATTCCAAAAAGCTGTGAGAAAACGCTTCCCATTCCCGCCACATATGCAAGCAAAGCACCAAAGCTCATCAAGGCAATGCTGGCATACATTATCCAGCCACCAGCCTTTCCGAGCACGTTCTCTGCCACAGTGCTCATCTGCGCCCCCTGCATGCTGGCGGAAAAATCAAGAACAATTAAAGCTGTGAAAAGCATTAAAAACATGACACCAAATAAAACAAATATCGCTGGCAACAAGCCAACGCGAGAAGCAGCATACGGCAGCCCCAGCACGCCTGCGCCGACCTGAGTGCCAATGAGTATGGCGAGCCCTTCCATCGGGGTTATTCGAATTTTTTCAACTTTTATGATGGTCTTTCTCAAAACAGCTTTTTTCCTTTTTTTAAGAAGATAAATGAGGAGGAGTTTTCTTCTTTTCCTCCTTCTCTTTAATTTTTTCTTCCAAGCAAAATATGCCTGAGATGTTTTTCTTTCTTTTTCCCCCATGTTTTATTCTTCTCCAAGATCTATAACTATTGCTGTTGTTGTGTCTATTAC
>CAZTDS010000104.1:0-3696 GCA_964612535.1 uncultured Thermoplasmatales archaeon
TTGAAGATGGTGCGAAAAATATTCATATAAAGGCAAATATACCATCGATGACTTTAATGGAGGAGGCAAAAAGAGGGATAATAACAGAGGAAATAAAGGAGGTTGCAGAAGCAGAGAAAATAGATGAAGAAATTATTAGAAGGCGTGTGGCATCTGGCAAAATAATAATTCCTCGCAATCCCATTCATCTTCCAAAACCTCTTGGTATAGGAAAGGGACTTAGGGTAAAAGTAAATGCAAACATTGGCACATCCCGTGAGTATGTAAATATTGATGAAGAGGTGGAAAAGGCAAAGGTAGCGATAGCGGCGGGGGCGCATGCAGTAATGGATTTATCCACAGGCGGAAATCTTGATGAAATAAGAAAGAAATTGCTCAATGCAGTTAATGTGCCATTTGGAACGGTTCCAATATATCAGGCGGCAGTTGAGGCAATAAAAAAATATGGAGCGATAGTTGATATGAGCGAGGATGACATGTTCAATGCATTTGAAAAACATGCTAAGCAGGGTGTTGATTTTGCAGTTGCACATGTTGGCATAACAAAGGAGAGCGTGGAGCGCCTTAAAGGGCAACATCGCATTATTCCAATGGTATCGCGTGGCGGCTCGATACATATGGCATGGATAATTCACAATGATATGGAAAATCCCATCTACAAAAATTTTGATTATCTGCTTGAAATAGCCAGAGAGTATGAATTAACCCTTAGCCTTGGAGACGGAATGCGCTCAGGAGCTATACATGATTCCAATGATAGGGCAAAACTTCAGGAGTTGCTGATAATCGGTGAGCTTGTGGAGAGGGCAAGAGAGGCAGGCATTCAAAGCATGGTTGAAGGTCCAGGCCATATGCCACTCAGTCATATAGAGGCGAATATAAGAATAATGAAAACTGTAACCAAAGAGGCGCCATATTTCGTTCTCGGCCCCCTTGTTACCGACATTGCACCTGGCTATGACCATATTGTTGGAGGGATAGGAGGGGCAATAGCCGGCTATTATGGAGCAGATTTCCTGTGCTATGTAACGCCAGCAGAGCATTTATGCCTTCCAAGCATAGAGGATGTGAGAGAAGGTGTGATAGCCGCTCGTATAGCCGCTCATGCTGCAGATATAGCGAGAGATATTGATAAAGACATAGATAAAGAATTCTCTATTGCCCGGCAGAATCTTGACTGGGAAAAGATGTTTAGCATGTGCATCGATGATAGAAAGGCGAGGGAATACAGGGCGAGAAGAAAGCCAGTGGAGGAGTTAAAAGCATGTTCAATGTGTGGAAAATTTTGTGCAATTAAAATTGTGGAAAATTATCTGAATGGTGATAAAAATGAATAAAGCTTTAACCATAGCTGGTAGCGATAGCGGAGGAGGCGCAGGCATAGAAGCGGATTTAAAAACATTTGCCGCCTTCGGCGTGCATGGGATGGTTGCCATCACATCTGTAACTGCTCAAAATACCGTAAGTGTAGAAGGAATCCATGATTTGCCTGCTCAAATGGTAAAAAAGCAGATTGAATGTGTGGCAGAAGATATGGGCATAGATGCTGCAAAAACAGGTATGCTGAGCAATTCATCTATAATAAAGGCTGTTTCATCAGCTATCCAGAAATATGATTTCCCTGTTGTTGTGGACCCTGTAATGATTGCAAAAAGTGGTGCTTATTTGCTTCGAGAGGATGCAATAGATGCTTTTATTGAACATATTGTTCCTCTTGCTACTGTAATAACACCAAATAGGCATGAAGCAGAAAGACTCAGTGGGATAAAAATAAGGAGCAGGGAGGATGCAAAAAAGGCGGCAAGAAAGATAGAAAAATTGGGAGCGGAAGCAGTGATAGTGAAAGGAGGACATATTGGGCGAAATGCAACTGACTTACTCTATTACAGAAAAAAATTTTATGAATTCAAAGGCAGGCGAATAAAGGATGGATGCACTCATGGCACAGGTTGTAGTTTTTCTGCAGCAATAGCAGCTAATCTGGCAAAAGGTTATGATATTGTAGAAGCAACAGAAATAGCAAAAAAATTCATTACCATGGCAATAGAGTATGGGGTAAAGGTAGGACATGGGCATTGCCCTGTTAATCCTACAGCATGGGTTGGCAAAGATGCAGAGAGATGGAGAGTATATAAGGGGCTTGAAGAAATGCTCCAGCAATTGATGGAGATGAATATAGTTGATTATATACCGGAAGTGGGAATGAACATCGCATATGCTCTTCCAGAGTGGTATCTAAAAGGCGAGGAAGATGTGGCTGCTGTGGAAGGAAGGATTGTTAGGGCCGGGAGAAAAGCAATGGCAGGAAAAGTGAAGTTCGGTGCTTCCCGCCACTTGGCAAGGGCTTTGCTTAAAGTCATGGAATTTGATGGGGCGATTAGGGCAGTGATGAATATAAAATTCGATGAAAAAATTCTTGCGAGAGCGAAAAAAATATTCTCTGTATCCTTTTATGACAGGAGGGAGGAGCCGGAAGAGGTGAAGAGGAAAGAGGGGGCGACGATACCTTGGGGGGTAGAGCAGGCAATAAAAAGAGTGGGAAGAGTGCCCGATGTGATATATCACAGGGGTGACATTGGAAAAGAGCCAATGATATTGATTTTTGCAAGAGACGTGAATGAATTGTTGCAGAAATTTAAGAAACTGAAAAAATAAGAAAATATAAAAGATAAAGGGAATTGTTATCATAATGAAATTGCTCGAAAATGAAAAAATTGAAAGGGAGCTTCAACCACATCCTCTTTCATTTATGAATTTACACATACTGTGGATTTTCCTTATCATATGGGGTTTATTTCTTGCATGGCTATATCATTCTTCATACTGGGATGGCATTTCCGATAAGAATTTTTTGAGAATAGGTGCTACCTTCGGTATATGGCTTCTTGGCCTCTTAATATTTGGAATTGTTGCTTCACTGCTAATGATAAGGTGGAGAATATTTTTTGCCTATCTTGCCATTTTTGCATTCGGTGTATTTTTATTCTGGCTCGGTGGAGTAATGGATTATGCAGATATTCTCATTCCAGTGTATACAATATTTATTGCTCTGGTCTTTGCAGCCATCATTGAGTTGTATCGTCGCTCCCATCGCTATTTAATTACAAATCTTCGCTTGCTGCTTAAAGGAGGAATGATAGTTAAAAGAGAGAGGAGCCTGAGATATGAAAAAATAGCTGATATTGAATATTCGCAAGGTATCTTAGGAAAAATTTTTGGCTTTGGTAATATAATACCTGTAACCCACTCCGGCTTTGGACTTGGAGGCGATTCCTCATTTGCAGCTGGAGGAGTTGAGGCAGAGGGTAAAAAAACAGGTATTTTTGGCTTTGCGGGAGGAGCTAAAGAAGTAAAGACGCCGAGAACGAGGAGCTATTATGAATTGCATGGTATATATCCTTTTAAGGAAATAAAAAATATTATAGAAAAATTTGTTCAGGAGGCAACAATTGCTCCTTATCAGAGAGAGCAAGTAATGTTACAGAGAGAAATGGTTGATATATTGAAGGAATTGAAGGAAAAAGAAGACGAGGATACATCATAGCAACTTAGAAGAAAAAAACTGAGAAGACATACAAAAAATTAATATTGCCTGCTGCTTTCTTGCCATAATGATTCCACGAACCGCCTATGACTGGGAGATTACTGTATTTTCTCCAGATGGCAGACTATTTCAGGTAGAGTATGCAAGGGAGG
>CAZTDS010000105.1:0-2059 GCA_964612535.1 uncultured Thermoplasmatales archaeon
GAACGTTTTGTTTTAGCATTGCAGGAGGTGCTGCAATGCTAAAGTTAACAGCACCCTGAATTTGCCCAAAACTAAATATAATCAAAAATCATAACAAATCATGAGGAGGGAAAAAGAGGAGATTCGCATTGGCATCGTTGTCTCAGAATTCAATTATGATATCACCATGATGATGCTCGAGAGAGCTAAGGAACATGCTGAATTTTTAGGAGCGAAGGTAACTAAAATAATAAAAGTGCCTGGTGTGCTGGATATGCCCATAGCAGCCAAAAAACTCATGCAGGATATTGAAATAGACGGAGTTGTTGCTTTAGGTGCTGTAATTGAAGGCGAAACAGAGCATGATGAGGTTGTGATGCAGCAGGCAGCCCGTAAATTAGTTGATTTATCTGTGCAATTTGATAAGCCACTTGGCTTTGGCATAACCGGCCCGGGCATGAGCAGGCTGCAGGCGGAGGAGAGAATAGACAGAGCGAAGCAGGCTGTTGAGGCGGTGGTGAAGCTGTACAAACGATTGCAATAAAATGCTCCTCAAAGGTAAAAAAGCTATAATAACTGGAGCGAGCAGAGGGATAGGAAGAGGTATAGCAATAAAATTTGCTCAGCATGGAGCTTTTGTTGGAATAAATTATTTTAGGAGTAAGGAAAAAGCTGAAGAAACGTTGAAAGAAGTGAAAAGATATGGTGATGGAATTTTGCTACATGGAAATGTGGGAAAATTCGATGAAGCAAGAAAAATAGTTAGAGAATTTGTTGAAACAGCGGGGAGAATAGATATACTGGTTAATAATGCTGGAATTTATAAGAGAAATAAATTTGAAGAGATAAGCGAGCAGCAATGGGACGAAACAATGGAAACGAATCTAAAATCATGCTATAACATGTGCATTCATTCACTTAAGCATATGAAAGAAGGAGGAAAAATCATTTTTATTTCATCTCAACTGGCATTTCGCGGTTCTTCTCATGGCGCAGATTATGCAGCGAGCAAGGCAGGAATGCTTGGATTGATGCGCAGCCTTGCTTTGGAACTTGCGGCAAGGAAAATAAATGTTAATGCTGTAGCTCCAGGAACAATAGATACAGACATTATAGCAGGATATAGCAGAGAACAGCGAATGAGGAGAATCGAAGAAATTCCTTTAAAAAGACTTGGCACACCAGAAGATATTGCCAATGTATGTCTTTTCCTTGCCAGTAATCTTTCCGATTATATAACTGGAGAAGTTATACTGGTTACAGGCGGATTGTATATTGGATAAATGCAAAAGAATACACTTATTAGATGCAATGCAATTTTTCATCATGCAGCAAGATCGTATCTCAGGGGCAGCAGAGATAGAGAGGAAAGCAATAAAATTTATTGAGAAATATATCGGCAAGCCATCTCTTTTCAAAAAATCCGTTGAACTCCTTTCTACCTATCCATCGATGGCATCAATCTGGAACATTGTCAATTTTGCCTTTTTATATGGGAAAAGGGCAAGGGAAAAATATGAGGAAATGGCAAACGCCAATAAAAAAGTCATTGAAAATGGCGCAAAATTCATAAGAGATAACCAAACTATCCTAACATATAGCAGAAGTTCCACAGTGGCAAGAACACTGAAAGAATGTAAGGCTAAGAATATAAAAATAATATGCAGCGAATCCCGCCCCCGCTATGAAGGGCGCCGCCTCGCCAAGGAATTGAGCAGGATGTTTCCAGTGATTATAACGACAGACGCCGCCCTTCCCTATTTTCTTGATGATGCAGATTTTGTGCTCATTGGGGCGGATGCTGTGCTGGAGAGGCATGTGATAAACAAGGCAGGTACTTTTCCACTGGCAATGGTGGCAAAAGAGAAGAAAAAGCCACTATATGTGGCTGCCAGTTCTCACAAATTATTTCCTTTTGCATTTATTAAGGAGGAACCGGGAGAAGAAATATGGAAGAATTCGCCGGAAAATGTAATTGTAAAAAATCTCTATTTCGATGTCACCCCTTGCAAATTAATAAAGGCGTATATAATGGAGGAAGGAATCATAAGCAAACCATCATTTAAACATGAAATTGCAG
>CAZTDS010000105.1:2069-3666 GCA_964612535.1 uncultured Thermoplasmatales archaeon
GGTAAAATGTATATCTAACTGGCACCTCATTTATCTTGCTTTTATATTTGCATAACTCGCATTTGTAGCCAATAACTGTCTCCTTTCCAAGAAGTGATAAATTCCTTATTTCCCTTAGCTTTCCATCGCACACAGGACATCTATCAAATTTTTTTCTTCCATGCTTCTTCTTTACTTCCACCTTCACGAAGCCAGCTCTTGCTGTCAAAATCCTTGCCCTCCTCATACTTATCGTATATTCTTCATTCATTTTCTTTAATTCCTCAATAATTGCCTCCCGCAATTTATTGAGAGAGGAAAAGGAATTATGCCTTCTGAAAGCTTTAAAAATCGCTTGTCTTACTTCCTCTTCCTTAGGTATTCTGTACATTACTTCTAATCCTTTATAAATTTATAATGTTAATCCTTTAAGACATCAATTGCATAAAGTTTATTTGTTACAATGCTCCACTCATAATTTTTCCCATTTGCTTTTGTAGCTACTCCTCCAACTGGTAACCCACCAATATAAAATGAGGCAAGAGGGTCTGCAACAAGCCAGTATCCCATTTCATCTTTAAAAAAGGCGTAGCTGAAATTTGCATTGTAGTATCCATCTATATATTTAAGAAGGGAGGCATCCTTTCCTATATAAACAGCTGCAAATGCATGGTTGTCGGTAAGATAAACTCTCGCCGTTCCTCCCGCTATCGTTACCATTGCAGCCATCAACATTGCAAATTCCTCGCAATCTCCCCCATACTCGATGGCATATTGTGGAGAATTCCATATATCTTCTGTATCATTAACATATTCGATATTTTCATATATCCATGAGAAAATTGCGCATAATTTGGCGGTGTTGTAGTCGCCACCATATCCCTGTGTAATTTCATTTACTTTCTCTTTTAAAATAGCATTATTTGTATCAACAAGCCCATTTATCTTATCGAAATATTTGTAATAATTTCTGTAAAGTTTATATTCTCCTCCCTCAAATTCTTTGACATCGAAAGTTCTTATTCCTTCAACATATTTCAGACCATAATCATACCATCTGTTTCCCTTTCCAACCATAAAAAATACCCCAAGCTGATATTCATGTTGCCCTGCTGGAGGGCAATCAAACGAGAAATAAAATTTTTCCTTCGCTGCTGGTGCCACTTCCTTTCCTCCATCATCTTTGGCATATTCCTTTCCATCAATTTTTATTCCAAAACCATAAACAAAAATTTTATTCCTCCCTGTATTCTCAATCTCCACCATAACAGCTCCTTTATATCCCTCATACAAATCAGAGAACTGCCATGAAATGTTGTAGGTGTATGAAAACGGGAAGAGAGAATTTGCAACAGGTTTTTTGATAAGCAGAACATTATATGGTTGAGGAGCCACTAAATCTTCTTCGCCAAATCCCTTCCTTTCTACATCCTCAATAAAAATGCAACCTGTGAGACAAATCAAAGCCACGATTGCCAGCCATCTCATGCAATCAAATTTCGATGGGCTATAAATGCTTATCTCACGGTAAAATTAAAAAATCATGCCTTTATTATATTCCGAGCGAGGGTAGCCAAGCCAGGTCCAAGGCGGCAGACTCAAGATCTGCTGGCGTAGG
>CAZTDS010000106.1:0-3638 GCA_964612535.1 uncultured Thermoplasmatales archaeon
TTTTGTGAAAATGCTTTCCATTTATAAAATGTATGGTGCAATCATAAAAATCAGGAGATGTCTCCACACGAGCAATGGACTTCATGTATGGCAGCAAATAAATCCTCGATACCTTCTCCTGTTTTTGCTGAAACGAGGAGTGGGCGTTGAACAATGCTCGTATATTCAATATAGTCAATGAGACCCTTTGCCAGCTTAAGCAAAGCATCCCCTTTTTCTATTTTTTCTTCTATGTATTTTATGTCCATATATTTGAGCAAATCCTCTTTTTTCACCATATCTATTTTATTTATCGCTGTTATGCATGGAATGAGGAGCTTGAGATTTATCATGGCATTCTGAGCCAGCATGGCAAGATAATTTTCTATGCTAGATATTTCCTGAGCATCAACAACAAAAATGCATGAGATTATATCATGCTCTGAAAGTTTTTCAATTATTCTTTTACCGAAGTCGTGATACATGAATATTTCAAGCTGACCGGGAGTGTCAACAACCTTAAACTCATTTTTATCCTCCGGTATCCATTCATCCATGGAAGCAATCAATTCCATACTCTTCAGCAATGCCCCATTTATTCCAAGCCTGTATTTCTCCTGTATCTCCTCAACCTTCACCCATTTTCTTATATCTATCTCCGCCTTAGAAGGTGTGGCAGCATCGAGATTAATTAAAACACCATCTCTTGCCAAAATTTCCGCTATACTGCTTTTTCCTGCTGCTGCAGGACCGATGACAACAACAAACATTTATACAGGATACAAAATTTTCAGGGCAGTTATTACCACAACTGTGGCTATTGTAAATACTATGATGAAGCGAGGGTCTATTTTAACACCAGTCTTCTCCTCTTCAAAATATCTTATCAAACCAGCAGCTGATTGAAAGCCACTTTTACCCTTCTTTGCCATGTATTGAAGAACTCCCTGCCAATATAAACTTTGCGGTAACTTAAAAATCACGATTCCCTCTATTAGCGTGAATGAGTGGGACAAAATAGCAGCGAGCTTTGCCGCCACCCGCCGCCAGCCCTGGGAGGAATGCGTGGAATTTATAGAGGGGATGCATGGAATGGCTGTTGATATTGGCTGCGGGAATGCTCGCCACCTTATTTTGATGACATCTCGATGCAAATTTGTTTTTGGTCTGGATGCATCCCTTAATATGGCGAGGATAGCAAGGGAAAGGCTGCGGGAGGAGGGCATAAAAAATGCAGATGTGGTTTGCGGGAATGCGTGCAACATGCCATTTAAAGATGCATCGTTCGATTTTGCCATTTTTATTGCTGCTCTTCATAATATAAGGGGGAGGGAAAACAGGATAAAGGCATTGAAAGAGTTGCGGAGGATATTGAAACCAGATGGCAGGGCATTGATATCTGTGTGGGCAAAATGGCAGGACAGGTGGCGGTGGTATTTTGTAAAAAAATTTTTTTTGAGGAATGGTGAGCATGGCGACATTTACATTCCATGGAAAAGAGATGGATTGAATGTGCAGCGTTTCTACCACCTTTACAGTATGAGGGAATTGAAAAGAGATGTGAGGCTAGCGGGATTTCATATTGAAAAGGCATGGAGTGTCAGAAAAGTAGCGAGGAGGCATGCAGATAATCATTTTATCATCGTTAGGAAATTCCGAAATCCTTAAATCTTATGCACATTTAAGGACATGCTTCCTGTTGACTTTTATTTAATCACTTTACTTGCTGCTTCCTTTATATCTGTTGTCCTGGCTATTTATGTATGGCATTCAAAATTATCCTTCCGTTATTCCTTTGCCATTTTAATGGCAGCTATAGTCTGCTGGGCAATCGGCTATGCATTTGAGTTAGGAAGCGATGGAATAGATGCAAAAATGTTCTGGGTAAAAATCCAGTATTTTGGCATTGTTTCTGTGCCGCCTGCATGGTTTATGCTTGTACTCCAGTATGCTGGAAGGGAGAGATGGATTACAAAAAGGGTTATTGCGATACTGTGTATTGATCCTGTTGTGACCATTTCTCTTGTATGGACAAATGAATGGCACAAACTTATATGGAAAAGCGCCGCGATAATTGAAAAAGGAGGGCTTTCGTTAATCAATTTCGAATACGGAATATGGGCTTATTTAAGATCGGGCTATGCATACATCCTTATTTTATTTACCGTCGCCATCCTCCTTCATATTTTTCTCAACTCCTATCGCATTTACAGAAGGCAGGCAGCTGTTTTGCTGCTTTTCTCTCTCATTCCTCTCGCTGGAAATGCTTTATATATATTCAAAATCTCCTCAGTGGATTTAACCCCCTTCGGCTTTCTGGCAGGCGGCATTTTTTTGCTGTGGAGTTTTTCCAAATTCCGCCTCCTCGATATAAAACCGCTGGCAATGGCAACACTCATTGAGAGTATGCAGGATGGTGTCGTTGCTTTAGATAGAAACTGCAGGATTGTGGAGATGAATCCGGCAGCATGTCGAATAATGGGTATGGATGAAGAAATGGTTGGAAAGCATGTTGATGTATTAAAGAGATTCCATGTAGATTTACCTAAAATGTGCGGCGTAGAAAATGAAACGATGAAGGAAATAGAGGTGGAGAAAGGAGGCGATATACTATATTACGAGATAAAAATTTCTCCATTGAAAGACAGATATGGGAATCTTATCGGCTATCTTTTTGTCATTCATGATATAACTCAGCGTAAGGAAGCGATTAAAAAAGTGGAAGAAGCCTTGGAAAAGGAAAGAGAATTTAAGCTCAAAACCGCCCACTATTTCTTCAACCCTCTCTGCATAGCGAAAGGTTATCTTGAACTATTGAAAAGAGATTGCAAAAGGGAGGAGATTGACAGAATAATAAAGGCGATAGAGAGAGTGGAAAATGTTGTTAAGAATATTGTGACTAAAGGAAAAATTGAGGAATAAGTCATTTCATCCTTTTCTTTAAATAATAAATGCGGAGGAGAATTGTATAAGCTGACATGCATGATATGATTATCAAACCATAATATAGGGCATCGAAGGCGAAAGATACCAAAAGCACAATAAGTCTTCCGGCTCTGCTTCCTATTCCTGTATATTTCACGCTTTTTTCCCATGCTGCCACATAACTTGTAAGATATGAAAGAATTAGGGTGAGAAAACTTAAAGGGGCGAGGTTTTCATAGGCGATTGCAATGGAAAAATAGACGCATCCCTCGACGATTCTATCTGCAAATGCATCATAAAAAGCTCCAAATTTTGTTGCCATTTTGGCATTTGCCGCCACAGCACCATCGAGAGCATCGAGAAAAGAAACGAGAGCGAATATGGCAAGGAAAAGCCATTTTTCGTTTATTATTAGGAGATAACAGGTGGGAAAAATCAGAATGATTGAAAGGGAAGTGATTACATTCGGTGTTATGCCCGCCCTGCTTAAAAATTTTGAAACTGGATAAAGTAATTTATGCACCCTATTTCTCAAATTTTGCACAAGGATAAATGATATCGTGTATAATTTTTTTATGCTTCATTAATACAGGGTAACAGCCTCAACCTTTATGCTGTAAAGGCGGCAATAGATGAAGCAATCAGATGTAGAGAGAGTGGGGAAGAAAAGACAATATGCTTCGTAAATAGCGGACATGGACATTTTGACCTCGCTGCATACGATGCATATAATA
>CAZTDS010000107.1:0-3567 GCA_964612535.1 uncultured Thermoplasmatales archaeon
CCTTCAGTTTTCCTTCTGGCTCAGTTGATGCTGCAGCTTCAATCGTTATCCTTCCAAATATTACTGTTTTGTTTATGAAAGAAAGGAATGGGCCAAAGTCAAGCAAATATATGCCATTTGCTGGCTTCAGCAACGTAACATTTATTGTAATTATTTCTGTCGGCTCCTTTATTGCAACTTGTGGATCACCAAATAAATTCGTTTGATAGTATGTCCACCTCATTCCATTTTCGTTAATGCGCCATACATTGTCTTCTTTGGAATAATGATTGGCTCTCCCCACCTCCTTTATATTTTCCTGAAAGAGGGCTTTGAAGAAAGAGTAGTCGTATCTCATGCCAGGTGAGTCAGTGCTGTTCTCCCTTCCCAAACCATAACGGGAATTCATTATGCAGGCAAATGCTCCATGTTCATCCAGCGTAAGATGTTCAGCAAAGCAGTCATCTTCGTAATAATGCTCCTCGGGATACCAGTTATCAAATGAACCAGCCAGGCAGGTTTGGGAGTATAGGAAGAAGTATTTATCGTTGTGCAGCATATGGAGATCTTCGTTATTCATCTTTAATGCATATGTAGTCCATCCATGACCATCATGATTTACAATATTCACGCCCTCGTTTATTATGGATGCAAGCTGACTCTTACTCCAGTAAGCGTTTCTATCATAGAGGGTTGTAATGTTATATGCCTCCGGAATTAAAGGCTTAATTTTATCCTTATGATTTCCTCCCCATTCAGCCTCGCCACCGAAGCCGAGATATTCGCCCAGCAGCAAAACCTGCATCAAATGCTTATCATCAAAATCATTTTCATATGCTATAGTTTTGTTTATGAAGTTATTTATCTCCCTCTGGCTATCCACACATGCCCTTCCTACCCACACCTCCGCAAATAAATCAGCTTCATCCTCATTACTTACATCATTGCCAGTCGCATTCTCCCCCCATTTATCATCCATATCCTCATTAAAGCTTCCATCCAAGCATGCATAATATACATCCGAAGGAATATACGCCTCCAGCTCTTCATCCATCGCCGCCAGCGGCAGCCCGACGCACGTCGCATAAAGGCGGCGCGCGGGTATTATGTTGCTGCTATCATTCATTACATCAGCATCTCCTCCCAGCAATACATAATTGATTCCCCAGTTTTCATATGCCCATCTTATGAAATTTCTTATTTGTGCCTGCGTATCATTAAACATTGGTGTAGAATTCCAGCAAAAATCATTTACTTTTATTTCCTCCACCGTAACAATTGTTGCTTTTATCCCCCTGCTTTCTTTATAATCCACAAATCTCTGGAAAGCCTGCCTGAATTTTTCAGCCGTCACTATAAGATAGTCATATTGCTCTTTTACATTTTTTACTGGATATGTCTCAAGAATTGAAGGATTATCAATATAGCGTGAGACCCACTCTCTGTCTTTGGCAAATCCTCTGAAAAGGGGGTTTGGCCTGCTATCCTTTAATTTTATCTCCACATCTATCTCGCTATATGAATAAATCCTGCCCTCTGTATATGAAACCGGGAAAATGTTGATGATGAGAATATTGTATCCTCTCAGCCCATACACTCCAATCATTTCATATGCTTTTTTCACATCTCTATGAGGTGTTGCAAAAATTCTTCTTCCATTTAGTATGAGAGGCTCAGTCTTCTTTAATTCATATTCTCCGAGCAATTTTTTGCCATATCTCCTCACTTCTATTTCTTTAATTCCCTTTCCATATGGAATTAAAATCTTTGCTGTTTTTACAGGAACTACAACATCATTTATCTCATGCTGCTCACATCCATTTAATGTAACGATGGCTTTTCCTTCCTCCATATCCACCTGTGGTGTCTCGAAAGTATAATGGAAAGATAGGGTATCGTTGGATGCCTCTATTTTTATGCCTCCAAAAAATGATAACATGAGTATGGCTGCAATAAAATATGTTAGTTTTTTCATAATAAGCAAATAAATTTCGAACTTAAATTTTGTTATAAAATTAGGCTATTGCAACTCATCTCATCGGGTTTTTCTATATCAAGTATTTCCAGTATTGTAGGTGCTATATTACCCAGCACCCCTCGCTTTAACTTTACATCTTTTCCTATAAGTATGAATGGAACGGGGTTGCTTGTATGAGCAGTCTTTGGTTTGCCCTCTTCCAACATTTCCTCAACATTTCCATGGTCTGCGGTTACAATGGCAATGTCATCTTTTTCCTCAACTTTCTTAATAACTTTCCTAAGACATTCATCCACTGTCTCCACGGCCTTTATCGCCGCTTTCCATATGCCCGTATGACCCACCATGTCCGGGTTGGCGTAGTTAAGCACTATCAAATCATATTTCCCGCTCTCTATCCTACTTATAACTTCTGCCGTAACTTCATAAGCCGACATCTCGGGCTTGAGATCGTAGGTTGCAACTTTGGGCGAGGGAATAAGGCATCTATCCTCGCCTTCGAAAGGCTCTTCTCTTCCACCGCTGAAAAAATAGGTGACATGAGCGTATTTCTCTGTTTCAGCTATTCTAAGCTGCTTCAATCCATGTTTTGAGATAACCTCACCGAGCGTATTTTTTATATCTTCCGCTTCAAAAGCAGCAGGATTATCAAAATTTTTATCATATCTTGTAAGCGTTACAAAATGAACTTTTAATGGAAGCCTGGGAAATGCATGGAAATTTTCATCTATAAATGCCTGCGTCAATTGTCTTGCCCTATCAGGACGGAAGTTGAAAAAGATTACAACATCTCCATCTTCGATGCGAGGGGTTCCTTCTATTACAGTTGGCTGAACAAATTCATCTGTTTCTCCATTCTCATATGCAATTTTTATGCCCTCCTCCGCATTTTTAACCAATCTTCTCCTTCCCTTCACAAGCATTTCATATGCCTTCCTTGTCCTATCCCATCTTTTGTCGCGATCCATTGCAAAATATCTTCCAATCAAACTTGCTATTTTGCCAACGCCTATCTCATCTAATTTTTCCTCTAATTCCTTTATATATCGAATGGCACTTTTTGGTGGCGTATCCCTTCCATCAAGGAAACAGTGTATATATACCTCTTTCACCCCATACATTTTTGCCATTTCAAGAAGAGCATAAAGATGCTCCATCATTGCATGAACTCCTCCATCCCCTATTAGCCCCATGAGATGCAATCTTTTTCTTTTCGCCTTTTCCATTGCCTCTTTCAATACGCTGTTTTCGAAAAAACTGCCATCTTTTATTGCCATCAATATTTTCGTTGCTTCCTGATAAACTATTCTCCCGGCCCCTATATTTAAATGCCCAACTTCAGAATTTCCCATTTGCCCAGCAGGCAGCCCAACTGCCTCACCACTTGCTTCAAGGAGAGTGTGCGGATTTTCCCGCCACAAATCATCAAAATTTGGTGTGTGAGCGTAATAAATTGCATTTCCTATTCTATGGGTTGTATATCCCCATCCATCGAGTATGGCAAGTAAAATCATTATGCAATCTCATTATATCAGAATATAAAAAAATGTTGGTGTATTCTCCAAGTTGTTGTCTCCATATGGAAATAAACGGGGCATCCAGTCGAATTG
>CAZTDS010000108.1:0-3483 GCA_964612535.1 uncultured Thermoplasmatales archaeon
GCGAGGGTAGCCAAGCCAGGTCCAAGGCGGCAGACTCAAGATCTGCTGGCGTAGGCCATCGCCGGTTCAAATCCGGCCCCTCGCATTTTATATACGCCCTCTTTTTAATTCCATGAAACTTTCTGAGGAGAAAATTCGGGAAATGGAAAAAATATATTCCGGATACTGGTGGAGTGAAGAGGAGGAGGAAGAATACAGAGAGATTAGCTCCGATCCTTTTAAACTTCTCATATTTACAATCCTTTCCCAGAACACATCTGGCATTAATACAAGGAGAGCTTATAGAAGCCTAAATGAAAGATTCAAAATAGATGCATTCTCTCTTTCCAAAGCGGAGGAGCATGAAATTGCTGAGGCGATAAGACACGGAGGGCTTTACAGAGTAAAAGCAAGAAAAATAAAAGAGGTCAGCAAATACTTGCTCGAAAATTATGAGGGAAGATTGGATAAGATTTTGAAAATGGATGTGGAGAAAGCAAGAAAGGAGCTTTTAAAGCTGCCAGGCGTCGGAAACAAAACTGCAGACGTTATCCTTGCCAGCATTTATGGACAGAGAAAAGCATTTGTTGTCGATACCCATATGAGAAGGATAGCAATAAGGCTTGGGCTGGTTAATGAAAAAGCCAACTATGATGAAATAGAAAAGAAATTAAAGGAAATTTTCCCATGGGAAAAATTAAAAGGAAAGGAGGATAGAGTTGCCGGCCTATTCTGGCTTCTTGCCAAACATACCTGCAGAGCCATAAATCCAAAATGTGAAGAATGCATTTTGAAAGAAGATTGCAGATTCTACCTTACTCAAAAATAATATTTTTCTGCTCAAGTTCTATGGTGGGCATCTTGAATCCTTTTCTTGCCTTCCTGTCATATTCCTCCTCGCCCATCGTTTGCAGAATTTTCCTGCCTTCCTCCACCTGCCTGAGCACATTATTATTCATTTTTGCCACGCTATTTGGAGAAATTTTTTCCATCAGGATTTTTGATGCTATTCCAAGACCAAGTGGCAACGATTCCACCCTCATTATGCTTCCAGGAATCGCCTGAGCCCATATGCCAATTGAATCCTCACCAAATTTTGTTATTGGAATGCCTGTTGCTGCCTGCCTTTCCGGAGTTGGACCAACATCTGCAACATACCATTTGCCATCTATATATACCTCTCCCTCTCCGTGCAGCATGAAATAGCCCATGGCATTGTACCATTCCTGCATGATGGGATCAGCCATGAAAGTATCATACCACTGCTGTATCACACTGAGTGCATAGAGTTTATATCTCGCTTTGAGCCCGGCGGCCCTGCAGAGAGCAATGAAAAGAGAAATTTTGTGAAGGCAGGTTCCATATCCTCTTTTGAGTGTGGCCACAACGCCATCGAGTGGAACAATCTGAAGGATGAGATTTCTTTTGACAAATTCAAAAACATCCCTCGCGTATTCATACGGCTCCTTTTCAAAAGCTCCGAGATGGTTTGCAAGTGCAATTATTTCCTTTGCATATGGATTGCAATAAAGAGTCGGGCGAAGATATTTTTCATTTGATTTAACAACCTTCATATCTGGCTTGTATTCCGGCAGTTCATATCTTCTTTTTGGAGGTGTATATTCAATTCTTTCTTCCTTAACCTTCCTAAGTTGTCCCGGATTTTTTAAAATAACTTTGGCGAGGGCAAACCCTCCCTTTATGAAAAGTTTTAACATATTTTTTGAAGGGATATATTCCTTCTCTTTCCATTCTCTAAGCATTTCCTCCACCCATATCCATTGCAAGCACCCTTCTCATTTCCTCCGCACACCCTCTCATCTCGCTTCCAGCCGCCCTTTTCACCTCAGGCTCAAGAACGGGCGTCGGCCTGTCGCATACCGGGCATTCTTCATACATTCTTACCTCATCTCCAGATATAATGAAACCAGGATAACTCATTGCTAAGCCATCCAGAAATGCAAATCTTCCCTTCTCACCCTCTGCAACTTCCTCTCCATTTTCATCGATGACCATTGCTTGGTAACAGGTGTTGGGGATGTGAAGATAATGTCCCTCTGGGCATTGTACCATGAAGCCATTTCCCTCCACCATTCCATACAAATCGAGGCAGTTTTCCTGAGGAATACCCAAGATTTTTTCAGCTTTTTTTCTGAACTCCTCCACAGAAATTCTGCGATCCTCAAAAATTTTCCAGCCGCCGCCTGTTACGATGGCGCCATTTTCGCCAAAATCAAAGTATTCGCCATTTTTCTCCAGTTCTTCCATAACGAAGTAAAGAATAAATGGAGCGCCAATAAATGATATCTTATCTCCGTTTTTGTAATGTTCTCTCATCCAGTTTATTATCCTGTCTATCATTTTTTTATTTTCTCTCTGCATTGCATATCTTATTATTCTTCCCTTAAGATTATTTTTCATTGCTGCCTGTATTAAATCTGCTTTAAGTTCTCTGTCCATGGCAACCTGAATATCTTTCACAGCATCAAAATACGCGCCGCATACTTTGCCGGCAAAAACATTTGTTTTAAATGGATTGGGCATGAGAAGATAACCATAGCTGTCATATTCCCAGAATGGATAAACCATTGTTATAACTGCCTTGGCAATCATATATTCTGCATCATAAAATGTTCTTTTATCTCTAGGTATAAAGGTATGCCTTCCACTTGTCCCGCTGCTATATGAAATCACCAAACCCGCCTCATTAAATTTGTTTATAATATCATCGTAGTCATCATTCCTCTTAACCACGATACTTGGAAGATCTCCAGTATATACAGTGGCAAGCCACATTGCAAATTCTTTGCCAGATGGATATGTTTTGAAAAATTGGTCTGGAACAAGCGGAATCTTATTAAAATCCTTTATGTTTTTTATATCATCTGGTGTAACATTATTTTCCTTACAAAATTTTCTGTAAAAAGAATTGTTTTCATAGTGATGCTTAAATGCATATTTTATTGCCTTATACCTCTGTTCATCTGCTTCCTTTTTCGGAACTCTAAAAATATCGAGAGCCTTAAAAACACCTTCCTCTGCAGGAGTAAGTGAATTTGATTCTGGAAAGTATTTCTTGAGCCTTCGATTCATTTCAGATATATATTCCCTAAATTCAACCATCGTGGCAAATTTCCTCCTTTCTTAAATTATTTATCTAAACAATACTTTAGGCATATTAAATTTTTTTTTAACTAAACATTTATAATGTGCAGCGTATAGTTAGTTTATGAAAGCAATATTTGTGGCCATCGTTACCCTTTTGCTCCTTTTGCCAGCTGTTCCAATAAGAGGGCAGGATGAGAAAGTTGAGGTGGAGATTACAGATTTCATGGGCAACGTGCTGCTAAAAAAGGAAATGAGTGCTCGCCAAGCAGAGAAGCTGGAAAAAGAAATACTCAATGGAAAATTTTCGTGCGGGATAAAATTTGATTTTGGTTTCAATAACTACATAATAGTTATGGAAAAGGCAAGGTATATATTCCTTTAAGCAAAGAGAGAAGT
>CAZTDS010000109.1:0-3447 GCA_964612535.1 uncultured Thermoplasmatales archaeon
AGGTAACATAATAAATGTCCATCCTTGGAATTTTATTCCTATTTTATTCATAAATTTAATTTCGAATGTGGCATTTTCACTCGTGGAAAAACACGAGTTCATAGCTACTTTTCTGTTGCTCACGGCTGTTATATCGAGTTTTGGTATATCTTTGATGGAGAGCATACCTCATTTAACAACTGTTGGATTTTGGGTGATCGTGCAAGGAGGTATACCTTATTCACCTCCTCCGGGCTGGTGCGGATGGTTACATACTTATGGGCTATTTGGAAAGAAAGGCATGGATCTAAAAACCAAAGGAGAACAGATAATTGTAATTACTCTTGGATTCACTGGTATCGTGCTGCCATTGCTATTCATAAGAATTGCTTATGGTTTTTCATTGTTCACAGCCTTCAAGAAAATGTGAAATATTATTTCATTCTTCATGCCATGCAAACGCTCTTTTCACCGCCTTTCTCCATTTTTCATACAGATATTGCCTTCTCTTCTCCTCCATTTCGGGCTCAAAAATTTTTTCTACCTCTCTTTTTTCAATTAATTCTCCTCTGCTTTCCCAGTAGCCAGACGCCAACCCTGCCATGAAAGCGGCGCCTAAAGCGCTGACTTCTGAAATTCTTTGTCTCTCCACCCTCACATTTAGCATATCAGCCATAAACTGGAGCAGGAAATTATTGCGAGCCGCTCCGCCATCGGCTCGCACAATTTTTATTTTTATGCCCGCATCTTTCTCCATCGCTGCCATTATATCCTTGCATCTATAAACTATTCCTTCAAGCACAGCCCTGACAATATGCTCCTTCCTTGTTTTTCTGCTTAGCCCAATAACAATGCCACGAGCATGTGCATCCCAGTATGGCGTTGTCAGGCCCGAGAAGGCTGGAACAAAATATACACCTTCACTACTCTCCACGCTACTCGCCATCTCCTCACTTTCCTCAGGAGAAGCGATGATGCCAAGATTTTCCACAAGCCACTGGATGGCGGCTCCAGTTGTATTGGCCATTCCTTCCAGCATGTATCTTGTTTTTCCATCGATACGCCACGCTATAAAAGGCAGAAGTTTATGGCGAGATGCTCTCGCCTTTGCCCCAACATTCATATCAATGAAACTTCCTGTGCCATGGGTGCATTTCACCTCTCCTTCCTCAAAGCAGCCCTCGCCGAACAGTGCCGCCTGCTGGTCAGCCACAACACTTTTTATTTCTATTTCCTCCTCTAATACTTTCGTGGTGCCAAATTCGCCCGCTGTTTCTCTCACCTCAGGTAAAATTTCCTCTGGAATATCAAAAAGATTGAGAAACATTTTGTTCCATTTAAGAGAGAAAGGATCATAGAGAGCGGTGGCGGAGGCATTTGAATAATCTGTGGCATGGATTTTTCCGCCGGTAAGTTTCCATACAAGCCACGTATCCACAGTGCCAAAGAGTGCCTCGCCCTTTCTTGCCTTTTCTCTTGCCCCTCCAACATTATCGAGCAACCATTTTAGATGTGCAAGGGAAGATGCTGGATTAAATGAAAGATTGGCTGCAGTAATGAGTTTTGCTCCAGCAACACTTCTATGCAATGGCTTTATGGCTTGAGTAATTTTTCCTATGCCCCTCACCATTCTTATTTTCATATGTCTGTCCATTTTGCTGCATATGCTAGCTGCCCTTGTATCCTGCCATGTTATGGCATTATGCAGTGGCTTGCCATCTATATCCCATATAACACTTGTTGAGCGTTGCGTTGTTATACCTATCGCCTCTATATCTCCTGCTTTTAATTTAGCATTTGCGAGCGATTTTTTCATTACATCCACACATTTCCTCCATATCTCTTCTGCATCCTGCTCGCAATAGCCAGGAAAAGGAAAAATCTGAGTGAGGGGAGCATATGCCTTGCTCACAATATTACATTCCTTATCAAATATAATTGCCCTTATGCCTGTGGTTCCACAATCGAGAGCCATTACATATTTCATTTTTCCTCCATATCTCTTGTGGCAACAATATTTGCCCCTGTGTTAAAAATATTTTTGAGAACTATATCTCCACATCTGACAGGTGCTTTAACTCTCACGCCAGCCAGTTCCTTCACTGCATCATGGAGCAAATCTTTCGGAATCTCCCTATCGCTTTTAACAGGCAACATTTCATGTTTTCCTCCCTCAATAAAAACCGTCGTAGTTAAAATACGGGTTGGGTTACGAAGCTCATTAATTGCATACTCTTTTCCTCTCTTACATTTATTTCCTTCAACATGTATTTCTCCTCCTTTTTCCACAACAACGAGTTTGCAGCCAACAGGGCACTGAATGCATATCATTTCCTTCATACCTCTTCCACCTCAACCATTACATCTTTTCTTACTTCCCATATCTTTTTCGCCTCAGCCGAAATCTTCACCATTTCAGGAGGGCGAACAATTCTTTCCTTCTTTTCAGCAATTATTTCCTCCCCCGCCTTTACAACGACTCTCGCATTTTCCATTTCCTTTCTCACTCTAAATGAAAATCTTATTGTTTCGATATCTTTGCCCCGCAACATTTGAGGAACGACATATCTCACGTTTTTTCCCGCCTTTACCTTCAACAACCCTTTTCTCTCCTCCATACCATTGACATATTTCGCTGCCATCTTTCCCGCTAACTCAGCTTCAATGGTAACATCATCAACCAGGTCATGAACATGCACGGCATTTCCACAAGCAAAAATGCCATCTACGCTCGTTTCCATTCCTTCGTCAACAATGGCTCCGCCAGTAATTTCATCCATTTCAACCCCTGCTTTTTTCGCAATTTCATTTTCTGGAATAAGGCCTACGGCAAGAACAACGCAATCGCATTCAACATATCTCTCCGTGCCCCTTATCGGCTTTAAATTTTCATCCACCTTTGCCACAACAACTCCCTCAACCCTCCTTTTTCCCTTAATATCAATAATCGTATGCCTCAAATGCAGAGGTATATCAAAATCATGCAGGCATTGAACCACATTTCTCATAAGCCCTCCCGGCTTTGGCATTATTTCATATACTCCCTCCACCTCCGCTCCCTCAAGCGTAAAGCGGCGGGCCATTATAAGCCCCACATCACCTGAGCCAAGAATAACAATCTTCTTTCCAGGCATCACACCATCGATATTTATAAGGCGCTGGGCGCAGCCGGCGGTGTATATTCCAGCGGGACGGGTGCCCGGAATGAGAATCTGCTGCCTCGTTCTTTCCCTGCATCCTGTTGCAAGAATTATTGCCTTCGCTTCTATCTCCACAATCCCATCTCGCCCGCTTGCAATAATTTTTTTATCCCCTCCTATTTCAAGCACCGTCGTTTCCAGCATTATATCCACACCTCTCTCCCTCACCTTTTCAATGAAGCGCGTCGCATACTCTGGTCCTGTAAGCATCTCCCCAAAAATGAAATTTCCAAATCCCGGGTGGATGCACTGCTGCAGAATGCCTCCG
>CAZTDS010000110.1:0-3348 GCA_964612535.1 uncultured Thermoplasmatales archaeon
CCATCTTTTTAAGGCCGTCAATGCATTTTCTTGCTGCTATTCTAGGAGAGGATGGGGCCATTTCATCACATACTCTTTTTGTCAGCAAATAGCGAAGAATGGCCTCACCATATCCAGTTGCCGCCGCCCCACAGTTGGCGGCAACAAACCCACCTGCTGCCGGAATGGGGGTATCGCCAACCCTCCCTGATTTTTTGAGTGGCGTTCCTCCTGTTGAAAGAGCCACCGCTATTTTGCCATGCCTATCCAATGCTACTGCTCCAACTGTGGAAAAAGCTTCTATTGGTTTAAAACCCGCTTTCTTCAACTTTTTCCACCTTTCAATCTCCCTCGTTACCTTAAAATAATCATTGCTTACAAGTTCCATGCCTTTTTCCTCTGCAAATTTCTCTGCTCCATCTGCCACAAGAATTGAGAAATCCCTGCTTTTATAAACTTCGTAGGCAAGCCTTACCGGATTTTTAACATGCTTTACACCAAGGACAGAGCCAAAGTTATCCATGCCATACACCATGGCATCCATCTCCACATCTCCATTCTCGTTTAGGAAAGAACCTCTGCCAGCATCAAATGTTTCATCATCCTCCATATATGCAACTGCTTCAACAACTGCTTCTATGGCATCATCGAGATATTCAAAACCTATTTCTGCAGCTTTCATGCATCCCTTTATATGGCTTTCATGCAATTGCTTCGGAATATTCCAAGCCCCTCCATGAACAATTATACATTCCAAAATTATCCCTCCATTATTTCTTTTCTCAGACGAGCCATCAAATCATTTATAAATTTGAGATTGTGAATCGTTGCCAGCCGCATGGCGAGCGGCTCTTTCTCCTTGAACAAATAGTTTAAATAATCCAAGGAGAAATTCCTGCATGTATAACAGTTACATGCCTCATCTATAACATCTCCCTTTACCTTTCGCTTCCCCAAATTTATTTTTCCCCTGCTTGTAAAAATCGTTGCATGTCTTGCATTTCTTGTTGGAAAAGCGCTATCAAAAATATCTATACCCATTTTTACACATTCAATTATATCTTCTGGAGAACCAACTCCCATTAAATGGCGGGGTTTTTCCTTTGGAAGAGCACGAGTTGTTATATCCACCATTCTATGCATTTCTTCCTTTGGCTCTCCAATACACAGTCCGCCGATGGCATAGCCAAAGAAGTTCATAGATGAAACACCTTCGATGCATTTAAGGCGTAAATCCTCATATGTTCCTCCTTGAAGGATCACAAATACGTTGTCTCCCTGGCATAACTCCGCCCATTTTACCGTCCTTTCGACAGCCTCACTCACTCTCTCCTTTGTGTATGGATAGGAGGGACAGTCATCTAAGGCAAAGAAAAAATCACTTCCTATATTACGCTGCACCTCAATGCTTTTTTCCGGTGTGAAAATTTCCTCTCTCCCATCTGGCATTTTGAATATAACGCCATCATCGCTGACAAAAGCCGGGAATTTTTTTATCGATTGAAAACCCCCGCTATCTGTAAAAATAATTCCATCCCATCTCATAAATTCATGCAACCCCTTTTCACATACAATTTCATATGCCCTCCTGTAAATATGAAGTGCATTTACAATTATCGCCTTGCACCCCACTTCTTTTGCTTCGTAAGGCGTTATTGTTTTTATGCATGCTTTTGTCGCCACAGGAAGAAAGGCGGGCGTCTCGAGAGTAACATTGCCAACTTTTATTACGCCTGCTCTGGCTCTCCCTTTTTCAGCAACTATCTCAAACATTTTAATATCAGCATGGCATCTCCAAAGCTCAGGAATCTGTAATCTCTTTTTAAAGCTTCTTGATATGCCCTCATTATCTCATCCACGCCAGCAAATGCGGCAGTGAGCATGAGGGGCGAGGATTTTGGCATGTGAAAGTTTGTTATCATCCCCTTTATTGGGGATTGGAATTGATAGCCGGGAGAAATAAAAAGATTGCTCCAGCCCGATGTTGCAAATACTTTGCCATTCCTGGATGCACTCTCGAGCGCTTTTACAGTTGTTGTCCCAACGGCCACAACCTTCCCTTCCGCCCCGTTAATTTTCTCTGCAGCCTCTCTGCTTATTGAATAATATTCCCTCTCGCCCCTCATCCTCTCAGGCGGAAGGAAGGTGGCAAGACCCACGTGTAACGTTATAAAAACAATTTCCACGCCTTTATGGCGCAATTTTTTGAACAACTCATCCGTAAAATGAAGGCCAGCAGTTGGAGCGGCGATCGAGCCTTTTTCCTTCGCATATATCGTCTGATACCATTCATCATCTTTAACCTCCTCCTTTATGTATGGAGGTGTGGGCATTTTTCCTATTTTTTCTATTTCATTCATTGTGAGGGGGATGGAAACGAGACATCTTCCTTCCATTTTCTTTATTACCTTGCATTTATGGCCATAGATAAAGAACTCTGTGCCATCTCTGTATTTCCCTTTTATAAGGCATTCATAGTTTCCATCTTTCTTTCCTATAACGAGTATGTCAAGCTTTCCTCCAGTCGGTTTTCTCCCCTCAAGCCTTACTTTCATTACCTTTGAATTGTTGAGCACAAGAACATCTCCAGCATCAAAATATTCAACAATCTGGTAGAACTTTCTGTGCTCTATTTCGTTTCCCTTCAACACCAGAAGATTGCAGTGGTCTCTTGGAAAAACTGGCTTTTGAGCAATCCTGTCTTTCGGGAGAATATAATCGAGCTGTTCCAGCATTATTTCCTTTTCTTTAAAAGTGGCAAACCCGTTTTTTCATTCACTTTTACTTCATATCCCTCTGGCAGCGGGCAAGGTGTAGCATCTTCCGGCTGCTTCTTGCTGAAGAAATAAATGCGCTGCTTTCTTTTGCCTCTAAGCATAACTTCCTTTGTATATAGCGTATATTCCCCGTATTTGTATGGCTCATCAACTGCCTTCCATTCTGGAAGCTCCTCCTCGATTTCGAGTTCATCCTCTTTTATCTCTTCTCCGATTTCCAGAACTTCCACCTCTTCTTCGCTAACTTCCTCTTCTTTCTCCACCTTTCTTTCTATTACTTTTATTTTTGGTTTCAGTTCTTCAATTTCCATTCCTTCAATAGCAACTATCTTGCCATCCTCCACTTTCCATTTTGGTATAGCTTTCTCTGCCGAAACCACTCTGTTTATTCTCGCACATACAGTGCATAGATATCTCCTTTCCTCCTCGCTTGTTCTTTCCTCACATATTGTGCAGGGCAGATAATCAAGCACCTGTCTCAGATGTTCAAGCTCAAGTTCATCCATTGTAGTATAAGGGAAGTTTAAAATAAAAATGTTTTGATTAAAGACTGAAAATACATATATAGATGCCCTTATATACAACAATGCAT
>CAZTDS010000111.1:0-3299 GCA_964612535.1 uncultured Thermoplasmatales archaeon
CTGGAGCTAAACCAGCTGCAATAAAATAATTTCTTTTGCTTTTGCTGGAGAAGTAAGCCATCATTTTTTCTTTTGAGATGAATGTGGAGAAAAAGCCGCCGAGCATGAAAGCAAAAAGCAAGGGACCCCATGCCCTAGTTGCATAGCTGAAAATATAAACTATTGGAATTTCCCATACAGGATATTCCTTCAACTCATGGTATTTATATACAGGTGTTAAGGGCTCACCAGTAATTTTTGGATACACTATTGTAGCCAAGCCAAGGATAAGCAATGCGGTTGGTACAACAATTTTAATCCATTTCTTCGCCATCATTCCACCATTTCAAATTTTTTTGAAATGTTATAGAAAAGAGCTATATAAATTTTGTCATTTCAAAAATTTTTGAAATACTCAGATTGGCAGCATTTATAAAGGCAAAATCCACCTTCTCAAAAAACCGATTTTGCTTCGCAAATAATTTATAGCTCTCTCCAATAAATGCACATGTTCGATGAGAAAGCAGAAAAGATGCCAAGAAAGAAATTACAGGAATTGCAACTTAAAAGATTAAAGGCTATAGTAATGTATGCATATGATAATGTGCCCTTTTACAGAAAAAAATTTGATGAGGCTGGTGTGGAGCCGAATATAAAAAGTTTTGAAGATTTGGAAAAATTACCCTTTACAACCAAAGATGAGCTACGCCAAAATATGCCATTTGGCCTGCTTGCAAAGCCGATGGAAGAATATGTGGAGCTGCATGCCTCATCAGGCACAACAGGAGAGCCCATAACAGTGTGCTATACAAGGCATGATTTAGAAATATGGGCTGAGGTGATGGCCCGCTGCCTGGCAATGGCCGGGTTGACGAAGAGGGATGTTTTTCAAATCCCCATTCCATATGGTACATTTACAGGAGCATTTGGTTTTCATTATGGAGGGCAAAAAATCGGTGCGCTTATAGTGCCCACTGGTAAAGGACAGAGTGAAAGGCAGATTAGGTTAATGAAATATTACGGCACCACATTTATAGCAGGTATAGCATCCTATGCTTTACACCTTGCCAACGTTGCAAGAAAAATGGGAATTGAGCCATCTGAACTGAATGTGAGAAATGGGATTTTTGGAGCGGAAATGTTCACCAAGGCAATGAAGGAGAGAATAATGGAAGAATGGAATATGGATGTCCATGATATATATGGGCTTACAGAGATGTGTGGTCCAGGAGTATCTGCAGATTGTGATGAACACGATGGCCTGCATCTCTGGGAGGATCACTTTTATGCAGAAATAATAGATCCAAAGACAGGGGAGAGGATAGACACAGAGGAGGAAGGAGAACTTGTTCTGACAACTTTAACAAAGGAAGGTATGCCAATAATAAGATACAGAACAAGAGATATAACATTTTTATATGAGGGGATATGCAACTGCGGGAGAACTCATGTAAGACATGCACCAATAAAAGGAAGAAGCGACGACATGCTGATAATAAAGGGAACAAACATATTCCCGAGCCAGGTGGAGGAGGCAATAATGAAAAATGAAAAGGTGGGCAACAACTGGCTAATGATTGTTGAAAGAAAAGGAGACATGGATGATGTTATTGTAAAGGTGGAGGGAAAAAGGAAATACAGCGATGAGGAAAGGAAAAAGATAGAAGAAGAATTGCAGAAGGAGATAAAAATAATTACAACGCTTGGTATGAAAGTTGAAATTGTCGAACCCGATAGCTTACCAAAGCACGAAGGAAAGGCAAAAAGGGTTATAGATAAGAGAGTAAATCAATAAAATCGGAGAGTTTCATTCCATTTTCCCATCTCATTATATAATTTCCTCCCTTACTTTCCTCAAGCTTTGGAAGTTTTCTGTAAATCTCTTCATATTTTCCCTCCATGCCCTCGATATTCATTGTAAATATTCTCCATGCATCTCCTCGCAACCCCTTAATTCTATATGCAAATATTGGAAGAACTTTTGAAATCTCGCACTTCCTTTTCATTTCCTTCGCCTTCCTCTGCATCCTTCCGCCTTCATGGCTAAAAAGAATCTCTCTTTCTTTCCTCACCTTTATTTCAATTATGAGGGAAATGTCCCCTCTTATGGCAACAATATCTGCAATACCCAGCGAGCCAGCAGCTCTCACCGTTATAAATGGCTTTTCAATAATTTTTCTGTATTTTCTTTTTTCCTCCTCGCTGCAGCTCCTCGTAATTTTTTCTATAACTCCTTCATTTCCAGCCAGTATCTCCCGCAGTTCTCTTTCGTAAGCACTCATTAATCAATAGCCTCCTATTTTCAATGTTGGATCTCCGAGTAGCACAAAGCTCTGTATGGTATGGAGATGCCACCTCTGATAAGGAATTTTGAAATGCTCTATATATCTTGCTACAGCATATCCCCAGCATTCGCCAAGAAATTCCTTTCCTTCCTCTCCATATGCCTTGAATAAGCCGAGCTGCATGTATCCATAGCCCGATTCAACACAATCTGGCTCATCTATGCCATCTCCATCCAAATCACCTTCGTTGCCTGGGTAAGCAACTGGAAAGGCCGTATAACCAAAACTTGCTATTCCTCCCCCGCCATACTTGCGGGCAAACCACCAGCTCAATCCTTCTGGGGCTGGTATTCCTCCTGTCCACGGATGGATTGTCAGGCTAACGTTAAACATTGCTGTATGGCATCCTCCTATTATGACTATCGGATATTCTTTGTTGAAAAAGGTGGGCAAATCCCATATTCCTATGCCCGGCTCCCATTTATCAAATCCATCTGGCTTATGGGTGCTCCAGTATATCGGGCTTCCATGCCCGTGCATGTGTATGAATGCTGCGCCATCACCCAGAGCCTCCTTTATTGCCTTTGCTGAAACATCTGTCTGGCTTGCATATACTTTTGCTGCATCGAATCCGGGTAGATATTCGAGAGTTTTATCACAAACTATTTCCCCTTCTATGCCCTCTTGCTCAAAATTGTCTCCTCCAGCAAGCACTATTTTATTGCCTGCCTTGCTATTCTCATAACTCATTATTTTTTCAATCATTATCTTTAATTCTGCCTTGTTTCTGCACGCAAGGCGGCCGATATAAACATCGGGATACAAATCCATGTCATCGAGTGGTTCGCCATAACTTCTCCATTCCGAGAATTTATTATTTGAATCCGTATCCCACGAAGAAAAGGAGTAGTTGGCATCATATATATCGGCATAATATAAATCACTCACATATTTTGTTTCATCCGCCCAGTATACATGGGCATATCTTACAGGAACCCACCAATCTTCCTTTAAGCCGGGTTTTCTTCCTCCAAC
>CAZTDS010000112.1:0-3284 GCA_964612535.1 uncultured Thermoplasmatales archaeon
CAATTTTCACCGCAATGAAGGAGCCACCCCATATGAGAGCAACGATGGAAACAAGAATTGCATGTTCTTTCTGCATCTCTTCCTAATCCCTTTCTGTGTTAATAAATCTTTATTGATCTTGCTATGTTGGAGAAACTAATATTAAAATAGCGCTGAGGGAGGGATTTGAACCCTCGCGGGGCGCAAGCCCCACAGGCTCTCAAGGCCTGCGCCTTAGTCCGGGCTTGGCTACCTCAGCACAAAGTGAATATAAAAAAGGGTATAAAAAACTAAAACTAAAAATAAAGGGTAGAGGTGGCTATGACTTCAGCATTATTTCTATGTTTACGCCGTCTGGCACTTGAACTCTCATTAACTGGCGGAGAGCTCTGTCCTGGGCATCGATTTCTATGAGTCTCTTATGTATCCTCATTTCCCATCTGTCCCATGTCTCAGAACCTTCGCCATCAGGGCTTTTTCGGCATGGAACGACAAGGCGTTTCGTTGGCAAAGGTATAGGACCACGCATTCTTATTCCTGTTCTCTCTGCAATATTTTTTATCTGCTTGCAAACTTCATCAACCTTTTTTGCATCAGTTCCAGTTAATGTTATTCTTGCTATCTGCGCCATATTACTTAATCTCTCTTGGCTCTACGTCTTCAACCACTCCAGCTGCAACAGTCTGACCCATGTCTCTGATAGCAAATCTTCCAAGTTCTGGGAATTCCTTGGCTTTTTCTATTACCATTGGGCGGGTTGGTCTCACTTTTACCAATGCAGCATCTCCCGTCTTGAGGAACTGTGGATTCTCTTCTATAACTTCACCGCTCCTTGGATCGAATTTCTTGAGCAGCTGTTCAAATCTGCATGCTACCTGTGCTGTATGGCAGTGGAATACCGGTGTGTAGCCTACTGTTATCACAGATGGATGATTCAGCACCATTATTCTTGCCACAAATGATTTTGCCACAGTTGGTGGGTTATCAACATGGCCAGCGACATCTCCTCTCCTGATATCCTTCTTGCTCACTCCTCTTATGTTCGCTCCCACGTTGTCTCCCGGCTCCGCCTGTGGTATCTGCTCGTGATGCATCTCAATGCTCTTCACTTCTCCTATCACGCCCTTTGGCTGTGTGGATGGCAGGAATATCAGCTTATCTCCTGGCTTCATTACGCCCGTTTCTACTCTTCCTACTGGCACTGTTCCTACGCCTGTAATTGAATATACGTCCTGGATTGGCCATCTCAGTGGCTTATCAACTGGCTTTGGTGGAACCTTGAGATTATTCAATGCTTCAATGAGGGTTGGCCCTTCAAACCAGCTGAGGTTTTTCTTTTCCGTTACGTTGTCTCCCTTCCATGCAGATATTGGTATGTAAGGAACATCCTTGTAACCGATGCTTGTAATGAGCTTCTCTGCCTGTGCCTTCACTTCTTCATACTTCTTTGGATCATATGGTGGCTGTGTAGCATCCATCTTGTTTATTGCAACGATGAGTTGATTAACACCGAGGGTTCTGGCGAGCCATGCATGCTCCTTTGTCTGAGCCATTACTCCCTCTGTGGCTGCTATAACAAGGATGGCTGCATCCGCCTGGCTTGTTCCTGTAATCATGTTTTTGACGAAGTCACGATGACCGGGGGCATCGATGATGGTGAAGTAGTATTTCTCTGTGTCAAAGCGGCGATGTGCTACATCTATCGTCAAACCTCTCTCTCTTTCTTCCTTGAGTCTGTCCATGACCCATGCAAGAGCGAAGCTTTCTTTGCCCTTTGCCTTCGCTTCCTCCTCGTATTTCTTAATCAGATGTTCCTCTATCTGCCCTGTATCGAGTAGCAATCTTCCTACCAGTGTAGATTTCCCGTGGTCGACATGCCCTATTATTACCAGATTTAAATGGGGTTTTTCCGCTGGCATTTTAATCCTCCTGCTTGTAAATATTTTCGAATATATATATTTATTTGCTTACCTTCGTAAGCTTTCAGATATGAGAGGAGCGTTTAAAAAGTTTTCTACGTTGCTGCTGCTATGCTTATAGCAGTCATTCAAAGAAAATAATTAAAAAACTAATTAATTAATGATTTATGAAAAGGATGCAATCGATCATAGTATTCATCATCATTTTTCTTATTTTTCAAAGTGCTTATTCATCGTTTTCGCTGGAAAACCCTGAAAAGAAAGAATGGCTTCTCATGTTTTATGTTGCAACAGATAACAAAATGTATCCTAATGCAAAAAATTATGTAGAGAAATTAACCGCTGCATATTCAGATAAATTAAATATGATTGTTTTTATTGACGGAAACGGAGACAATGATACCTCTCTTTATTATGTGGGAAAAAATGGTTTGGTAGATTTGGGATGGGAAGAGCCTGAGGCAAACAGTGGAAGTCCTGCAACTCTGGAAAAGTTTTGTAAGTTCTGTATCGAAAATTATCCAGCAGAACATCTTTCACTAATCATCATCTCGGTCGGCCCTGGCTGGCAGGGAGTGTGCCCAGATTATAGAAATGGCTACAGAAATTTTCCTCTTATATCAATTCCTTCGCTCGCAACTGTCCTCAAAAATATTACTCAGAATGGTCACAAAAAATTGGAGATAGTTAGCATAGTTGCTTGCCTCCAGGCTATGATAGAAATTGCTTACGAGCTTTCTCCCTATGCCAAATATCTTGTTGCTATGGAGACAGATAATGCGTTCCTGCAGATATGGCCAGATATTGAAGTCATCAAGAGAATTAACAGGAGTTGTGAAGATTTTATGAGAAATATTGTTCGATCATTTCAACCACGAGTTTATCATCCCACAGATCTGCTAATAGCCAAATTCTTTGATAGTTTGCCATTCAAAAAGTTGAATATCGTTACCATAAACACTACACTATCTGCAATTAACCTCAGCAGGATAGAAAAAATTGTTAATGAAATTGATGAATTATCTCCTCTCCTCCTTGAAGATAAGAATGCAGTAAAAATTGCTAGAGAGAAGTCGCTTGAGTATGGAAAGTGGAGCCCCAAGTATAAAATCTTCTATCCAATATATGATTATCTTTCCTTAGAAATATATGCATATGATTGTAACATTGATTTATATAATTTCCTCAATCTGCTTAAACATGAGAGCCAGTCTGAAAAGGTAAAAAATTTATGCATACAGATAATGAATGACTTGAATACCACAGTTTTGGAACGGAAAACAGTCCCCTCAGATAAATCAATGGGGTTGAGCATATATTTTCCTGAAGAAAAGTTTCTGTATAATCAGTTTATTTTGCTGGGAGATATCCCATATCCATATGAGG
>CAZTDS010000113.1:0-3276 GCA_964612535.1 uncultured Thermoplasmatales archaeon
AAATGAAAATGAAGTGGCTTGACATCGTAACTTTTATGAGACAAAACTTTTATCATTACTCCTTCATTAAATAAACATGAAATTGAAAGTGGTTCTTGAATCACAGGAGGAAGGAGGATATACAGTGTATGTTCCTTCTCTGCCTGGATGCATTTCCCAAGGAGAAACTATTGAGGAGGCATTAAAAAATATAAAAGAAGCTATCGAATTATATCTTGAGCCAGATGAAGATGAACTAATAGAATTTCGAGAAAAAAAGATAAAAATTGAAGAAATTGTAATATGAAACTTCCCGTTGTTTCTGGAATGGATGTTATAAAAGCATTGCATAAAGCAGGATTTATTGTTATCAGACAAAAAGGAAGTCATGTGATATTAAAGAAGATTTCAGGTGAGAAGATAATCAAGTTGACTGTTCCCCTTCATAAAACCATCAAGAAAGGAACACTGAGGAAAATTCTTGATATTGCAGAAATTTCTGTTGAAGAATTTTTGAAATTGTTAAGAAAATAGAGCAAAGTGAAAAAATTCGTTCTTTACTTTTTATACCACTTGACATTTGTGGCGAACCCAAGTCCTGGCTTGCCAACGAAGCAATACGCAGTGGGCTTAACTTCCGGGTTCGGGAATAAAAAGAGATAAAATGAAAGATAACAACCTCTATATTTCATATAGTGTCCCAAATATTAAAAAATCGATTTGATTTTAATTATCAATGATGGGCTACGATTGGCTATTCTTAGTTGAATTTTATAAAATGATGAAAAGATTTGGAAAAAGAAGGGTTGGTAAGTTAATTAATACATTAATTGCCCTTGCAGTTTTTCTCTGGAGTTTATTTTTATTAGGACAAAACATGATTATTTTTTTCATTCCCTTCTTTCTTCTCTCTATTTTTATTTTAGTAAAGACGGTGATTTTCGTTTGACATAACGTCCGCTATTTCCCCCATCCTTCCTATATTTCAAAACCAGAATGATATAAATTATCACTATAAGAATGGCGCTAAACAAAAGACCAATCCATGGAGTTCCAGAAGCAAATGCTATTATCCATATAAACCACACAATCACCATGCCCAAAAAGGCAATTAAAATCCATTTTTCAAAGATATTTCTTCCTCCATGCCTTCGCCTTACAAAAGTGGAAATGCCTACTTATAATTTGCTGGAAATCGAAAAGAAATGGCTCGTTCATGGCGAATCTGCAACTGCAAAAATCAGCAATTATTAAAAAAGCCTCCATATTAACGTGTGAGAAAATGAAGATAGAGTTTCCAGAACCGGATGAGGTGCTCAAGGAAAAACCTTCTTTGCGAAAATATCTACGCTACCTGCTTTTTTTCGGACCAGGCGCCATCATCGCCTCAGTAACCATAGGGCAGGGGCAGCTTATACTGGGGCCGCAGATAGGGGCGTGGGCGGGCTTCAAACTTCTGTGGCTCATAACAATAAGTGTTGCTTCATATATGGTGGCCTATATAGGGGCGAGATTTACCATCCTCTCCGGCATCGATATTCTTGATTTATTTGCCCTTAAAACGAAAAAGGGGTTTCTGAACTGGTTATTCATCATTCTCATGGGGATTTTTATACCTCTCTTTGTTGCCGCAATTATTACAACACTCGGCCAATCCATGCAATGGATTTTTGGTTTTGGTCACTATCTTATATGGGGGATAGCAACATGTGTATTCGCGGCTGTGCTTGCAATAGTGGGAAGATACAGAGTTATTGAACTATCTCAAGCTTTTTTTGTTGCTGTTCTTGGTATAGGTGCAATAATTTCTGTTGCTCTCATAAAGCCCGATTTATTTGAAATTATTCCCAATTTTTTTGCTATTGGCAACGTCCCGGATTATCCTCAGTGGGTGATAGATGAATATCCGAATCTTGCTGAGAAGCCTGTGCCATTGATTATGCTTGGCTATTTGGGCACATTAACCGTTTCAGTAATTACTCTTGTTAGCTACATTGGATGGATCAAGGTAAAGAAATGGGGGATTTTTAAAGGAAAGAATGATCCAGATGAATTCTCCAGAAAAGTTTTTGAAAAATTCAGGAAAGAAGGAAGAATAAGCTATTTGCCGGATGATGAGAAAGAGGTGAAGAAGGCAAAGAATCTTTTAAAGCCCCTCCTCATAGACATTTCTCTTGCCTTTATAATTGTGGCTATAGTCTCCTCCGCCTACATGATTGCCGGGGCATATCTTCTGGAGCATCGCCTTCCATCTGATATAAATCTTATAAAGGAGCAGGCAGTTATATTTTCAAATATTGCACCATGGCTCAAGCCGTTATATAAGCTAAGCGTGTTTTTCGCCCTTTTCGGCACAGTATATGGTGGTTTTGAGGCTGCGTCGCGGATGCTTTATGAAACAGGGAGGACAATAAGCAAAAGAGTCGGCAAAATTGAGTATAGAAAATTCATGTTTTATATGATGATTTATATGCTTGTAACTGGCATACCTCTTGCCATACTTGCATATTATGGTCTTTCCATCATACTTATTCTGAGTATAACGCTGCTGTTTATGGGAGTAATAGGAGTAATAATATATGGCATAAGTGCAATATACCTCAGCCAGAAATATTTGCCAGAAAAATATCGATTACATGGAATATGGATGGCAATATCTGTAATATTCCTCCTCCTTTTCTCACTGCCTCTTGTATTCCTGTTTATAAAATGATGTCTTAGTAAATCTTTTTAACATTTTTTGTATTAACAATCATGAAATTGCAAGCTTTATTTATAGCTCTGCTTATGGTTGTGCCAGTGGTTGGTATTTTTAATGAAAAGTATGAGGCAAAAAATGAGACGGAAAGCATAGATAACATACATTTTCAGGATGATGGAGAATACATTAAGGCTATCGCAACCGATGCATTAACGCTTCGCCTCCCCGGCTATCCCATGCTTCCTTATTACACCAAAACATATGAATATCCTGTGGGAACAAAAATAGATAGTATAGATGTAATGGCGAGGGGAATCAACAGGATAAAACTGGAGAAGAAAATTTCACCTGCTCCAAAAGCTATGACGCATAATATGAAGATTAGCGAGATGGAAGTGAAAGAAGGAGATATATATTTTGAGGATACTTTCTATCCAGAAAATTGGTATGATTACAGGATAGGGGTTGGTATAAAAGATGGAAAACGTGTGATATTCTTGACAATTTATCTATATCCCATAAGATACAATGCTTACAGGAATGAAGCGATGCAGGCAACTGATTTTGAAATAAAGATTGATTACAGGATGCCAGAA
>CAZTDS010000114.1:0-3234 GCA_964612535.1 uncultured Thermoplasmatales archaeon
GAGAATGGAATATTGCCACAGGAACAACTTCATGGAGTTTTCAGCTTGATACAACGAAGTTGAATAATGGCGTTCATGTTATAGAAGCGAGATGTTACGATGGCATTGATTATAGCAATGTAGTAAAAATAAGTATAGAGATAAGTAATAAAGGGGAGGAAGGAGGAAAGGAAAACGAGGGCATAATAATCGCTGCAATCATTGCAGCAATATTTGGCATGGCCATAGTATTTATAATATACAGGCGGAGGAGGGCATAAAATTTCGCAAAATTATTTAATAAGGAGAGGTTTATGTATGATGAACAAGCAGGCTCAGGTTGGAATCATTGTTGCGATCCTCGTTGTAACTCTTCTTGCATCTGTGCTCATAACAATTCAGGTGTATTATATACCCAAATGGATGAAAGAAAGGGAAGCAGAGCATATGGATGTTGTTGCAAATCAGTTTGCAAACCTGAAATATTCTCTTGATTTACTCGCAGCAGAAAGAACTTCATCACCTCTTACGAATACAATAACGCTTGGGAGTAAAGAGTTGCCATATTTTGTTTCTTCCCGCGCCTTCGGCTCCCTGCAGATTCTATCCGCTACAACGAGTAATTTCAGCCTCTCGCTTGGAGGTGATGCGCTTCAGGCGGCGTATTATGGATATAATAGTAGTAGCGTGAGCGGTATAACAAATGTGCTATCTGTAAAGAGTCTGGAAGCAGTGATAACTGATTTCAATAGTGGAGATACCTTTAATGTCAGCTTCTGGGTTAAAGTTGATAATACCACAGAAAATGTCTCCATTGTTTCAATTGGCATATGGCAGCGGAGCGACCTCGGAAACACGTTCCAAATTAACCTTACAATTACAAATAGAAGCAATACAGTATTTAATCAGCCAATAGCAATAGGAATACAGGATGGAAACACATACAAAATAAATCTTCTCAGCGAGGATTTTGGCCTTGCTTCTATACTATCTTCTCTACCAACACCATTTAACATTTCATTTATTACATCATCCTCCAATGCCTATTTTCTCATAAATTGCTACAAATATGAGGATGCCTCCATACTTCCATCTTTCTCCTTCGGAACAATAAAATATGATGCTGATAACGCCTATTTCGTGGATCAAAGCTATGTATATGAGGGTGGAGCAGTGATACTCAAGCAAACCACAGGAGATACAATGTTATACCCGCCTCTGCTCGAAGCTTCAAACTCTTCTGGAATCCTCAATCTCACCCTCGTAAATGTAATCGCCACGCCCGGCAAGGGGGCGGCAGCAGGCTACGGCACATACGCTATAAGATGCAATTTTTCCTCCTGGCAAACATACAGATGGTGTGCGCAGAATCTTTCCCTAAACATTACAACAAATTATGCAAACGCATGGAGTGCTTATCTGCAGAATGAAATGGAGAAGAGCGGTATAGATTATACGATTGAAAGCGGCGATAACTATGTGAAGCTAACTCTGCAAGGGGTTCATGTTATTATTGGCATAGCAACAATTTATGCACAGATTGGGCCAGGATGGGTTACATAGGCAAATATTTATTCTGATTTTCCATTACATTCATGAAAAAGGAATGCCCTGCTTGTGGAGGAAATATGGAAAAGGTTGCGGAAGGTAAAGAGATTCCAGATATACCTTTTATTAAAATACCCCAATGGATTAAAGAGGCGGATGCCTTCGAATGCCAGACATGTGGATATATCGGGTTATGGAGAGAAAGGAAGAAATAACTAACTTTTTAAATTAACGATGTTTATCTTGGCATGAAAAAAACGCCTTGCGAGTACATAGTATGGGGCGTCCTACCATGCATAAGGAAAAAGCTTGCTGAGGTCCTTTACAAAAAAGGTTTAAGTCAGAAGGAAATTGCTGAAATGTTAGGAGTGAGTAATGCCGCCATATCACAATATCTATCAAATAAAAGAGGAAAATTGGGAAAATTTGATGATGAAATAGAGAGGGAAATAGAAATTTCTGCAGAAGAGATAATTAAAGGATGTGATGTTGTGGATGAAATGTGCCGCATCTGCAGAATAATAAAAAGGAAGAACAAGTTTATCAGAGAGCCCTGCTGATTACCATCCGTTATAATGAATCAATTTCTTTATATCCATTCTTTCTGTTCCTCCTTCCTCAGCAGGATAACCGACTGGCACTATAGCCACAGCCCTCACCCGTTCTGGTAGCCCCAAAATTTCTGCCACTCTTTCATCATCGAACGCACCAACCCAGCACGTCGCCAGTCCTTTATCTATGGCTGCAAGCATAAAATTTTCTATTGCTGCCGCCACATCCTGCAACACATAAAATCTTCTTCCCCTCTCACCATACGGAGCTATTCTTTTTAAATTAGCACAAAAAACAACTACAACAGGAGCTTCCTTTATGAATTCCTGATTATATGCTGCCTTTGCCAGTTTTTCCTTCAGTTCTTCATCATCCACAATTATAAAATCTCTCGCCTGTAAATTGCCGGCAGACGGCGCCATATTTGCATACTCGAGAAGTTCCTCTATTTCTTCCCTGCTCACCGGCTTGCCCGAATATCTTCTTATTGATGCCCTCTTTTTTATTGCATCCCTTACTTCCATTTACGCCTTCATTATTCCTGCAAGGAAAACACCCAATGCAATTAGTGCTCCAATTATACCCCCTATTATCGATGCTATCCCCTGCTTAACTGTATTCCATGTCCATTCTGCATTTCCCCAGAGTTCGCCTCCGCTATAATTGTAAAAGATCAATGCCACTATTATGCCTATTATGAACAATATGCTTCCTATTGCCCTGCTCCTTCCAGAGCCAAAATATATTGTGAATATCCCTGCCAGTATTGTTCCTATTGCAAATACAAGCAGCAACATACTCAGGAACAAATCCATATATACTCCACCCACTTTTTCACCTCCTTAAAACTTTGTGCCAGTTAGAGTTTTTGTATCAGCCACACCATCAATGGAGCGTATTTTTTCCACAATTATTTTACCCAACTCTTCCAAGTCTTTTGCCTCCACTTTTGCTATCAAATCATATTCTCCGAAAAGAGGATGCAGTTCAACAATTTCCTTTATCTTCAACAATTCATTATATACCTGGTGCTCCTTTGCTGGGGCTGTAGATATTAAAACAAACCCTACTGGCATGATATGAGTATTGTTATTCGCCTTATTAACCTTTCTGTTTTGGTTTTTCTGTGTTGAAAAATTTAGTAATTGTTTACTC
>CAZTDS010000115.1:0-3232 GCA_964612535.1 uncultured Thermoplasmatales archaeon
ATTTTTAATCTACCCATCATTGTTACAAAACAGAAAAAACTTGGCAATACGGTGGAGGAGATATCAGATATATTAGGCGAGGAGGCAATAGAAAAAACCACATTCAGCTGTTATAAAAATAAAGAATTTGCCGGCAGGATAGAAGGTATAGGAAGAAAGCAGTGCATCATTACTGGAATAGAAACCCACATATGCGTTCTGCAAACTGCTCTCGATTTAAAAGAAGCAGGATATGAAGTGCATGTTGCCGTAGATTGCACCTCTTCGAGGAAAAAATATGAAAAGGATGTTGCAATCAAAAGAATGATGCAGGAGGGCGTTTTTCTCACAACCGCTGAAACCGCCATATATGAAATGCTTGTCGATGCTGAAGCAGAGGAATTCAAGGATATACTATCCATTGTGAAAGAAGGATAATTTATGCATGGGGTGTAACTAAATCATCTATGCCCTAAAATGAAGAATTGACGTTGTTTCATTACAAAAATTTATTAAACAAAAATCTGTTGCTTAAATAATGAGTGATGATAAAAAGCAGGATGTTGTATATAAGATATTTCGCCTCCTGCGAGAAAATGCCATAAAAATTTTGATGGCAATAAGAGAAAAGGAAAAGATAAGATGGAAGGATTTGCAGGAAATAACGAAATTGCCCACCGCCACCTT
This sequence comes from uncultured Thermoplasmatales archaeon, assembly GCA_964612535.1. Classification (GTDB taxonomy): domain Archaea; phylum Thermoplasmatota; class E2; order UBA202; family JdFR-43; genus JdFR-43. The sequence continues at coordinate 667 of CAZTDS010000115.1, forward strand.
CAATAGGGCGCTGGCAGCCCTACAAGAGATACACTTCATAAAGAAGGAAGATAATTATTACATGCTCACGTGGACGGGGAAACTGGTTTCCGATGGCCTCATTTTGCTTGGATGGAGGCTTGGGGAGCAGATGGAGGAGGTGGAAGATGTTGTTGCTGAAGAACTGCTGGCAAAGGATATTACCATGGCAATAATTTTCCTGCTTTTTGTTAGCTTGAAGAAAAGAGGAAAATTGAATATGAAAACTTTTGAGAAAGAGCTTAAGAAGGAAATGAAAATAATAAAAGATATTTTTGAGGAATATGAGAAGGAAGGATATGTGGAAATAAAAAATGGATGGATTTATGCAACCGAAAAAATGGAAGAGATGGATTTGAGCAAAATATTCTCATGAGAGGGAGCTATGTTTTGCTGATGAAACTAAACGAGGATGCAGATATAAAAATAGGAGCACTTGGAACAATTCATTTCAGAAAAGGATGTTATGCGTATGTGGGCTCAGCAATGAATGGAATAGAGAAAAGAGTTGAGAGGCATATGAAAAAAGAGAAGAAAAAGAGATGGCATATTGATTATTTTCTTGAAAAAGCAAAGATTGTGAAGGTATTCTATAAAGAAAGCATCGAGAAAGAGGAATGCAAATTGGCAGGACTCTTTATAAAAAATGCAGCATATGTAAAAAATTTTGGGGCAAGCGATTGCAGATGCAATAGCCACCTTTTTTACTCTGAGTGCAGCATACTTGAAAGAATTGCAATGGAAGCTGGAATGAAGATGCTATAGATTATTTATATCTTCACCATATACTTTCATGGATGAATTTACCTATGCCAAGGCTGGCGTGGATATAGAAAAGGAGGAAAGAGTTGTTTCAACTCTGTTATCTACAATTGGGTTCGAAAAAGATAGGGTGGAAGTAAACGGGCTAAAATTTGTATTGTGCACAGATGGAGTCGGAAGCAAAGTGATGGTTGCAAATGAAATGAAGAAATGGGATACCATAGGCATTGACTGCATTGCAATGAATGTCAATGATGCCTTGGTGATGGGTGCCAGGCCAGTTGCTTTTGTTGATTACCTCGCAATGGAAAAAATGGATGTTGATATGGCAAGAGAAATTGCAAAAGGCCTTAAAAAGGGGGCTGAGCAGGCGGGCGTGGCAATAGTTGGAGGAGAAACAGCCACATTGCCAGAGATAATAAGAGGTTTCGATCTTGCTGGCACATGCCTCGGAGTTGTGGAAAGGGATATACCCAAGGAGATGAAGGAGGGAGATGTAATAATAGGGTTGAGAAGCAATGGAATACACTCCAATGGTTATACCCTTGCCAGAAAAGTTTTCAAGAACAATGGCTACTCATTCCATGACGAAATCGACGAAATAGGAGTAATAGGCTATACTCTTCTTGAACCCACAAGAATATATGTAAAGGAAATTATAGAATTATGGAATAAAGTGGATGTTAAAGGAGTCGCTCATATTACAGGAGGAGGATTAAAAAAATTGGCGAGAATAAACAAAAATGTATGTTTTGTAATAGAAAATCCCATCGAACCCCAGCCGATTTTCAAAATTATACAAAAACTTGGCAATGTTGGCGATGAAGAAATGTATAAAACCTTCAATATGGGAATGGGAATGGCAGTTATTGTGGCAAAGGAGAATGAGGATGAAGCGTTGCAGTTGTTGAGTAAATATGTGGAAGCAAAGGTTGTTGGAAAGGTTGAGAAGGGGCATGGAGTAAAAATCCCGGGTATGAAAATCAGTATATGAAATTGTTAAATGCAAAAACCATCGTCGCCAGATAAATCCATTCTCCATCAACAACAAAATCATATGCTCCTTTTGGCAATTTATCTGAAAAATGAATGTAGAGATGAGCATAAATTATGGAAAATAAAAGAACAGGAAGATATTTTGCAAATATTCCGTGAAAGGCGCCGGCTATTATAAGAAGGAATATGGATATGTTTATTATATGCAGTGTCCTTTTTGTTTTCTCTATCCCCAATCTCACTGGAATGGTCCGTATATTATTTAATCTATCTCCTTCCACATCTCTCGTATCAAAAACTACTGTATTTAAAAAAAGCTTCATGAAAAAGAAGGAATAGATGAAAAGAAGTTTTATATAATCGAAGGAATAAAAAAAGGGCATTATCGCAACACTTGCACATGAGATGGCAATGACCATGTTTTTCATCAAAAATATATCCTTCAGGCGGATGCCACCTATTTTTATACCATACACAAATCCAGCAAAAAGCGGAATTAAAAGAATGAAAATAAAAATCCTCCTCTCCACCCCGCCCAGCGTGATGGCGGCGGCGTATGAAAAAAGGGAGAGGGGCACTATTGCCTTCGATTCGGCAAATTTCTTTCTTTCGGGCATGTTTATTGCATCCTCCTCCATATCTGTTTTTTTATTCAGCGTGTATATGCTCATTGTAACAAAAAATGAGGCAGCAAGGATTTCCAGTCTGGCATCGAGAGAAAAAAATGAAAAGGATAGGTACATTATTGACCAGCTGCAAAAAGATATAAAAATAGAGGATACTGTCAAAA
>CAZTDS010000116.1:0-3188 GCA_964612535.1 uncultured Thermoplasmatales archaeon
TTATTGCTTTACTTAGAGTGGACAATTCAAGCAATTCTTCTTCCGTTATATTAGCATATTTGTATTCTGTTGCATCCTCCATTATAACATGAAGGTATCTCTCATGTTCAAGTTGATACGCTGTAAATATAAACATTGCAGCGAAAAGGATAATAATAGTAAAAAATGAAATAGCAAAGGATTTTAAAGCAAATGAAAGGCTTTGCCGCCTTAATATAAATAGGAAAATGAAATATAAAACAATCATAACTATAAAAGAAAGAAAAAATTCTAAAGGTCCAGCTATATCTGGCAAATTAACAAAATTTTCTAATGCCTTTGTTACAATTTTCCTGCATCCAAAGATATCAAAACCTATCATAAAAGAAAGACATCCAATGGCGATAAATACAAGATATTGTAGTTTATCCTTTCTCACAAGAATTAATGCGGAAGTTATTCTTAATATTTTTTTAACTCTTATATGTATTTGACACTTTCATTTATCCATTTTATTCACAGATTTATAACAAATGAATTTATTGCCACTGATGCAAGGAAAAATTTTTCGGAACGCATTTGAGGGGTACAAAATATAAAATAAAATATGCTGTGATTTTGATTAAGTATTTAAGCAAACTTCTTGGAAGAAAGGTTGATTTGGTGAGGAAGCCAGCAATTAGAGAGGAGTTAAAGGATGGGATCCTGAAGGAGGCTGTCCATGTGTGAAGAGAGATTATAAGCTATTTGTAAAAAGATATTTTTGATGCAATTGAAAGAATAGAAGAATTTGTTGCTGGCATGAATTGTGAGGAATTCAAAAATGATGATAAAACAGTAAGTAAGAAAAATATACTACGCTACCATGGAAGGAGATGGCGAAAATAAGGGATAAGCTCATTCATGGTTATTTTTCTGTTGATTTTGAAATTGTTTGGAAAGTTATTTAAAGAACTACCAGAGCTAAAACCAAAAGTAAAGAAAATCCTTGATGAAAATAGAAAGAAATAGTAAGTAAAAAATTTGGAGATCATTCAGGTTTTATTGGAATTTCATACCCGCAATTCTCGCATTTTAAGAATATCTGCTGTTTTGGCATTAGTCCATCTGTTGAACGTGGAAGTCTTAGAACAAGAACCAGTTTATCACTCCCGCATTTTGGACAACCAGATTTGTTCATTTAATTACCTCCTCTTTAGCAGAATTTGTCACAGATTTTAAACTTTTATTCATAATTTATGAACAATTTATTCATGAAATGAAAACAATTTTATGACTGGAGGCAAGACGTGGCTATTGCTATAGTTCATTACTTCAAAATATCAGAGAGAACATAATGTTTTAATCCCCCTTTATTTTTACTTCTATGAAAAAATTGCTTGTAGTTTTTGCATCGGTGCTTCTAATTTTGGTAAATATTTCTCTTGCAAGTGAAGAAAAAAAGAAACCCGAAAGCTATAATGAATTGGTTTCGTGGTATAAGTCACTGGAAGAAATGTACCCAGATTTTGTTGAAATTTTCAGGGCAAATGAAATTTATGGGCTGGGGAAGGCAACAGGAGGATATGATTTGTATTATGTACGCATCACCAATGAAAGCAACGGTTTTCTAAAGCCCGAGGTGTTATTTTTAGGAGGGCCTCATGGAGATGAAACAGTCGGAACCATCGGCTTATACTGGACTGCAAAATGGTTGCTGGAGGAAAAAGATAAGAATGAATGGATAAAATGGCTGCTGGATAATCGTGAAATATATATTGAAATGAGTCACAATCCTTATGGATTTGACAATCGCATAAGATGGGATGCCAATAATTGGGATATAAACAGAGAGGCAGATTATGACTGGAGAGGAAGATATTCCGAACTTTGGGGAAGTGTTAATGGACAAACTCTCTATCATTTCATAAACGACCACGCAATAAGAGTTGGCACAGATTTTCATGGTGGGGCAAGGATGCTTTTATACCCGTGGTCTTCGACTCATTCGAATGTAAAAGCAAAAAGTCCTTTCAGCAATAAGGAATACACATATGCCCCTCCAGATTTTTACTTCTTCCATGTTGCCTCTCTGAGACTGGGAGAGTTTATGGGAGATTATGGGGGAAAACTTGATGAGAGCAACATAGGCACCATTCCAACTACTGTTGGCTACGAAGCGCCGGGCTGCATCGCCGCCTGGGCGTATGGGGCGAATGTGGAGCGATGTCCTGCAGAAGATGATTTTGTGAATGACGAGATTTTTGGGAATTATGATGGCTGCGGAATTTTCTGGATTTCTCCTGAGATGTCAAAGATAAAGGATCCGCCAGAATGGAAATTTGGAGATGAAGAGCATGGGTATATAGCGGAGGTGATAAGGTTTGTGTTGCATCAGACAGATATAGCTCAGCCATATATAATGTGGGTTACTCCGAACAATTCATTTGCCTGTGGAGCGGCGAAGGTGGAATGGCAGGTGTATGGTTGTTTGAATGTTGATGAAACCTATGTAAAATATTCTTTTTCCCCGGATTTTACCCAGGAATTTGAGGGAGAGAGGCATAAAGATTATGAAGATGGTTACAGAGGGGGCACATATTGGGATGGGAAAATCTGGAGTGAAGAAATTCCGCTACCAGAAGATGCAACAGATTTATATGTTGTTGCATTTGCAAGAGTGGATGGAGCATATGCGAAAGTTGTTTCTCCCTCCATATATGGTTATCATTCCTATTTGAGGATTGTTGAAGAGAGAACCAATGAAAGTTATATTGAAGTGCTTAATACAAGCGATGGGAAGGAAATTATCAAAGGAAGATTATGGTGGGAATCCCCTGTTTTACATATAAAAATAGGAGGAATAATAAAGCCTGAGGAAGGGAAAATATATCTGATGGGGAAGGAAATTATGAATATGCAATTAAATTTTGCTGTAATCATAGGAAAAATGAAGGTGGAGGTAAAAGGCGAGTTTGATAAAGTGGAATTTTATATGGATGGGGAAAGAAAAGAAATTGATATATCGCCTCCTTTTGAATGGGAATTAGGAGATGCATTTGGAATGCATGAAATAATGACAAAAATGTATGATGATGGAGAGATTTTTGAAGACAGTGTTAGGGCAATAATGTTTGTGAAATAGCGGCAAGGCATGCATGGGTTATGTATAAAGATAAAATAAAAAAATTTAAAAGACAGTAAAGTAAATATATACTGTTTTGATTATA
>CAZTDS010000117.1:0-3163 GCA_964612535.1 uncultured Thermoplasmatales archaeon
GCGGGGCTATAACTCGCCTTATCATATTTTTTGAACGGCAACCCCCCGATTTTTGCGGGGTTTTCACGCACTCCCTATATGGAATAAATTAGGGTATAATTTGGAAAAGAAAAGGGGAAAATATGGATTGGATCCGGGCAAGATTCCAATCAAAGTAGATAGATTAGTGCATTTGATAAGAAAAATTATCTTCTTCAATTCTCCTTATAGATAAAACAATAAATGAAAATAGGAGGATTGTGTTTGTTTTCTGGAATTGACAATAGATTGAGTTAGGTTTATTTTGTTGAATTTTTTTGAGAATTCTTTCTCTATTTTTCTTTTCTCATTATTTTCGGCACCAAAAATAACATGATAAATTTTGCTCAACGTCTCCAAATCTATCGGGCAAATTCATTTGTTATAGCCTACTTTCCGAAGTACTGGACAAAACCGAAATTCTTAAAAACCCTTCATAATGTATTAATGAGGGGAGGGGAAACGAGAATGCCTCCACTTCTCTTTTTTCCGCCCTCCCCAATGTTTTTATATCTGCCTTTTTTAAACAACCATGTATAAAATCATTGAACATACTGCCGATGTTGGCATCGAAGCCCATGGAGCAACTTTAGAAGAAGCATTTGAGGAGGCAGCAAAAGGAATGTTTGCAATAATAACTGATGGAAGCAAAATAGAAAGTAAGGTGGAAAGAAAGGTGGAAATACCTTTTGAGGAGGATGAGGAAATACTGCTTGTTGACTGGCTGAACGAACTGCTTTATATTCATGATGTTGAAGGGCTTGTATTTGGAGAATTTGATGTAAAAATCAATGATAAACTCGTTGGCTATGCATACGGCGAGAAATATGATAGACAAAAACACGGATATGGTGTGGAAATAAAAGCAGTTACATATCATATGCTGGAGATAAAAAGAAATAAAAAAGGAGTTACCATTAAAGTATTATTTGATATATAGGTGAGAAAATGTGGAATGGACCATTGAGGAAGGTGGGGGAGTATAGATACGAAATACCACAGAGTTATAGAGGAATCAATGGCAACTTGAGAATGAGAGTGCCAGCACTGATATATGCAAGTGATGAGATGCTACCCGCAATAAGAAAAGATAATGCACCGGAGCAGGCAGCAAATGTGTCTACGCTGCCCGGCATTGTTGGAAAATCTCTTGCCATGCCAGACATACACTGGGGCTATGGCTTTCCAATAGGAGGAGTGGCTGCAACCGATGCAGAGAAAGGAGTGATTTCGCCAGGAGGAGTAGGTTTTGACATAAATTGTGGGGTCCGCCTTGTGAGAACAAATCTGAAAATAGGAGATCTGGATAAAGAAAAAATAAGGCAACTCGTCGATGAACTTTTTAAAAATGTGCCATCCGGCGTAGGAAGCCAGGCAAGAGTTCGTCTCAACAGGGCGCAACTTGACGATGTGCTTCAAATGGGGGCAAAATGGGCAGTTGAAAACGGCTACGGATGGGAGGAAGATTTAGAATATCTGGAGGAAAATGGATGCATGGAGGTAGCGGATGCAAGTTATGTTTCAGAAAAGGCAAAGGAAAGAGGAAAATCGCAGGTGGGCTCTTTGGGAGCAGGAAATCACTTCCTGGAAATCCAGAGAGTTGCAGAGATTTTTGATGAGGAGGCTGCAAAGGTATATGGTATAGAAAAAGACCAGATTGTTGTCATGATTCACACTGGCTCGAGAGGTTGTGGTCATCAAATATGCTCTGATTATCTAAGAGTTCTTGAGCAGGCAGTTAGAAAATACAATATAAGTCTTCCAGACCGCCAACTTGCATGCGCTCCTGTGAAAAGCAGGGAGGGAGAGAGTTATTTCAAGGCAATGGCCTGCGCCGCCAACTTTGCATGGGCAAACAGGCAGATGATTGTGCACTGGGTTCGCCAGTCCTTCGAAAATGTCCTCCATCAGAGTGCAGAGGAGCTTGGAATGCATATTGTATATGATGTGTGTCACAATATTGCAAAGGTGGAGGAGCATATTGTTGATGGTGAAAAAAGATTGCTATATGTTCACAGGAAGGGAGCAACCCGTTCATTTGGGCCAAGTAGAAAAGAAATACCCAAGAAATATCAGAAGGTTGGGCAGCCAGTACTTATTCCCGGGGACATGGGTACAGAAAGCTATTTGCTTAGGGGCACAGATGAATCTGAAGAAGCTTTTGGTTCCACCTGTCATGGAGCGGGCAGAGTGATGTCAAGACATGAGGCAAAGAGGAGATGGAGCGGAAGGGAAATAGCAAGGAAGCTTGAAATGAAGGGAATATATGCGCATCCGGCCAGCTGGACAGTGATGGCGGAAGAAAGTCCCGATGCTTATAAAGATGTAAGTCAGGTGGTTAATGTAACACATGGAGCAGGACTTTCATTGAAAGTGGCGAGAATGGTGCCTTTGGGTGTAGTAAAAGGATGATCGAATTAGCAATTAAAGCGGCAATATGTGCAATATTCGCAGCAATTGCACTTAAATATCGAATTTTGGATGGCAGCGGAACATTTTTTGCAATAATAATCGGGGGAGTAATAATATTTACGAAGGGCATTGGATGGTTCTCTCTCCTCCTCATTTTTCTACTCGCAGGCACTATAGCAACAAAGTATAGGAGGGAAATTAAAAGGAAGAGATTGCATGAAAGAGCAGCGAGAAAAGCCGGGAATGTTATAGCAAATGGCCTGGTTCCCGCCGCCTTGGCTGCTCTCTCCCTCAAATATAATCTTGCTATACCTTTTGTGGCTTCAATTGCTGTGGCAATGGCGGATACATTTGCATCTGAGTTAGGGGTGTTATCTGATAATGCTTATCTCATAACGAATTTAAAGAAAGTTGAGCCGGGCACGAATGGAGCAATTTCCATGCTTGGAGAAGGAGTTGCTTTACTTGGCTCATTTATTATCTCCTTCTCAGCATATTTTCTCATTGGCATAGATTTATGGGAAGTTATATTATGCGCTTTTCTCGGCTTTTTAGGCTGCCATATCGATTCCATTTTAGGGGCAACATTTCAGGGAGGCTATAAAGGGGTGGTGAATGGAGAGGATACGATTTTAACCAACAGCGATGTGAATTTGATATCCATCTCCCTAACAGCCCTTATTGCTTATCTCGCTGCGGAGGCAATGGCATAAGCTGTTTTAACATGGTGAAA
>CAZTDS010000118.1:0-3148 GCA_964612535.1 uncultured Thermoplasmatales archaeon
CAAAATGTATTTAAGCCAAAATAAAATATAAAGATATGAGAAAGTGGGTTGCACTGGCAATTGCTTTTCTTTTATTTATTTCGTTCATAAACATAAATAGCAAACATGTTTCAACAGCCACAAATATGGGCAACATTCTTTATGTAGGCGGAGACGGCGAAGGAAATTACAGCAGCATTCAGGATGCAATAAATGATGCACAGGATGGGGACACAATAATAGTTTATCCAAGCAATTACAAAGAAAACATAGTCGTATATAAGGAATTGAAAATAATTGGAATTGACTATCCAGTTATAGAAGCAGGAGACGAGAGCAGAGATACAGTTAAAATAATTGCTTCAAATTGTACGATAGAAAGTTTCAAAATTACCAATGGCGAAAATGGCATAAAAATGATGGATTGTGCTCATAATAACATTAAAAACTGTTTCCTTTACGGAAATAATTATAGTGGGTTATATCTAAAAAATGCATACCATGTTTTAGTGATGAATGACATTTTCTCTGATAAAGGAATTTACATGAAAGAATGTGGGAGAGTAACTATATCGAACAATAATTTCACCAATTGCGGAATATTCGCAGAAGTGGTAAGCGAAACCAAGATAACCCACAATTCATTTTTTAATGGCAAAGATATGGCAATAGCTATTCATCATCCCACTTCTTACGAAAATGAAATATCTTACAATCAAATCAAATCTTTTAGGGTTGGAATCTCTTTTGGAGGATCTGGAGGTCGTATATATCATAACAATATCGTTTCAAACGATGAAGGAATATTGTGTCATGGTTCAAAATATGCGAAATCGTTAATATACGAAAATAATCTCAGCAACAACGGTATAGGTATAGATTTATTAAATATTCCATTTGATGGACTCGAGATCACTAGAAATAATTTTGTTGGAAATGAACTTCATGCGGGGTTTTTGGATTGCTATTTTATTTTGTGGCACAACAATTATTGGGATGATTGGAGTATTCCATCGCCCAGACCAATCTTTGGCAGAAATTTTTGGTTCTTTCCATGGGTTCAATTTGACTGGCGTCCTTTGATGCAACTATATGAATGGTGGAAAAATATATCTACTCCCGCTCCTGCATTTGCCGCCGTGCAAATAAGGTAGTATGCTGTCAAGCCTTCCTTTTCTTCTTGTAATTTTTACAAAATTTACTGCGAAATTATATTATTCTTAAGTTATGTGGGACAATCCATGGAGATGCGCTGGAAATTTTGAAAAGGTTGTCATATAGAAAAGAGTGTAGAGTGTATCAGCGCTGGGAGCAGGATTTGAACCTGCGCGGGCTTGCGCCCAGCGGCTCTCGAGGCCGCCGCCTTGTCCGGGCTAGGCTATCCCAGCGCAATGTTAATATGGGGGAGATTTTATTAAGCTTACCATGGAAGTGGAAGTTGAGACAAGGGAAGGGAGGAAAAAGCTGGAGATGCCGCCTGGTTTTACTGGAGAGGATTTGCTGAAAAAGCTTGGACTGGCACCAGATGCAGTGATTATAGTTGTGGATGGAAAGCCAGTACCGTATAAGGAAAAAATAGAAGGGAAAAACATAAGGATAATAAGGGTTGCATCAGGAGGTTAGCCAACAACCGCCTTTTCCTCTGTAATTTCTCCTTTGAATCTATCCATATTCAGCCTGCTTATGTCCATATCAAGTTTTTCGCCACATATTAACTGGGCGAGAAGGCGAGCCGTCATTGGAGCAATCATGAAGCCGTGTCCGCTGAAACCATTGCATTGTATAAAGCCTTCTATGCTTGTTTCGCCTAATATAGGCAGTGCATCTGGTGTAACATCATAGAAGCCAGTCCATTGTCTCAATATGCTTACATGCTTTAAAGAAGGAGCATATTTTCCGAGCATGTGAGCCATGTGCTTGAGAAATGAAAAGGTTGGTTCTGTGTAGTATCCCACTTTTTCCTCTGGAGACGGTATTCCGCCGAGTATTTGTCCCTCATCCTGCTGGCTAAAATATATTCCATGCTTGAAGGAAATAACCATGCAGTCAAACATTCTCTTCAATGGCTCCGTAACCATCGCTTCCTTTCTCACCGGCTTATTTGGCATTTCTAAGCCCACCATTTTTCCTATTTCTCTGCTCCAGGCCCCGGCGGCATTAACAACATATTTGGTTTTTATCTCACCCCGATTTGTAACCACTTTCTTTACTTTTCCTTCCTCAACCTTTATATCTTTCACTTCCGTGAATTTATATATCTCTGCCCCAAGCCTTTTAGCCGCCATGGCATAGGCATATGTGGTTTTGAATGGATTTGCATGTCCATCTGTAGGGCAGAAGGTGGCGGCGATAGCTTCCATTCCTTCAGGGCTTAATATGGGTGCAATTTCTTTTATTTCATCCTCGCCTATAATGCGGACTGGCAAACCAATGCTTCGCTGCATCTCCACATTTTTCTTTGCCTGTTTCATCCCTTCTTCATCATGAATTGCAATGAGATATCCTCCCTGCCTTAACCCTATATCATAGCCTAATTCATCACCTAATCTTTCAAAAATTTCCACGCTCTTTTTTGCAAGCATCGCATTTTCCTTTGTTGCCCACTGTTGTCTTATGCCTGCTCCACATCTTCCCGTAGCCCCATAAGCAAGCCATTTACGCTCAACAACAATAACATCCTTCCCCCTCTTTGCCAACTCATATGCAATTGCACAACCATTAATGCCTCCTCCTATAACGACAACATCTGCCTCATTCTTCATTTTCTCCACCTACAAGCCCTATTTCTACGGGCACGACAGGAGGACGAAATGATGGCATTATTTCCTGTATGCTCTTGCCAGTCTTTCTTGCAAGAATTTTCGCAGCTATAATAAGGCAAGTTCTTCCCTGGCAATGCCCCATCCCAAGGCGTAGCAACTGTTTTAATTCAGCAAGCGTCTCACACCCATATTCATCTATCGCCCTAACAATATCCTCCTCCGTTATATCCTCGCATCTACAAACAATCTTCATCTTAAAAGTAAATAAAGGAGAATATTTATTGGTTATTGCCAGTCAAAAGTAGAACTTTTTGATCCCTAACAAAGAAATTGAATTATGCTATGCAAACAAAAATGAAAATGAAGTGGCTTGACATCGTAACTTTTATGAGACAAAACTTTTATCA
>CAZTDS010000119.1:0-1289 GCA_964612535.1 uncultured Thermoplasmatales archaeon
AACTACAATCCGAGATATTTTGCATAGAGCGTTTTTGCCTTGGCAATATCTGCAACACCTTTTATTATGGCTCTTCCATCCTCAAAAACAACAAACTCCTTTCCCTCCGCTTTAAAACGAAGCATATAATCTGTAGCAATAACATCCTCTGCAACATTCTTAAGGCGTTTCGCAACCTCATCAAATTCAATCGTTGCCTTCTTTCTCGGCCTCACCTGCACCGCATTTCTACCACATAAAACCGCAACTTCTGTTTCCTTTCCAGCAAGAAATTCAAATTTTCTCTTACCACACGCCACACATTCTTTCCTTCTCTCCACTTTTATGGGAAGCCACGTGCCTTTCCACACATCCACATGCACCGCCTCCCTCCTCATTTCCCCAGAAACAAGAAACTTTATAGCCTCCGTCGCCTCCAGGCTTGCCACAACAGAAACAACGCCACCCATCACACCCGCAGTATCACATGTCGGAAGCGAAGCAGGAGGAGGGGGCGAGGGCAGCAAGCAGCGGAGGCAGGCGGTTTTTCCTGGCAATATATTCATTGTAAAGCCCTCTGTTGCTATAACCGCCCCATGTATCCATGGAACATTATGCTTAATGCATGCATCATTTATGAGAAAACGAGTTTCCATATTATCAAGAGCGTCAATGACAATATCCACTCCTTCAATTATTTTTTCCACATTCGCTGCATTAACATCTGCAACAATAGCCTCTATTTCCACATCTGAATTTACTTTTTGCAGCTTTTCCTTGGCTGCTATTGCCTTCGGCATCATATACCTGGCATCATCCTCATCAAAAAGTGCATGGCGATGGAGATTATCCAATTCAACAAAATCCCTATCCACAATTCTTATTTTTCCCACCCCTGCCCTTGCCAATAAATTTGCCACATGGCTACCAAGAGCTCCACATCCAATTATCGTCACGCTCCCTTCCATTAATTTTTTCTGCCCTTCTTTCCCTATCTCCTCAATAAGAATTTGCTTTTCATATCTCTTCATTTTGTCCCCCTCTAATTGCTTCGTTCATGCTCCCGCTCCTGTATCCCATTAAATCAAGACATACCCATGTGTAGCCAATTTCTTTCAACCTTTCATAAATTTTTTTTCTTATTCTTTCCTCCATTAACCTTACCATCTCATTTTTATCAACTTCGATTCTTGCGATATTTCCATGATGCCTTACCCTTACAACTTTAAATCCGAGTTCTTTCAAAAATTTCTCTGCTTCCGCCACCATTTTCAGCTTCTCTTCTGTAATTTTTTCACCATATGGAAAGC
>CAZTDS010000119.1:1299-3102 GCA_964612535.1 uncultured Thermoplasmatales archaeon
GTAGCGATGGGCAAACCCATCTCTTTCGAAAATTTTCTTATTTCTTCTTTTGTTATTCCTGCTTCGAGCAAAGGGCTTTTTATTCCAAGTTCTCTCGCAGCTTTCATCCCGGGCCTATAATCTAGCGAATCATCGGCATTGCTCGCATCAAGAACATGTTTTATCCCATGCTCAGCAGCAATCTCCTTTAATTTTGAAAAGAGTTCCTTCTTGCAGAAATAACATCTTTCAACAGTATTTGATAAAAATTTTTCATTTCCCATCTCATTTGTATGAATTATTACATGCTTAACACCAAAAAACTGTGCAATTTTTTTTGCTTCCGTCTCATCCATCTCATATGTGGGAGAGGATGCTGTAACAGCAATAACATTTTCCCTTCCAAGAACATCCACACATACTTTTAAAAGAAATGTTGAATCCACCCCTCCAGAAAATGCAATCAACACATGCCCCATTTCAGAAATCATTTTTTTAAGATTTTCGAGCTTTTCCTCAGATTTCATTTTTCTCAATCAATTCCTTCAAAACTTTCTTGTGGATTTCATAAGCACCATCTGTATAAAGCACCATTTTAACTTTCTCGATACCCTCATTATTATTTTTCAAAAAATCAACTATTGCTTTTATTGCCACTCTCGCCGCCTCCTCAACAGGATAGCCATATATGCCAGTGCTTATAGCAGGAAATGCTATGCTTTTCAATCCATGCTCCATAGCGAGTTTCAAACTATTTTTATAACACGCCGCCAGCAACTCAGCATCCTCCTCCCTGCCCCTATAAACTGGTCCAACAGTATGAATCACATACTTTGCTGGCAGATTATAGCCCCTCGTTATTTTTGCCTCCCCCGTTTTACATCCTCCGAGTTTTTTACACTCCTCCCACAATTCCTTTCCTGCTGCCCTGTGAATGGCTCCGCTTACTCCTCCGCCCGGCGTGAGGCGGGGGTTGGCGGCGTTAACGATGGCATCGACTTTTTCTTTTGTTATATCTCCTTTGACAATTTCAAGTGTTGCCTTGCCCACCCTTAGTTCCATGAAATAAAAGAAGGAAGAAGTATAAAAAACTCGTGTAAGTGTGCTAATGAGTAGCAAAAGGTTTATATACTCCTATGGATATAAATTGATAGCAAAAAGTTAGCAAAATAAAAGGAAAGGAATAAAAAGGTGTTGTGGAATGAGTAGTATGAAATTGTTAGGAAGGAATGGTGTCTCGGAGGTGGTGGGCACCATACTGCTGTTAGCTATAGCTATAGCCACATTCTCTGTATTTGCCATCTATGTCATGTCATCCACCTCTCCATCTGTATCCTCTCCAGACTTGAATCTTGTTGGCTACATCAACGAGCAGCAGCATATTATTATAGAGCATAAGGGGGGAGAGAGTGTCAAACTTGAGGATATTAAAATCACGGTATGGAAAGGAGAAGTAGATAGCTGCATGTATCATTTTGACTCTAACGGTAATTTAATAGGAGAAAACGCAGTGTTTAATGATAGCAATTCCAATGGTAGATGGGATGTGGGGGAATATATTGAAATAGATGCTCCCTCAATTTTTGGTAACATAACAAATTGGCAAATCAGCGCGACTGTTGTGGATGGGGAAAGCAATTCTATTATCTTTTCAGGTATATTACAGCCTGGCATTTTGAGGACAGTGCCACCCGTTGCCATCTTCACTTATGCTCCATGGGACCCAAAAACTGAAGAAATTGTGGAATTCAACGCAAGCCAGAGCTATGACCCAGATGGAGGCACCATAGTCACATACAGATGGGATTTTGGAGATGGAAATAT
>CAZTDS010000120.1:0-2988 GCA_964612535.1 uncultured Thermoplasmatales archaeon
ATGCCAGCAGATAAAGATTGTATATCGTTGGATGCATGTATGGAATTGCCTTCATCCATCGTTATATGGGCATAATCTGATAAAAAACTATCCCCATCGCCATCTTTTGTTCAGTGTAGAGTTTTCTGTTTTCTTCCATTGTTATGCCAGAGCTTTGTAACCATAATATCAAGTTGCCAAAAATTTATATATCGGTTTCGATATATCGTAATAGATATATATGGACATGACAGGACCGATGAAGGGATTCCTTAAGATCCACATGCTGAAGTTAATATCTGAAAAGCCATCTTCTGGATACGGGTTAATGAATTTCATCGAGGAGATATCGGGGCGGAGGCCTAGTGCAGGATCGATATACCCGCTTCTTAAAGACATGGAAAAGAGAGGGCTAATTGAAGCCCAGCATAAAAATAAAAAAACAAATTATATCATCACCGATAAAGGAAAAAAAGCATTGGAAGAATTAAAAGAAAGACAGAAGGATTTTTTGGAAAGCGTATCAAAGTCTCTTTCTACTTACTCAATTATATTTGAGGATGAGGTTGCAAAATTCGTGTTAGAACAAATGAGTTTTTACAGGAAATTCTCCGAATTACCATTTCCCGATGAAATATGGGGGGAATTCCGAAGGTTAAGAAATAACCTTTTTGGATTATCACATCTCATACCTATAGATGATGAAATAACGCTCAGGCTAAAAAAAATTTTGAGAAATACGAATCTGGAAATTGAAAGAATAAAAAAGAGTGGTTAATATGGAATATGCAGTAAAAACAGAAAATCTGACAAAAAAGTTTGGCGAATTTACAGCAGTTGATGGCATCAGTCTAAAAGTTGAGCGAGGGGAGACATTCGGTTTTCTGGGCCCAAACGGTGCAGGAAAGACAACAACGATGAGAATGCTCTGCACGCTGACACGTCCAACATCGGGCACTGCAATAATAGCTGGCTTTGATCTAATGAAAGAGCCGAACAAGGTTAGAGAAAAAATAGGTCTGGTATCTGATAAAATGATTATGTACGACCGCATGACAGGATGGGAAAATATAGTTTTCTTTGCCCGTCTTCATCATCTGCCTGAAGATATCATAAAAGAAAGAACAGAGAAATTACTACGGGCACTGGGAATGTGGGAATGGAGAGATGAGCAAATCCAAAATTATTCAACAGGCATGCGGCAAAGAATAAATGTAGCGAGAGCACTTGTTAATGAGCCGGAGATACTATTTCTTGATGAACCATTGCTTGGCCTGGACCCCCAGACAAGCAGAGTAATAAGGGAGTTTATTAAAGATTTAAGCAGGAAAGGAATAACCATAATACTCACCACACATGTGATGGAGGAGGTGGATAAGCTATGCCATAGGGTGGGAATTATAGACCACGGAAAGTTAATCAATGTGGAGACACCTGATGGATTGAGAAGAAAAATTGAGAAAGAAGATGTGTATGACATATGGTTCAGGGAGGAGGCATTACCAAATTTCTTACATTCTATAGATGCTATCTCAAGAATTGAAAAAATGAACGGACACATAAGAATCCATGGAAATTCTGATATGCTGGATGAAGTAGTGCGCAATTGCGTAAAAAATGGCTGCCATATACAAAAGATGAAACCAGTAGAGCCGACCATAGAAGATGTGTTTATCGCCCTTACCGGTGATAAGATAAGGGACAAAATAAAGAGGTGATGAATATGAAAAATGCAATCAAAGATGGTTTTCTAATAGCATATAAAGACCTGTTAACTTTCTTCAGAAGTCCTGCCCGCCTTGCCGTATTTGTTATAATGCCTTTGTTCATGATGATATTAACGGGCTATATATTTCCATCTGAGAGTAGCCTTCAGAATACCGATATTGCTGTATCAAATGCAGGTGGGGCGGAACTGGATTCAATGCTATTGCACATACTCAAGGAGGATATTGGATTTAAAGTCGTCAATGCATCTGGAGTTGAAGATATTAAAAATTTGATAAAGGAAGGAAAGGTAAGCGGTGGTATAGTCATACCTTCAGATTTTGCATATAACATATCTCATCAAAAACAATCTCATGTTACCATCATTACAGATCAAACAAATCCCCAGATATCTATGCTTTTGTCTTCTGTATTCAACAAATTGATTGAAAATATCTCCACCCAGCTGGCGATTTCTAATGTGAATGCAACTGTAGGAAATCAAGAAACGGCCAGAAATCTGGTAGAACCAATCACTATAAAAACAGAAAAGATGGTTGACGTTGATCCTGATAATTACATAGAATTTATGGCTCCAGGACTTATGGCAATGATTGTTATGACGAGTTCTATGACCGGGCTGGCATCTGCAATATCCCGCGAAAGAGAAAAGGGCACAATGGACGGCATACTTGCTGCCCCAATATCAAGATTTTCCATCATTATAGGTAAATCAATATCTCAGGGTGTAAGAGCGTTCATACAGGCAATGATAGTGCTAATTCTGGCGGTCGCGCTGTTCCATGTAAAAATATTCGGAAGTATTGGACTCAGCTTGCTGATTCTTGTTATAGGAATATTCAGCTTTATGGGTATAGGAATACTGATTTCCTCAATATCAAAAGAACAGGAAACCGCATCAATGATCATGATGACATTGATGTTTCCCATGATGTTTCTATCGGGGGTTTTCTTCCCTATCCAGCAGATGCCTGCTTTCATGCAAACCATATCAAAATTCATACCACTAACATATATGGCTGACAGCCTGAGAAGGGTTATGGTACTGGGTGTTGGCTTTGGAAGCATCGCTACAAATATCTACATAATGATAGCATATGGCATAATATTTACCCTGCTGGCAGTTCCGTTATTCAGCAAGATGGTAAATAGATAGACATGCAAATCAGGCATTCTGTACCAAAGCCGCCATAATCCAAGTGTTAAACCGATTGATGGAGGGGGTATGCTATTTACAATTCATGTATGGAATTGCCTTCATTTTTTCTCAACTTCCTCATA
>CAZTDS010000121.1:0-245 GCA_964612535.1 uncultured Thermoplasmatales archaeon
GGGCAGATATAATTGTAATCACAAATAATATCAGTGTTCCAGAGAATATGCTTATGCCCATGAGCGAAGGAAAAATGTGTTTAAGCATCTCTCTCTTTTTGGCAGATTTCACTAACTTGTTTCTACCTAACGCCCATAAAATGAATGAAATACCAAGAGAAATCAACAATATGCCCCCTAAAATTCTGCTGATTCCGATAAAGTGATCTAGGTTAGCGAAGTAATAATGTTTATTAAGTGAGGTT
>CAZTDS010000121.1:305-2870 GCA_964612535.1 uncultured Thermoplasmatales archaeon
AATATGCTTTCATTATGTCCCAGAATCTTGTTGTAATCAAATCTTCTGTTGCCACTACGGCGAAATAAAGGAAAGGAAGATGCAGGGGCAGATACCATCGCATGTCATATCCTCCGCCCTGATGGATTGAAATATTGAGAAAAATGAACAGATGCAGTATGATGTAAGAAAGCATCAGGCCGTCTATCATCCCGAATTCCCTCTTTTTCTTTAAGTATGTAATAGGGGCGAAAAAGGAAAGGATTAGGAAAGGAACAAAAACAAAAAATGCAAAATGGGCATCTGTTCCTCTGGCATTGAAAAAGGACTTGTAGAAATTTACCGGAATTTCGCCCGGCTCTCCCAAAACGCTTTGCAATTTTAAAAAGTTCCATCCAACATTTATTGAATTCAAAATAAAGGTGAGCTTACCGAAGGCAGTCATTTCTTTCTCTTTCATTATTTTGAATGTAGTTATATCAGAAGAGTTAAGACCTGAGCTGCTGAATGCTGTGGCTCTAAGAAATATGTTGCCAGTATAATTTTCGACAGGGAAGATGAAACCCTGACCTGAAAGGTCTATGCCTGCTGTTTTCCATGTTTTGTTATCTGTGGAATACTGAATTTTTACAAATGCGGTGTTATTGCTTGTGTTGTATCTAACAAGAGCAGAATCTTTCACATCTTCCCCTTTTTCTGGCTCTACAATTTTGATATCAGGCACTATATTATCTATGGTTATGTTTTCGTTCACATCAGTGCCTACCACCTTTCCATCACGATATGCTATTGCCCTCACATCAACTCTGCCGTAATCAATCACAGATGTATTCCAAATGAAAGGCACCTTCATACTCTCATTTCCTATCAAATGCCATGCACCGTCAAAATAATATTCATAGACAATGCTATCCACACCAGGAGGAATAACACTTTTTATTTCGTAATTGCCGCCAATATAAGCGCCGTCCTGCGGTTTTTGAAGAATCAATTGCCTACCAGAATTGTCCACCGTTATTCTGATAATGGATGAATTGTTGAAGCCAACATGGTCTGTGGCAACAGCCCTGAGATCATATCCTCCCTGTAATCCTGTGGTATTCCAGACAAAGCCGTCATAGGGAGTACTGTCGTTTCCTATTTTTATCCACTCTTTTCCGTTGCGGTAATAATAATCAATAAATGCAACATCTGAAGATACGTTGCATTTTAGAATGCATGACCCTGCTATAACAGAACCTTGACGTGGCGAAATAATTTTTATATGTGGCGGGGTGTTGTCCACAATCACACTTATATTTTTTTGAGTGATATCATTTCTCCAGTTTCTGGCGGTTATGCAAATCACGCTTATTCCTTCCTCAAAGGCAGTTGTATTCCATAAAAAGGTGACTCTGGTTTCATTGCTTCTTCCCAGCTCAACCCATTCCCCGCTTCCGTTGTTATATTTTATTACCGATTCCTCCGCATTGCTACTCAGATTGTAACAAATAGCAGTTTCACCGCTTACAGATTCACCATCATGTGGCTCTATCACCTCTATCTCCGGAGGATTTGGGGGTATGACATTTCTGTTTCCCTTGGCAATATATCCTGGATAAAGAGGATTGTCATATATCACATAGTTCTCCGCAAAATAAGGGGTTAGGGAAATAAGAACAACAAGAGATATCTTCGCAATGTTAATTACTTTCTTCTTTTTGGTGGTCAGCAAATCAATTAATATCAGGGAAAGAAGTATAACAATGCCCGAATAAAGTTGCACCCAAACTGCCAGGGATGCAAAAACATAACTGCCATAGCGATATCTATCGTTATTTTTAGTTTTCCCATAATAAAAAGATGCAAAGGAAAATATGAGCAAAGCAAAATTCAGCCCATGATACTTTTGTCCCATTGCCCAGAAGGCGACCGGTGAAGAAACCAGTAAAAGAAGAGAGCCGAAAAATGCAATCTTCTCATTGAAAACAAAGCGGAAAAATCTGAATAGAATCGCCAGCCCAAGCGACGTGAAGCATATGCTCATAAACTGCATGGACAATGGAGCTCCCCATTTATCGAAGCTCAGTGGCTGCATCAACCAAAGATTTAGAAACAGCAATGCTAAAGAAAAAATGATGGCAATAATCTGTATTTTCTTTTTAACATCTTTTTCTGGCCAAAAATGTTTGTTTATGTGTTCTGAGGAAAGAAAGAAAATGCCTGCCAGCAAAACACTCCACAAAATAATAAAAAAGACCTCGATGCCCATTACAAAATCCATCACCAGAAGGAAATAATAAAATGGAACAGAAAAAACCGCCATTCCATGTGATGCGGCCATATAACTATGCCCGCCATATTCGACATATCTTGGCTTAATATGGACGCCTGATTGTGCCACATAGTAATGCTCGGGGACTTCCTCAATGGTTAAATGTCCGTGCAGGAGATTGTAAAAACAGGTTCCCTGCTCCATCTCATCATTTAAATAAAAACCAGCAGAGAATATAGAAATCAAAATAAAAAGCGAAAATAAGAAAAATACCAGCGTTTTTCTATCTGGAAATATTATTTTTGCCATCTCTCTGATTTTATTCGGCATTT
>CAZTDS010000122.1:0-2448 GCA_964612535.1 uncultured Thermoplasmatales archaeon
CATGAGAAATCTTTATTGTATGGCATGTGGTAGGAAATATGAGTATACAGATATCAATTTGGATATACTTCCTCCGGGATGCATATGCGGAGGAGTGATAAGGCCTAATGTAATTCTGTTCGGAGAAGAGTTGCCAAGAGATGCCATACTGAAGGCATATTTCTATGCTGAAAGAAGTGATGTAATAATTGTGGCGGGAACTTCATGTGCAGTTTATCCTGCGGCAGAGATACCTCTTATTGTTAAAAGAAAGGGAGGAAAAATAGTGGAGATAAATAAGGAAGAGACGGAAATAACACATCTGGCAGATTATTCATTGAGGGGAAAACTGGGCGATATTCTTCCAAAACTGGTGGAGGAAATCAAAAATTTGCTTTAATTTCCACTGCTGCCTTTCTCTTAATAAGAACATCTGCTATTTCCGGGGGGAGAGAAATTACATCCTCTTTTTTCAGAAAATATTTCTTCATATCACTTCCCACAAAGGAAGGCAAATTTTCAAGAATTTTTACAATCACAAAATCCTTTTCATCCTGTTCAAATATTTTTTTTCTGTACTCCTCCATCAGATGGACAAGAGAGTCATAAAAAACCTTTTCCTCTCTTGTAAGGTTCTCAGGCATACTCTTTCCCCCCCTCACTGTTGCAAGGGCTGCAAGAACTATCTTCTTTTCCCTCCTCTCAAAAATACTTTCCCATATCCTCTTTGTATTCCTTATTTCATCGGCAATAAGAGAGACCTTTTTTGATGCAGGATTTTTCCTCTTTTCCTCCTCCAGCCTTTCTTCCATCTGCTTTATATGCCTTGCTGCCTCTTTATAAAAATCACTCCCCACCGTGGTTAGGAAGGCGGATGCCTTTTCTTTGTGTTCAATATTCCTGAGCTTTGTGTAGTTGAGCATAAATGTTAATACATGAAATACTTAAATATTGATATCTCATTTATTACCATGTTCAGGAAAATCATTCCCTTTGCCATAGTGGCTATACTTCTATTTCCAGCAATGGCTGAAGATGTGAAAACGCTCCCATCAGGATTTGAAGGAGTTTCATGGACTAAAGTAGTGCCAGTAAGCAAAGCAACAGTGGTGAAGTTTGATGAAAACAGTCTGGTGGATGATTTTGCCTATATGGCTGCTATACCCGCAAGTGTATTTTATGATGAAGAATCAGAGAGAATATATTCGCATCCACTCCTTTTCTACAATGATTATGTAAAGGGTAATGAGTCAACTCTCTCCCTAAATGACCGTCAGGGCTTGGATTATTTCATGGAGGACTGGATGAAGTATAATGGCAAACTCAAGGAAATAGAATATATAAATGTAAATGAAAAGCAATGGAAGGCAGATAATTATACATACATTAAGAGTAATGATATATATGGGATTGCATTAAAGATAGCCCTTCATGACTGGAGTTATAGCGATGATGCTGTTGTGGCTGTGGTGGGGGATGTGAAATATGGGAGTTATGATAGAAAGGAATATGAGATGAATGGAAAGATAAATGCTGGAGAGATAAAACATCTAACACTAAATGGGGTTAAACAGGACAGTCTTGCTCCCCAATATAATGACTTTTATGTTGACAATGATTATAAATTTATCACCGCTGACCTCTGGTGGCCCTCCATAAGCTGGTTCCCTAATTTTATATATCTCGCTACCCTAGGCATGCTCACGGGAGGAGTCACTCTTCCTTCTGCCGACCCTGATTTGCAGCTTTACTGCAATTATGAGGGAGATTTCATGGAGGTGGCAGCATCTCAAAACTGGAATATAATGGTCGGTCCTACGGAACATATTGAGACATATGTGTATAGCCCCGGGCAGTGGAAGGCGGCAATAACAGACATCCCGACAAAGAGCATATTTGCAGAGAAACACGGAACCATATTCCAGCTACTGCTGGACAGGTTAATGGGAAAAGTTACCTATATGATAGATTTGAACCTTTATCCTGGTGAAGAGGTGGAGATAAAGGAGATTCCTCCTTTCATGGCAAGAAATGTGGACTTCGAATTAACATGGAAAGGGGATGCAAAACTTGGATTAATTGTGGTGGATGAAGATGGCTCTGCAGTTGGAATGGCAACGGAAACAAATGTGAGCAAGCAAAAACTCCATCTTGACCAGCTGGGAGAAGGCAAATACAGAGTTGCTATTGTTCAACTCACGCCTGCAAATGGCACCATAAGTTATAAATTAAAATATTCTTGGGAGAGTAAGCTTAAGGAAGAGGATGCAAATTTCATAATGAATGCGGCTGAAGGGGCGGTGCTTGCCTCCATTAAGAATGCTCCCCTGCTATACACACCGCCGGATGAACTTCATGAAAGTGTAAAGGAAGTTATAGATAAGCTCGGCGTAAAGAATGTTTATGTTGTTGATTTGAATGGAAATTCTACAGCGATAGAAGAACTGGAAAGCATGTACAATGTAAAGG
>CAZTDS010000122.1:2458-2863 GCA_964612535.1 uncultured Thermoplasmatales archaeon
AAATTCGATGAGCTTGTTCCCATATATCATTATATAAGAAACGAAACAAAAAGAGATGATATTGTTTTTACAACCATAGATCCATGGACATATTGGCTTGTGGAAAAATTGAAGCCGGAGGGCGAAAAGGACGGCGCCCTTTATGTTGGACCTGCCGCCTATATGGCAGCACATCACGGCTGCCCCCTCATTGCTGTTGATATGCACAAAGAGCTTTCCACCGCAGTGGTGTGGTACAATGAATGGTGGAAAAAGCATGCAATAAGAGATATTGTTCCTTCTGTTGCAGATATGTATCTTAACGGAAAAGAGGTTTATAATTTCCTTGACAAAATAGGACTTGATGAGCCGGGAAAGGAGGAGACATTGATAACTGTGGCTGGGCAGTTTGACATAGGTATACCA
>CAZTDS010000123.1:0-2834 GCA_964612535.1 uncultured Thermoplasmatales archaeon
AAAAAGAAAAGGCTGTGGGATTATGACTCTGTTTCCATAGCAAGAATATTCGACTTGGAGGAGGAGCCAGAGGAAATGAGCATTGGATTTGAACATTCCAAACTAATGTACATGTATGACAAAAAAAGCATAGTGGAAAAAGTTAGGGAGAGTTTTGAAAATATCAGTAATGGAAAAGATATTATTTTTATAGAAGGTTGCAAGGACATTGTATATGGGACTTCTGTTGGACTGGATAGCTTTTCAGTAGCAAAATATATTGATGCACCGATGCTTCTAATTCTTTCAGGAACAGATGAGAACATATTTGATGATGCAATAAGATGCAAGGAAATAGCTGATGCAAAAGGTGTTGAGATAATAGGAGCCATATTGAATAAAGTAAAAAATAAAGAAGATTGGGAGGAAATAAATTCAAAAAAACTCGAGGATGAAGGGATAAGAATTCTGGGAATCATTCCCTACATAAAAGAATTAACAACATTTACAGCCAAACTTGTTGCCGAGCAGTTGTTTGCAAAAGTAATTGCTGGAGAGGATGGTATGGAAAATGAGATAGAGAATATTTTCATAGGAGCAATGAGCGTATCCGATGCCATAAAGAATCCTCTCTTCAGCAAGCCCAAAAAACTAATAATAACAAGCGGGGACAGAACAGATATGATTATAGCTTCGCTTGAAGAAAATACTTCCTGCATAGTATTAACAAACAATATCGTTCCGCCAAGCAGAATAATAGAGAAGGCTGACGAAAATAAAATTCCTCTTTTACTCGTGCCTTGGGACACCTATACTACCGCTAAAAGAGTAGAGAGGATAAAACCATGGATAAGCACGAAGGAAGAGAAAAAATTGAGAATTATTGAAGAAGAATTCGGAAAAATAGACATCTCATGGATTGATAAATTATGATTTGAATATTTCATGGCATTCCTCAACAACATCATTGCTGAATTTTTTTTCCATTCCCTCAAATTTTTCTGTCTCGTCCTCTTTTCTTATCTTTTTCTTTCATTGTCTTTTCAGGTTATCTATTACCTTTCCTCTCTCTCATTCTCTTCAACATCAAAAAATATGCAAATTTGCTCGATATTTCCGAATCTATCAAAGCAAATTCATTTTAAAATAGCTACTTAGATTCATGTTTATCTTTTCCATCCAACTTCTCGAGAATGGAATCTATGATTGCATGTGTTTCCTCAATGGAGTTATTGGCATCAACGATGTGCCAGTCCTTTGCAAGAGCCAGTGCTTTTTTCCGAACTTTAATCAAGGAATCCAGCGTTTCGAACATTTCCCGCCTATCTCTCGATTTTAGCCTTCGGAGACATTCTTCCGGCTGAGCATCCAAAAAGAACATGTATTGGGAAGTGGGTAAAAACGTGGCAAAAAATTTGTAAAGAACTTTTGCAATGGGAAATGGAAGATATGCAACTCCCATAAGATATCTAACAACGATGAATGTATCGGCTTTTCCGTAATAACGGCGAATGGAATGAATTACATCAAGGGCATAGTAGATGGATGCCTTTATATGATTAATTTTTCCGCCCTCCAGCAACGCCCTTTTTGCCCGCCGCCCGTATGGATTATCCATCTCGGGGTGGGAACGGAGTATTACATTTTCGCCCATGGCTTCATATCTCTGTTTTATTAGCTTTGCATGTGTGTCCTTTCCAGCGCCATCGAGTCCATCTACGACTATGAACCTCATCTTTTCACCTATGCAATTGCATAATACAATAATGCGGATGAGAGGGAAACGGTGAGGTTATCTGCTCCTTTGGGGGTTATTGCTTCGATAATCGTCGCAACAAGTGCAACTCCAGCAATGACTGGCAGATTTATTTTCTGACCATAATATACAAGTGCCACAACACCCATAACAATGGTGAAGAAAAACATCGCAATCGAACCCTCGATACTTTTAGTATCCTGAAAAATTTTGTATGTGTGCCTTCCATAAATATTGCCTATAAGGGAGGCGAATCCATCGCCGTAAGACATGGCAACAATTCCAATCGAAATGACCCATGGTTTGTCGAAAAACACGTATGCAAGAATCGTCCATGAAATGGAGTAATATACTAGGCCGAGGCCATGACCGGCAGCGGAGGTAGCGGTGACTGTTTTAAGAGGCGAATAAGGGCTGAAAAGAAATGTGAGCAGAATAAAAGGAGCGGCAGCGATGAACGACATGACCCACGCATGTTCGAACAGAGGAAGGATGAAAAAGATGTTTCCTACCATGATGTGCAGAAATTTCCTGCTGATGAACGGATGCTTTTTAAGCACTTTTTCCGAGATTAACAGGAGGATGGCAACATATGAATAAACACAGAGAACGCCTACGATGTCTCCTGAAAGCATTATGGTAATATGGAATTTCCATATTTAATGATATTTGGTTTTTGAGGGAATTATTAAACAAAATCCGGTGACTCTGCATAAAGCTATAATAAAATGTAAATTGAAGAATCGAATGGTGGTGGATAAGCTAAATATTCTTGCAGAGTATTATCCAGAAAAGGGCAATAGTTATTGCAGATGCTGATGCTTTCTTTGCTTCAGATGCAGGATTTGATTGTGAAAAGTTATTGTAAAATGTTTCATGTTTAGGATTAAACCATTTATAAAGCAAAGAAAGTATGATAAGAAGCCTTGAAAATATAGGATGAAGGCTTTAGAGATATTTGGTGAAACACTTTATAAGAAATTCAGAGGAGTAATAGAGGGAATATTTGGGGATTGGAAACAAGAAGATTGTTATTCACACGTGATAAGAAAAAATCCATGAGAATGAAACACATAATTGCCATGGCAATTGTTCATAA
>CAZTDS010000124.1:0-2792 GCA_964612535.1 uncultured Thermoplasmatales archaeon
GATTTCAATCCTACTATAGTCTGATTTTATCCCCGTGTGGAGTATATCTTAGAAATGGGGTTGGATTTTATAAAAATTTTCGTGGATCGGTGGTTTGTGTTGCCATTTATAAACATTCACGAATTTTTTAGATGATATGGCTCATATCTGTTTTTTCAATGCCAATGCATATTTTCTTCATTGCATTTTCGCTACGGAGTATGTAGATGATGACGGAGTCTTCCTCTTCATTAATTAATTTTTTTAGCGTCTCCTTTATAATGAAATATTCTGATTTCGTTATCTCGCCTTCAAACACGGAATTCTGTATCCAGTTAAGATATTGCCTCAAAAACTGGCAAACTTTATTCACCCTCTTTACTGAAACATCATACACCAAAATAACATACACTTTACCACCATATCCTGAAGGCTTTATATTTTCTCATACCCAACAAATGCTTTATTATTTTGTAGCACTCCAGCCTTATAAGACGCTGATAAGATACATTCCTCCTCAACCCTTTGTGTTTTATGGTTGTTCGTAACTTTGCCTCATATTCCTGCAAAAATTTTTTCTTTCCAGCATCACTCAGCAAGCACGAATTCATTTCTTTTCTGAAATCTTCCTCAGAGATGATCCGTTTATTCACTAACTTGAAAATAACCCTATCTGCAAGCAATGGCTTAAAAACTTCAGCTACATCTAATGACAGAGAAAACCTTCTCTCCGATGGCTCATGAAGATAGCTTATCGTCGGATTAAGCTGTGTATTGTAAATCTCTGTTAGGCATGTTGAATATACCAGAGAATTGCCAAAACTTATCAGGGCATTTATTCTGTTCGCTGGCGGCTGCCTGCTCCGCCTGTCAAAATGGAAGGCGGGCGGCAATATCTTGTTGAAGGCCCGATAATATGCTTCCCTTGTATTTCCTTCAATTGCCATGAGTTGCTTTATATCATTTGCCTTCTCCACCTCATTCATCATGTTCTCGATTGTGGCTATTTCCTCCTGCAACCCTTTTTCCATTCTGTCATAGTATCTCAAATTAACAAGGATATTCCCTATCGCTCCCTTTACAAATTCTCTTGCAAGAAGCATTCTTTTCTCAAGCTCGAGGTAATGCTCAGCCTGCTTTATGAGAAGGTCCCCAGAAACAAGCTTTTCGCGAGGATAAAAACTTCCTTCATAAAAGCCATATTTATTAAAGAAATGCACAACAACTCCATGTCTCATTAAATATGCCAATGCTCCAGATTTTATGGTTACATTTCCATAACAGTAAATGGCGTATATTTTCTCAACAGGAATAATTCTTCTCTGCTTTTCTCCTTCTTCATTTTTGTAAAAGAGATAAATAGTATTGTGCTCTCTTTCCATTACAGCATTTACAGTAATGTAATAATTATTCCTCATCATATCGATAATACCAATCCTTTTAAATCTTTCATTAAATTTCACTCACTCCAGCAAAATTCATAATAAGCGCATCTCTTGCAATACCTCTTCCTTTCTGCAGGAGGCGGCGAAGGCATGGAAATAATCTCATTTATCGCTTCCAGTATTGCCTCCATTTCTCCCTCATTTTCAAGCTTTACTTTTTCTGTTTTTCTTAGCAATGGATAGTTTATTATCCCTTCTGCCTCAATCCCTTTCTTTTTCAATGAGTAGATGTAATATAAAAGCTGGTAGTAATGTGCTTTTTCCATTTTTCTTGATTTTTTAACTTCATGAATTATTATTTTTCCCTTTCTTTCAACAAAGTCAAAAGATACTCTATCTAATAAGACATCTTTCTCTATAGCTTTATAAGTTTCTTCATGCAACAGTTTCCCTATTTTTACCGCCTCGCTTTCTTTCTCCATTCCAATGTTATGGCTGAAAAGCCACAATTTCCTTTTACAAATGAAATAATAATTGACTTGTACTCCTGTAAATAACAACTCATTTTCAATCATAGCATCCCTTCAACTATTTCTAAAAATTCTTCTGCATCTTTTATTGCCATTTCTGCATCATCTTTTGTTGATGCATATTCCAATCCATACAACGCCTCATGCCTTTCTTTCCTCAACACGTCTAAGGATTGTAAAAGATAATATGGTATCTTATCTGCATATTTTTCTTTTAGATAAATAACCAAGCAAGCATGGCTTTTTTCTTGGACACCATCCTTATAAAGTAAAGCTCTTGCAGAGTGGAACATTGCTATGTAGCTATATACAATGCATATGTCGTATAGCTCCTTTTCAAAAGAGGTTTTTGCTAATTTTAATTTTTTATACGCCATCTCAAGAGATCTCGTAGCTTTTTCATTATCTGCCTTTATCTTCCTTAACAATCTTCTTTCAAAACATTCCTCAACCTTCATTCTATCACGGGCTTCTCTCCATATAAAGCTATTCCACTTGCTACTATTTCTCTATAAAAAGCTTTGTTTTCTTCAGCCAATTTTCTCCATTCCGCCCATTTCATAACAATAATTCTTATCTCTCTTCCAATTTTTTTCTCAAATTTACTTAAATCAACCTTTTTCTTTTGTCCTATTACCAATAAATCGATATCGCTTTTCTTATCATCCTCTCCTTTCGCAACAGAGCCATATAAAGTGATGGAAGAAATTGCTGGAATATTTTCTTTTAAATATTCAATCAATCCACTTTCTATTATTCTCTTTAATGAAAAGGATATTTTTAAATGCCTGAAGAATGGATTGTTTAAGTTTGCTCTAAAATACCTCATGTTCCCTTTCCTGCTTTCCATTAACATTTCATCCTTCACCATTTCATCGACAAATTTTTTTGCCGAAAA
>CAZTDS010000125.1:0-2766 GCA_964612535.1 uncultured Thermoplasmatales archaeon
TTTTTTGTGATATTGCTGAAGAGCATGAAATCTATTATCTTTCTTTCAAAACGAATCCACTTCTTTTTTAATTCCTTCTTCATCATTCCAGCACTCTTTTTTTCTTTCCCTGCCACTCAATAATTTTTACGAATAAGGCATAAAATGGTTTTAATAATGCATAACTTTTCTTTTCCTGAAAATATTCATTGGCTATTATTTTCACCCATTTTATGTCATGCTGCAAACATTTTATGAGCAATTCGCGATGCAGTTCATTCATTTCATGCTCCTTGAACCAGTCTTTATCCTTGAGTTTGCCCATTGGAACAAAAAAGAGAGGTACGATAACGCTCTTAAAATCCTTTAAATCATCCATAAGCTCTATTGTTTTTATGATATCGTCTTCGGTTTCTTCCGGCAATCCAGTTATTAAAGTGCAAGCAGGTATGAGATTGTTATCAGTCATTATACCTGCCGCCTCTTTGACAATTTCCGGATATTGCTCTGGCTTGAATGGCTTTGCCTTTGCTGGCATCGCCTTTTTAATAAGTTCTGGCGAGCCTGTTTCGATTCCCATCTCTGCTCCCCACCATCTCTGTTTTTCATCGCATATTATCTCTGCAACTTTTTCAATTAATTTTGGCTTTGCTGCAACTGCAGCAAAAGAAGCATGACTCCATGAAATGGTATCATAATATTTTTTTGCGAGCTCATTCAACTTTATTATTTTTTCCTCATTTGGTATAACTCCCTTCTGCCCATATAATAAAACATCTTCCGCATGCAAAATACCTCCTTTAACCCCAGCTTCAACATTCACCTTCATCTCTTTTTCAATTTTTTCATATGGATACCATCTCAAAGGGCGAAGCGTTACGGAGCAAAATTTACAGCCACGTGGACATCCACGCCCTATTTCTATAAGTCCATTTACAGAAGCTTTCCTTATTGTGGGAATTTCTTTTAAGCTGGGTGCACCATGTTCATTATGAAATCTTGGCAGTTTCTTTCCATTTAAGGCATCTCTTATTAAATTAACAGCTAATTCACCTTCGCCATCAAAAACGCAATCTATGCCATATTCATCAAGAAACTCTGACTTATAACGAAACTGCCATACGCCTGGGCCGCCAACAATTGTTTTTGCTCCCTCCTCTTTTAATTTCTTATAGCCTTTACTCTGTAATAATTTTTTAAAATATTTTGCAAGATATGGCTCCCCAGTTTTCATTATTCCAGCAAAAGTTGTTGATGATGGCCCCCAGCCAAAGGGATCCATAACATATATGCCAACAATCTTTGCCCTATATTTTGCCAAATCATCTGGGTCAACAACCAAAGCATCTATCCCCTCATCGATTAATTTTGCCTCTATTTTTCTTAATCCATATGGAGCCTGCCAGGGCAGACCATTCACTTTCTTTATCTTGGGAAAGAAAAGATAGCGGAAAAGCCATTCTGGAAGCCAGTTTGGAGGTGCGCTAGTTCCAAATCCTAAAAATTCTTTGCCATGATGATTGCTCATTAATGTTCTATCGCATGTTAGCAAAACATCTACTCTATCCATTTTTTACCTCTGAACTCTTTTTTTCATACATATGAAATTTTTATGTCATAAAAAATAGAAGGATATAAATGTTTTGGAGGCATGTTAATCCTGATGAAAGTGGGCTTGGTTGTTGAATGGTTCGATGAACATGCTGGAGGAGTAGCAAAACATGTGAGGGAGTTGGCAAATGCTTTGAATGAAAAAGGTGTGGATGTGACCATTGTTACTAACAAGCCACAAAAGATAATTAATGGCGATTACGACATAAAAATTTTCAAAATAGATGGCTTTAAAGAACCCATTTTCAAAACCAATATATCTCCATTAGCGACAAAAAGAATGAAGAAATGCATAGAAGATTTTGATATCGTACATGCTCATCATGCTTTCTCAAGGCTATCTTTGCTTAGCCTCTCTATAGCTTCAAAATTTAATATTCCAAGCGTACTGACGACTCACACTGTTTCATTTTTTCCAGATTATGAATATTTCTGGCAATTTATAAGCTATGTTTATCCTAGATACAGATTAACGATTTCGAAGGCAAATAAAATCATCGCAGTTAGCAATGCAGCTAAAAAATTTATTTCATATTTTACCAATAAAGAAGCAATAGTAATACCGAACGGAGTTTCTGTTGAAAAATTTAAGCCCAGAGCGAGAAGCTATGCGAGAAAAAAAGCAGGGGTAAATGGAAATCCCATTATTTTATATGTTGGTAGATTGGTTCCTAAAAAAGGGTTGGATACTTTAATAACTTCAATGAAAAAAATCGTTGAAAAATATCCTCATGCAAAACTTTATATTGCTGGCAAAGGAAATCTTTTACCATTTTTGAAAACCATGACATCTATTTTAGGCATAGAGAAGAATGTGGAATTTTTGGGGTTTGTGGAGGAAAATGTTTTATTCTATCTTTATAATTCTGCAGATGTTTTTGTCTTACCATCGATAACAGGGGAATCATTCGGCATTGTACTTCTGGAGGCAATGGCATCTGGTTTGCCGATTGTTGCAACAAATGTTGGTGGGATTGCTGAGGTACTCGAAAATGGGAAATATGGTCTGCTGGTTGAGCCAGGGAACTCAAAAGAGCTGGCAAAAGCAATACTCACGATGTTGGGGAACGAGGATTTAAGGAGTAAATTGGCAAAGGAAGGAAGAAAGGTAGCAGAAGAAAAATATGCATGGGAAAAAGTTGCTGACAAGGTAATCCAAGTTTATAGTTCTTTAGT
>CAZTDS010000126.1:0-2741 GCA_964612535.1 uncultured Thermoplasmatales archaeon
CACATATGAGAAGGCGGTGCTTGCCAAGGAGAATGGAATTCCCTTTTATGTTGCCGCCCCTATTAGCACCTTTGACAAAAGCATAAGGAGTGGAGAGGAAATAAAAATTGAGGAGAGAGACATGGAGGAAGTGCTGGGCATATATCCATGGAGGCCGAAAAAGGCAAGAAATCCCGCCTTCGATGTCACTCCTGCAAAATACATAACAGGAATAATAACGGAGGAGGGGATAATAGAGGTTAACAGGGAGTGACATTCGCCCCACCATTTATGGTGGGGAGAATGTCACTTGAAAATGTCATTTATTTAATATTCCTTTTACTGTTTCTAAGAATTTTCTTGCAAAATTCAATACATATTCTGCTTCACATTTATCGGTTGTGATCCCGCCATACTGGATATTGTGGCGAGATAATCTTATCCTGTCAAAAGCATTGAAATATTCAATAAGCTCTAAATCATCTCTGTAAAGATGTTTCAATGCGACTATTAAGCAAGCATGGCTTCTCTCCACATAACCTTTACTGAAAAGAAGGGCACGAGCTACATGAAATATCGCATTATATGCAGCGATTTCAGTCATTTCATATTCTTCTATTTCAAGGTTTTTTCTTGCAGATTCTAAAAATCTGTTAGAAATTCCTAAGGATTTCTCCACTCTTTCCATAGCATTTTCATCTTTCCTGATTAAATTTCTTCTTAAACATTCTTCAAAGTTCATAGCAATGCACCTCTTATTAGTATGTGGTTTCTTAGAATACTTTTTGCAAATGCATCCTTATCTTTAATAGCCTCCCATTTATGCAATGGGAATACTGTAAGCTGTAGTTCTCTCCCCGTTTTTTCTGATATTTCCATTAACAATTTCTTATTTACCTCTTTTTCATTTCCTATTACCAGAATATCTATATCGCTTTTTTCATCATATTCACCAGTGGCATGACTCCCATAAATTGCGATTGAAATAGCATTTTCCGAAATTTTATCTATCTGCAATTCCTTAAGCAAGGCAGCAATATATGCCCTTTTTGCTTCTCTCACCACATAATTCTCATTATTTAGCGAGAATATTCTCAAATTCCCTTGCTTTCTGCATATAAGTATATTCTCTTTTTCAAATTCATCACAATATATTTTCACGCTTCTTGGACTCATTTTTAATTTTCTTGCCAGCTCCTTCAAATGTATTTCCTGTATCGGATGATTAAAGAAAAATTCCAATATTCTAAATGCTGCATATCTTCTAAAGAGATGGAGCATAATAGTAAACTATCGTTTACTATAAGAAACTATCGTTTACTTTTATTCATGAATTCAATTGTAAGAAAATAAGAAAAGCGAAAATGAAAAGGAAGGCTTGACAGCATACCGCCTTTTTATTTATGCAAGGAGGCGGAGGAGGCAGGAGGAAATGGATTTATTATGTATAATTCTATTTTATCCACAGCTACAGCTCCTGCATTTCCATAATAAGCAGCAACGGTTATTTCATATTGCCCCATCGCTTTTTCATTCCATTTCCATTCATATGGAGGAGAATAATCTATGGCGTGAGGCTCATAATCATAAAAGTCTGGTCCTGTAATATAATACTCTACCCTATCAACCTTATTTAAGGAGTCGTTTAGTTCTGCTTTTACAGTTATCCCGCCTATTATTAATGTCTGTTGTAGTGGCAAAATTTCTCTGTCAAAAAGATAAAGAAAATCTTCTTTTGGCTTCACAATTTTTATCGAAGGCGGTGAATAATCTCCGCATTTTAAAATCCAAGCATTGATTTTTATTGTTGGCTTTTCTTCCACTTTATTTCCACACCCAATATAATATCCATTTTCCTCAATTATATCCATAATTGCATATGAATGTCTTCCACCAAAAGATTTATTCCAAATTTCCTCACCATTTTTATCCACTTCTACCATCCATGCATTCCCATGTCCTACACTTTCTGTCCCACCAACAAAAAGATATCCATCTCTTGTTTCAATGACTTTAAACAATTCCTCCCTCAATTTCCCATATGTTTTCATCCATTCAACATTTCCTTCATAATTTGTTTTTATAAGCAATGCTCTCCATTGAGTAAGAGATATGCCAAAAACACCCCCTATTAAAAATCCATCTCCAGTATCTATGATGCATGAAGAACCATCTGTATTTTTTCCCCCATAAGTTTTATTCCATATTTCGTTACCTTGCTCATCTATTTTTAGTAGAACAATGTCTGTCATGTTTACCATGTCATGTTTTTCTCCAACAACAGCATATCCATCATTTGTTTTAGTTACATCGAAAAAGTCCAGATCTCTATAATATTTTATCCATACAGCATCACCGTTTTTATCGATTTTAACAAGATAGCTTATAAGATATTCTCCTGGCATTAAACCAGAACCACATAGTAGATAGCCATTATCATCCTTTATAATACTTCTCAAAAACATATTTTCATTGTTTCCATAGGTTTTATTCCATATTTCATTTCCGTTTTCGTCTACTTTAACAACCCAAAAATCTCTTCCATCATTTCCGTAGGAAGATGTCTCGCCAGCAATGATGAAATTTTCATCCTCTCTTATTATTTTTCTAAACTCGTCATCTTCTTTTCCCCCATATGTCTTTTCCCATATTATATTTCCTTCTGCATCTATTTTAACTAACCATCCCTGTGTATTATTATTACACCACTTATAACCCACCACCATATAGCTATCATTATAAGCGATGATGCCATAAAAAGA
>CAZTDS010000127.1:0-2740 GCA_964612535.1 uncultured Thermoplasmatales archaeon
TCATCTGTATTAAGCTTTGCAAAAACAACCTTTCCCTTCATCTCCTTTGCAAGCTGTTCTATAACTGGAGCAAGAAGGCGGCAAGGCCCGCACCAAGGAGCCCAAAAATCTACAACAACAGTATCATATTTTGAAATCACCTCATCGAAATTGCTCTCATTTACTTCAATTGGTCTATCTGGCATCTCGCCTTTAACTTCCTCGCCTTCTATTAGTTTTTGCAACATCTTCCTTCTTATCTTTTCCAGCTCGTCCATGTGGGGTATAAAATAGGCAATATATAACGTTTTTGCAGGATTTTTGCACAATCGTTTTATATAGGCTCGGGATTATCATCATGGATTGTAACAGCATGTTCAAATGCCTCTTTAATATAGGGGAGAATGAAATAAAAATTTACAAAATACTTATTGGAAGAGAGATGAGAGTGGGAGAAATAGTTGAGATAGTGGGGAAGGACAGGAGCACGATACAGAGATGCCTGAAAAAATTGATGGAGTGCGGAATGGTGAAAAGAGAGAAGAAAATTATAGAGGATGGAGGAGGATATTACTATGTTTATTCAGGGATTTCGCCAAATGAGTTAAAAGAATGGCTGCAAAAATGCATAGAAAGATGGTATTCGGGAATGAAAGAAGCTGTTGAAAATCTTGAAAAAATCATTTAATTTCCATTTCTGTTTCTATTTCTGCCACTTCTTTTATCATATTGGATACGGAACAATATTTTTCCATCGATAAATTAATTGCTTCCTTGCACG
The DNA here is from genome assembly GCA_964612535.1 of uncultured Thermoplasmatales archaeon. Lineage (GTDB taxonomy): Archaea > Thermoplasmatota > E2 > UBA202 > JdFR-43 > JdFR-43. The sequence continues at coordinate 761 of CAZTDS010000127.1, forward strand.
CTTTTTCATCAACATTTCCCTCAAAAATGTATTTAAGTTTTATTTTCTTGAACACTCTTGGATAATTCTCCCGTCTTTCCCCTTCTATTTCTACTTCAAGTCCTTTTATATCCTGTCTTTTCTTTGTCATTATATTCCATACATCCATTGCAGAACATGTTGCTAATGAGAGTAATACAGCCTGCATTGGTGCAATGGAATTTTTACCATTATCCAATACTATTGAATGATTTTCGGCAATCCCAACAAATGTCATATCTTTTACATGTATTACCTTGCCCTTCATGAGAGTAATTCAAAAGTTTATAAAGAACCTTTTGTTTAATTTTATGCATCGAAAGGCAGTGGTGGCAGGGCATTTTTACGAAGGAAAAAAAGAGAGATTGATAGAGGAAATAAAAGAGTGTTTTTTGAAAGGTCCGGGAAAATTGCCCGAAGTGAAAAAAAACGGTGGAAAAATAAAAGGGCTTGTGGTTCCTCATGCTGGCTACATGTATTCTGGTTATGTTGCTGCCTTCGCCTATTATGAAATCGCTCAAGATTTTCCGGATAAATTTATAATTCTTGGCCCGAATCATCATGGTTATGGGGCAAGTGTAGCAATAATGAGCGAGGGGACATGGGAAACTCCTCTTGGTGAGATAGAAATAGCGGAAGATGCCAGAAAATACTGTAGAGGCATAATAAAAGATGATGAAATTGCTCACCGATATGAACACAGTATAGAAGTTCAATTGCCCTTCCTGCAATTTTTAAGCAGCGATTTTACCTTCATACCAATATGTTTTGGCTGGCAGGATTGGGATACAGTAAAGGAAGCAGCTGATATATTAAAGGAAGCAGAAGATGCTGTTTTCATTGCTAGCAGCGATTTCTCACATGTTAACTTCTCGGGCTTTCCCACACCAGATGATATAGATGAATTTGTAAAGAAAAAGGATATGCTTGCCATAGAAAAGATTTTGCAGCTCGATGCTAAAGGATTGGTGGAAATAGTTGAGGAGAAGAACATAACGATGTGTGGCTATGGTGCTGTGGCAACCATGCTTGAGGCACTAAAAGGCAGGGCGAGGGAGACAAAACTCCTTAAATACGCAACTTCATATGATATTGAACCCGGCACATATTGTGTTGGCTATGCGGCGATAGCAATTATTTGAGGGCTTCCTGAAGTTTTTTCTGCAATTCTTCTATCTTTTCTTTCAGTTTGCTTTCCTGGCTTTCGAGAGTTTTTTTTCTTACCTCGAGAGTTTCCTTTTCTTCCTGCAACTCCTTTATAAGCTTCTCTTTGTCAGCTTTTATGATAAGATTTCCCACGCTTTTATATACAGGGGCATTCTCTTCTAATTTATTCAATTCCTCGAGAGCATTTTCTGTTTCTCTGAGCCTTACATCTATTTGAAGGCGTTGTTGAACAGTAATCTCAAGTTGCTGCTGAAATTGCTGTAGTTGCCTTAGCTGATTCTGCACTTGAGGTGGTAAATCATCAAACTTTATTGCCATGAGAAGGTATGCGATAAAGCATTTTAAATATATTGGTCAAAAGCAAATTACAGCACAATTTTTAAAATGCCAGTCATTATATTGATGGATGCCCATATTTGTTGTGCAGAAACACCATGCTCGCCGCCTCCATTATGATTTGCGCCTTGAGATAGATGGCGTGCTGAAAAGCTGGGCTGTACCAAAGGAGCCGCCAACGAGGCATGGTGTTAAAAGACTTGCAATACCAACTGAAGATCATGAACTCAGTTATGCTGATTTTGAGGGAGAAATACCTGAAGGGATGTATGGTGCTGGAAAGGTTGAGATATGGGATAAAGGGGAATATGAACTCGATGAAAGAGAGGAAGATAAGCTTGTTTTTTATCTGTATGGGGAAAAACTGAAGGGACGATATTGCCTCATAAAATTCAAAGACGGGAACTGGCTTTTCTTCAAATGCTGAAGGGACAAATTTAAAATATTCCTTTAGCTTTT
>CAZTDS010000128.1:0-2657 GCA_964612535.1 uncultured Thermoplasmatales archaeon
CGCCTTGGCTCAGGGGTAGAGCGCTTCCTTGGTAAGGAAGAGGTCCCGGGTTCGAGCCCCGGAGGCGGCTTCATCTTTACATTTTAAAGCCGGTTCCTGAAAAAAAATTTTTTCAATTCCGGAAAAACTCAACAAGAGGATATAAGGGTGTTGAGTACGGATATTTTTTCGTCTATTTAATTTTATTTCTATTTCTTTTTCTTTCATTTTATCTCTCCATCATTCCCATAAATAAACCTAATAAATTTTCAGGAGGAAGCTTTCTTAAAACACACGCTAAAGGTGGTTGCAAAAGATATGGCAGGAAATATTGCAGAGAAAACGGTGAATGTGATGGCATTTAAAATATGATGCAAGAAATATAAAAAGCTTCGCGATATATCTTCATGGAATATTATGCAACAACCATAGCAGGACTGGAAAAAATAGCAGCTGATGAAATAAGAGAGCATGGTGGAAAAATAAGAGAAATAAGAGAAGGAAAAGGTAGAATATTCTTTTATGGAGGAGAAAATTTAATTTCACACCTCAACTTTTTTCGGTCGCACCATCGAAAGACTTCTTCTTCTGCTTGCCCATGAAGAGATAGAAAAGCTCGAAGATATTTACAGAATAACAAAATCGATAGATCTGGAATTCATTAAACCCCACCACACCTTCGCTATTCGCGCTAATAGGGTGGGTGAACACAATTTCACATCCATTGATATAGGGAAAGTTGCTGGACAGGCAGTTATTGATTCATATATTGAAAGCCATGGACATCGTCTGAAAGTAAATTTAGATGAGCCAGATGTTATAATAAGGGTTGATGTAATTCAGAATGAAATTTTTATTGGGCTCGACACCACGGGAGATGATGCACTCCATAAAAGATGGTATCGCATTTACTCCCATCCCGCTCCACTGAATGCCTCCATTGCTGCCTCCATGCTGAGAATAGCTGAATGGAAAAAAGAGGAAACAATATTTGATCCCATGACGGGGAGCGGAACAATACCAATAGAAGCTGCCCTTGCTGGCAGGAATATTGCCACAGGTAAAAACAGAGAATTTGCTTTCTTTAAAATATTTGATATGGAGTTGCCTCCCCAAAAGGAAAATAAAGACATCATGGAAATATACGGAATGGAAAAGTTTAGGAAGCATATAGAGGGTGCCAAAGAAAATGCAAGGGCAGCAGGCGTTGATGACACGATACACTTTTTTCAGGGAGACGCTACAAAATTTAGTGATATGGAAGCAGATGTTATAATAACAAATCCTCCCTATGGTTTGAGAATAGGCAGCAAAAGGATGATTGAAAAACTTTACACTGGCTTTCTATCGAAAGCAAAGGAAATTTTATGCGATGAAGGAAGGATCGTTGCCATAACAGCAAGCCATAGAGAAATGATGGAGGCGGCGAAGAAAAATGGTTTCATTATTGAGGAAAAAATTGCAGTAAAATATGGTGATCTCGATGCCGTCATTTTCAAAATGCATATATGATGAAGCGATTCCATATTTGCCGAGAATGCAAAATTTGGAAAAAACAGTAAGAGGTATTTTACACAGAGATCAAACAATTTTTTAATATGTGCATTCTCCTTCTTTCTATGCATATGTGCTCTACTGTCAAGATGTAGGAAATAAAGCCCTTAGTGACGTGAGAAATGCAACGTTGAAACATATGATTCGTGTTTCATAAATGGATATAAGGCTTGTAAGATGACCTCATTTTTGGCGGTAATTTACTGACCACAATGGATGAATTTGGAAGATGAAGGAAAAATGGAGGGGGAGAGAGAAGGTGGAGATATAGTGCGTCATTTTCCTTCACCTACATATGGAAATAAACGGGGCATCCAGTCAAATTGAATCCATGGAATACCTATAATACTCCATGGAACTCCTTGGAGTCCAAAAATTGGTTTTGGCAAAGGCAAACGCCATTTATCCCAATAATTTCTGAACCATGTGTTTAAATAAGAACCGCCAAAGAATGCATCTTTTTGGTTATCAACAAAATTGTTATTTTTTATGATATTAAGATAAGATAATTCGATGTATATGCCTACTCCATTTTTCATCAAATAATTTCCAAAAATGCTATTCCTTCCGGAATTTTCAATCATTATGCCTGCCTCGCCACTTAAAGAAATTCTGTTGTAATATATTCGGTTATACTCCGATTTTTCGAGTGATATTCCTTCCTCTCTTGTAATGGAAATATTGTTTTCTTTTATAAGATTGCGAGAAGAAACACTCATTCCTATCCCATGGAATATGCTGTGTTCAAGAATGTTATTTGCCACAATATTATCATGTGAATTCTGTAAATTGATGCCATACAGCGTATGTGAAAAATCATTATCAAGAATGGTATTATTATTTGAATGATAAAGATAAACTGCCATATCTGGATAATTAATTTTGTACGTTAACTTCACTGTGCAATTTCTTATTAAATTATGAGATGAATTCAAAAGGGCAATGGCACAATCTACATCTGAAAAAGTGATGTTCTGAATCAGAAAATCGGTGCAGTTTATCAGTATAATCTGGGCAGCATCCTCTGGAACTGTTTTTTCCTTCTCATTCATATATGAATAAATGGGTTTTCCATTAGCCGTATTGTTTTCTATAACATTAACGCCATTCCATATCATTATCCC
>CAZTDS010000129.1:0-2637 GCA_964612535.1 uncultured Thermoplasmatales archaeon
CTTTGTGTTACCAAACTACACCACACCCGCTCATTCTGTATATAGCATTTTGTATCAAATATTTTATGGTTGTTGGTTGTTAGTTAGTGTTAGCGTATTTCCATAAATGAAAAGAAACGAGGATCTTGGTTTCATTAAGGCTGTTCCTTTTCATTGCCTTTCCGGCTTTTCCAATCCGTTGAACGTAATATTTTGCTCAGTTCATTTGCATAAATCCTTCCATTTTTCTTGCATAGCCAGAGAAGCAGCACTTCATCACCTTCATTGAAATTCTGCATATCCTTAGCCCTTTCATTCAAAAGATACACTTCCATCAAATCAACGACTATCTTTCTCACAAAATATTCTCTCTCGCCCAAATAAACTTCGGTAGGATATATCCTCTGTATCGTTCCTTTTAAATTAAAAATGCCTTCTTTTATCCCAAATTCCATCCTAGTCTCTATTTCCCTATTTACTTTTTCCACCATTCCAAACTTGCCAACATTCGCCTCTATACCACATTTCCCCTCCTTAATCCATGCATTTACTACCTTTATTACCTCTCCTTCCCGCAACCCTCTTGCCACATCAACATTTTGATGCCAGAAATTTAGAAGGCAGTGTCCCGTTTCATCCCCCACCACTGCCTTCGCCATTTTTTCTCCAGCCCATAAACTTTCAATTTTAGCGTAAAAACTTCCCTTTCCCTCTTTCAATTCCCCAACTTTAATAAGCTCAATTTCTCCCATTCTCTCCATTGCCAGCAGGCGAGCCGCCTCCTCATCAATGAGTCCGTCGAATTTTTCTATTTCCTTTTTTATTTCATCATCGAGCACATTCAGAAAAACGGCAAGGCATTAATTCTTTTCTAAATTTTTGGAGACATATCCTTTTTTATATCCCTCTGCTTTTGAAATTATGGCTTTGCTTCAGGTTGCTCTGGATTTAATCAATGCACATCGTGCCATTCAAATAGCAAAGGAAGCGATAGAAGGCGGCGCTGACTGGCTTGAGGCTGGCACTCCTTTGATAAAGGCTGAGGGGATGGACATAATAAGGCAATTGAAAAAACTTGGTAAAAAGGTTGTCGCGGATATGAAGACGATAGACGTGGGAGCAATCGAGGCGGAGATGGCGGCGAAGGCTGGAGCGGATGTGACATGCATTCTCGGGCTTGCAAGTGATAAAACAATAAAGGAAGTGGTGAAGGCGGCAAGGCGATACGGGATGGAGGTAATGGTTGATTTAATGGGCGTGGATGATGTGGAAAAAAGGGCAAAAGAGTTGGAGGAGATGGGCATCGATTACATATGCATCCATGTTGCCATAGATGAGCAGATGGTTGGAAAAAAGCCTTTTGAATATCTTGAGAGAGTGAAAAAGGTAACGAGTTTGCCAATTGCAGTTGCTGGAGGCATCAATGCATCATCTGCTGGAGAAGCTGTTAGCAAGGGAGCGAGTATAGTTATAGTTGGAGGAGCCATAATAAAGGCTGAGAATGTGAGAGAGGCGACGAGACTCATAAAAAAGGCTATGGAGGGAATAAAAGTAGAGACGGAGGAATTTAAAAAATATGGTGAGGAGGAAATTCATAAGGCATTTTCGAAAGTTTCAACATGCAACATATGTGATGCAATGCATAATAGAGGAGCGATGAGAGGGCTGCATTCCATTATAAAGGGCATTCACATGGTTGGAAGAGCAGTCACGGTAAAAACAATGGATGGCGACTGGGCAAAGGCAGTCGAAGCAATAGACGAGGCAAAGGAAGGAGATGTGCTCGTAATCCAGGCAGGCGAGGGCAGGCAGGCAGTCTGGGGGGAGCTTGCCACGCTGAGTGCTGCAAGAAAAGGAATAGCTGGCGTAGTTATAGATGGTGCGGTTAGAGATGTGCAGATTATAAAGGAAATTGGCTTGCCTGTATTCGCCAAAAAAGTTGTGGCGGAAGCTGGAGAGCCGAAAGGCTATGGAGAGATTGGATGTGAGATAGTTTGTGGCGGGCAACGTGTTAGGAAAGGCGACTGGATAATAGGCGATGATAATGGTGTTGTTGTAGTGCCAAAAGAAGATGCACAGGAAATTGCAAATAGAGCCATAAATGTTATGGAAAGAGAAAATAGAATAAGAGAAGAAATAAGGAGAGGTAGCACCTTATCGAAGGTTTTGAATCTTAAAAAATGGGAGGTAGCCAGATAGCTGCAAAAATATAAATTTTCATCCTAATACATATATCATGAAGTATATTGCTGCCCTCATACCTTTCCTCCTCGTGTTTTCATATTTCGGCATATCAGCCGATGAGAAAGATATTTCTTTTAGCCTGAATGCAGGAGAGATAAAGATAATTGACTTTCCATTTGGAACAGAAATTCATATGGGGCAGAGAGGAGATATTGAAATTGAAAAATATGCTGGACTTTATAACGGGGAAAGAAAAATTTTTCTGGTTATTCATTCAAACGAAGGGGGAAAAATCTGGATAAGATATGAATTGTCAGAGAAGCCGTTATTTACGAAGGATGAATATGATTTGCTTATCATAGCTCCTTCTGAATGGAAAGATGAGTTGCAGCCATTAAAGGAACATAAAGAGCAGCATGGAATAAAAACAATAATCGTAAGCTTGGATGAAATATATGGCGGGAAATATTTTGC
>CAZTDS010000130.1:0-2606 GCA_964612535.1 uncultured Thermoplasmatales archaeon
ATATTGATGACATAGTTATAGAAGCTTATGCAATTGACACAAAAGTAAATGGCATATGGGTTATACTTGTATTTGTAAATGACATACACGGAGCAGTAGCTGGAAAAATCAAAACTGTTAGGGATTTATGGGATTTGCATAAAGTATATTCATTATTAAGCAATTTCTTAAGAGTTGCAAATGAGGGAGAATTAAGCAAGGAATTAATCATAGAAACAGCTAAAAAATTTAGAAGTAAGAGATACCCAGGAGCTTATAACTATTGGCTATTCTTTGATGAAATACCAAAATCTTTATTAGACATCTTAAAAGGAAAAGCCTTATTACTGTTTGGTTAAGGGGGTGACAGCATGAAGTTATGGAATATTTGCTTTCCCATCTATAACTGTTGGAACTGTCCTAACTATGCAATTTGTCATGAATTTATAAAAAGGAGGGATTAAAATGGTAAAAATTGAAATAGATGAGCATTCGCACAAAATTTTGAAGGAAGTAAGAGATAAACTCAAGGAGCAAGGCATAAGAGCAAGTCTCAGCGACGCAATAAGAGCAATGTATGAATGCTGGAATAAAGAAAAGGAGGTGTTGTAATGAAATACGGAAAGGATTTTACAATAGATGCGGAAGTTAATGTTGTTAAAATCTTTAATGATGACAATGAAAGTAAAAGGAACGAGTTTGAACAAGCGTTAGTTGATGCTGGAATTGATGGATGGCTTGAGTATTGCGATACAAAAATACATCATGAATATATTGTAGATATTTATGAAATAGTGAATCCTGAAGGGGAAGTAACTCTTTCTGATGAAGAGGTAAAAAAAGTAATTACAAAACTCGAAGGAATACAAAAAGAGCAATGATACAATCCTTTTTCCCTTATTTTGAATTTTTGAAAGTTTTTCATATAGAAATATAGAAATATAGAAAAGTATAAATACCCTTTTTGCATTACATATATGAGGGTAAGCAAGTTAGCCCTTCCTTGCTTACCTGATGAATCGGGAAAAGAAGGGCAGGAGGAATGGAAGAATGAAAGGAGAAATGGAAAATTGCACCGTGAAGGGGGGCGGTGCGGAAGAGGAGAATACCCCCGCTGGAGGAATAAAAGGAATCTGGAAAGTAAAAATAGACAAGGCAACATCGCAAAAAATCTTCAATGAAATAGAAACTATCGTAGAGGCAGAGATAAACGATTTTGAAGCAATATCACAAGAGACGGAAGGAAATGTATATCTGAAAAAGTATGACACAGGAGAAATATACATAGATGGTGTTGGATATACGATAGATTACAAGAGCAATTTTTATGGATTAAGGGAAAATATCATAAAAACTATAAGAGACATGATATACAACAAAGCAGTAACAGAAAGGAAGAAAAAAATAGCAATAGGCATTAGAGAGATTATCAGAGATGAATACAATAAATACATGACAATACAGAAGCAAAAGAACACATATGTAAATTCGAAATGCTATGATTTATATGACAAATATCTCGCAAAATATTATCTCAATGAAACGGAGAAGGAAGAGCATGAAACATTGAGAGATAGAATTTACGATGAAGCAATGACGGAAGAAGAATTTAACAAAGTAATGCAGAGATTGAATGAATTGTATGAAATAGCAATTGAGAGGAAGAGGAAGGAAGAGGAAGAGAGAGCAAGGAAGGAAGCAGAAGAAAAGGCGAAGGAGGAGGCAAAAAGAAAGGCATTAGAACAGATAGAATGGGTCAAAGAACTTGTTAATGCAATGAACATTGAACAGGAAACACAGAAAGAAAGGCAGAGATTTTTAAAGAAATTTCAGATTACAGAAGATTTTATAACAGATGAATATGAAATCAGTAACAAACCTTATGTGCGAATACAAGCAGAAATTGATTTAAGCTTGCTTGGAATAGACAGAAAGCTAAAGATATACAATTATATATTCGAAGATAGCAGAGAAGATGAAGATTATCAATACTATAACTTCAGCGATTTATCTAAAGCGATAGCGAAAAAACTTGCAGAAATCTTTAATGGAGAAGTAATAGTAAGAGAATCGGATGGAACAGCATACTTAAATGTTGAAACAGAGCATGATACAATCAATATTGCAAGCATTGATGTATATGATTGTTAGCCCTCTTTCCTCTTTATTTTTGTAAGGGAGGGATAAAATGAAAAGGTATTATCGAGGGCATAGAACGGCGGGGTTGAATCCCGCCGAAAAAAAGATTGATGAAGTATGGTGATAAAATGAAAAAGAGAATGGAGAAAATAGGAATTGACATTTTTCCTCGAAATGCATATTACACAGATGGCAACGGCAATATAAGAACTAATTGTGGTGTAATACAAGCAGATTCAGAACTTGCAAAGATGCTCAAGGGAAGAAAGGCAGGATGGATAAGAAGCAAGGATGGAGGATGGATTTTTTTCATGATTTCTCGAGGAGGGAAGATATACAGGTGGTGGGGAGAACCACGAACTAATGATGAGGCATGGAGGATACGTTTTCCAGCAGAGATTGCAAGAAAGTATAAAAAGTAGTAACCCTCTTTCTTTATTTTTTATAGAAATATAGAAATCTATATATACTCGTTCTGTATATAGGAA
>CAZTDS010000131.1:0-2581 GCA_964612535.1 uncultured Thermoplasmatales archaeon
GTTGTGAAACAGTATTTGCCAAGTTAAAGCATTGACTCTATTGGGCAACATCTGGATTAAGAGCGGGGATTATATCAATAAATGGCTGACTCACACAGACATACTGTATCTCCTCAATTTAATTTTTTATTCCTTTATCACAACCTCTGCCTCTTTTTCTCCTGCCTCAATTATAACATAATCGTCATCTTTTATTCTTTCAATATCTATTCCATCCACGCAAACTATGCCTGCAAGAATTGCTCCCGTGGCGACGATTGTTTCTGTCTCCTTATTTATTATTGCCCTTGGCGCAACTCCATTTTTCTTCAGCCCGTATATGACATAGCTTCCAACTGTCGAACCCTTGCCATATGGAAATACGAGAATTTTATCCTTAACACATTTCCCTTCCAGCTCATGCCCTTTTTCTATCACAATGCCTGTCTTCATATCTATGCCACCATAAAAGCCAATAGGCTCTTTACTTACAATTGCTTCCCCTTCAGCTTTTCCCGGGTATATAGTTCTGCCCTTCATCCTATCCCTCCAGCAAATCCTCCATATTTTTGAAAACAACTTTCTGCTTGCAGAAGCCCGGCAAGTAATGAGCTGCCTTTGCAGAATTTACGGCAGTTGTATTAAATAAATTTTCGATGGGTGATACAACCATGCAAGTATCTGCAACTATTTTACCTCCAGCTGCCTCAATTTTTTCTTTTAGCCCCATCCTATCTGCAATTTCTTTTACTGCCCGGGAAGTGCAAATCCAGAACGGCTTTCTCGCCTTTCTCCCTTCAACAATTTTAGCCACCTTTACAATTTCATTCAGCGAGGCATGAGGGCATCCAAAAATTATTATATCGGGCTCATCTCCTGTATTAAGTCTGTCATACGTCTCTTTCAACTCCTTTTCCCCAAATTCGATTTCTTCAAGGCCGTCGATACTCACTTCTTTTGCCTCAGGCGTTATTCCTTCAACATGATACAGCGCAACTGCTCCGCTCGCCGCCATCGCTGCCCCCAGCGCTTTTAAATCATCGACATCCGCATCCTTTATGCCCTGAAAATATGGGATTCCCTTTTTCACTTCCTTTCCTATGTAATAGCCCATTGCTGCAAAGTCGGTGCTCGTTTTAAGCTCTGTTTTAACTTTTACAATTACATTTGGTTGCCTGTTTTCATCGAGATGCAAGCCGTAATATGGCGTGAAGCCAGTTACGGCAGCTGCAAGAGCAGATGGTCCTCCCTCCCTATTAGTGCGAGCTCCTATGACAGAATTGGCAAAGGATACAGCAGATGATTCACTCCATGCAATATGCTGGCGGTAGCGAGGTAGATTTCCAGCGAGATAAGGAGTGCAGGTTGCAGAGATAACGATTCCCATTTTCTGAAAAGCATTTATTATGGCAAGTTGCTTTTTCGCGAATTCCTCGCTTATTCCCATCTCCTTCCAGTTTTCGAGATCCATGCCCGCTGGATTAAGAAAAGTCAAAACTTTTACTCTCGCCTCCTTTGCAATATCCTGCAAAAATTCCAAACCCGCATCACCTATGCTTTTATAAGAAACGCCAGCCACCTGAACAGAGGTAACAGGAATCATTTTTTCCGCACCATAAACATCTCCAAGCCGCACAAGCAGGCGCATCATCCGGGCAACAACTTCCCCTTCCTCGCCATCAAGCATCCTTTCCTGCTCTTTTGTAAGATGCATGATATGATAGGAAAAGAAGATTAAAAAGTTTTGTGGCTTTTATACCCGAATGAGATAAGGAATGAGATAAAAATATGCTCGAAAATGACTCATATAAAAAAATTTATATTTAACATCCATTTTATGGATGTATGAAAAAAATTGTTGCAATGGGACTCATTTTCACTCTCATTTTTTCTGTATTTCCGATTAAAGGAAGCGATAAAATCATGGAAAATGATGTTTTAAACAATGGAAGAATACTGTATGTAGGCGGCTCTGGACCAAACAACTACACCCACATACAAGATGCCATCAATGATGCAGAAGATGGAGATACAATTTTTGTTTATTCTGGAATATACCGTGAAAACGTTGTTATAAATAAGAGTATAAATCTCATAGGAGAAAATGCAAAAACCACGATAATAGATGGAATGAGGAAGAACAAAACAGTTTTTATTCTCGTGAGCAATGTTTTGGTGTGTAATTTTACAATAAGAAACGGAACCATTGGAATCGGTTTTTCATACCATCTGGAAAAGATAGCAATAAAGAATAATATAGTGATCAATAATATCCAGGAAGGGATTTCTTTATGGCGATGCAATCATTGCGTCATATATGGAAACACTGTTAGCAATGACACATGGGGAATATGTTTATATGGCTCCTATTTTAATAGAATAATCAACAACAACCTTATGAAAAATGAAGAGAATGCCCATGTATATTATTGGGGAAATTGGCCTTTGTTCTGGACAAACCGATTCCTAAGAAATTACTGGGATAATTGGTGCCTTCCTATCCCAAAACCAATAATAGCATTCTTTTACCCTATTTATCCATTAATCCAATTCGACTGGATGCCCCGTTTATTTCCATATGGAGACAACAACTTGGAGAATA
>CAZTDS010000132.1:0-2513 GCA_964612535.1 uncultured Thermoplasmatales archaeon
ATCAGGAAACACCCCCTTTTCCCTTTATTTATTTGATTCGATAAAATGATAAAAAAAACGCTGATGAGCATAATGGTCATAGGCATAACAGCATCGATGATAGCTGGAACTATGCCTTTTTTGAGCGATACGGAGAAAAGCTCTGGAAATTCTTTTTCTGCAGGCATTCTGGATTTGGAAGTCAATAACCAGAATCCTCTTGACAGCCCTGTAATAACAATGAGTCATGTCGAATTCTGTTATTGTCACGGTTGTTATAAAAACATCTTGTTGCATATGACCGGAGATAGCGATCCTGCAAAGGTAAAAATGCGTATTTTTAATGTGACAAATCATAGCGGATATACGGGATGCAGCCCCGGCTTCTGGAAGAACCATCCCTGCAAATGGGTAAAATATTCTACAGAGGACACCATCGGAAGTGTGTTCGAATTGCCCTCTGAATTGCAAGAACTTTCATCAAAAAATTTAAGCGAAGCGCTCAACTTCCGCGGAGGGAATAGCATCGTTGATAAAGCAAAGATTTTACTCCGACAGGCAGTGGCAGCATTGCTGAATGCAGCTCATCCAGATATCAATTACCCACTTTCGGAATCTAATGTCATTAACCGGGTAAATGGTGCTCTAGCCAGCCTCGATAAGAATGTAATAGTGAATTTAAAAAATATACTGCATTACTATAACAACTTAGGATGCAGTTGTTGCAGTAGCAGCAACAATTTGAGCGAGCATATTGTAATTGATTTGAAATTGATAAACACATCAAGCGGAGAAAAACATGTTATACTTCCATCATGCGAGTATAAAACCCTTGATGAAATTGAAGGAAGGTGGGTGAATCTCACAACTTCGGATGGAATTTCTGAGCTTTCTCCCCGTATTAAGTATGTCTTAAAGGCGAGTGTTCACCCGTGCAATATCTGCCATTTCTATTGGGGGGCATCAGTAACATTTGATATCGAATTCTATGCAGAGTGGAACGGGGCAGGATTGAAGGATATTGAAGAAAGTGATGGCAATAGCATCACTGTGTGGGGGTAAAAATTGCCGAGTAGAGAGGTGAAAGATGAAAAAAGAGAGATTGTTTAACATAGTATTGATTGTTGCAGTTTCATTATTTGTTTTATCATTTATAGTGATTCCTCTTGCTGATAAGTCATCACATTTATACATTGTCACTTCCGGCTCGATGGAACCGTCATTGAATGTCGGGGACATTGTTTATGTTAAAGATTGTGGTGCAAGCAAAGTCAATATTGGAGACGTTATAAATTTCCATCGCGAAGATGAAAAATATACAGTAACCCACAGGTGCGTTGACATAATTGAAAAGGGCAACGAGACATTTTTTAAAACAAAAGGGGATGCGAACGAGGATAACGATACCGCCCTTGTATCAGAAAAGGACTTGATCGGAAAAGTTCCTTATGCAAACGTATTTGGGCATACCATCTACGCCAAAGTTCCACGCCTCGGGTACCTTTCCTATTTTGTTCATACAAAACTTGGATTCTTCTTCCTTGTTCTCATGCCCGGTTATACCCTTATAGGAATGGAAGCCTACAACATTTTTTCCGTTATTCAAAATAAGGCATGTACCAAAAACGGATATACGCTTTATAAATCAAAAAAAGGAAATTATTTTTTTGCGAGGAAGAGCGAAAATGGAGAGCCGGTGCCTTTACCAGAAGGATATGAGATTACTGAGGGCGAGAACGGTCTGCCTTTCCTTAAAAAATCTGCTGAGGAAGGAGAGCTTGAAATGGCTGTCTGCCCAAATTGCAAGGGAGTGTTTTACTACGAAAAAATAAGGGGTGTTAGAAAAATAAAATGTGTCTACTGCGGAAATATGGTGAGGATAAATGCTTAAGGGAAAGGGAAAGTTCAACGTATATGGCTCAAAGGCGATTATTTCAATCCCCTCAGCAATATGGAGAGACAGCCAGTATCCTTTCAAAAAGGGGGAAAAAGTGATGATAAACATAGCAGAGGAGAAACTTATAATTAAAAAAATTGAAAAGCATAGCTCTTTTGCAGGTGAGGAAAAGGTGGTGCTTGTCGTGGATGATGAGCCTGAAATTCAGGAGTTGATAAAAACATATCTTCCATCAGCCCGCTTTGAAGTTTATTCTGCATATAGTGGTGAGGAAGGGATAGAAAAATATGAAGATTTGATGGAAAGAGGCAAAAAACCTGATTTGGTTATAATGGATCTGAATCTCTCTGGAAGCAAAAAAATCGAGGACATTGTAAAGCAGATGAAGGGAGAGGAGATGGATGGTGTGAAGACAACACAAAAAATAATCAATATCGACCCTGACGCAAATATAATCGGATTCACTGCCTTTGCCGACCTGGAATGGGGACAAAAATTGAAAGAGATAGGGGCAAAAGAGGTGTTGAGCAGGAGTGTGGGATTTGAGGAATTTGCAAAAAAAGTGGAGGAAATTTTGACATAGCTTTATCTAAAGTTTTATAAATAAAAACATCTTTCTTTATAGGCAAGGTGAGCT